>WRAD01000001.1 GCA_009780375.1 Bacillota bacterium
ATTTGTTTGGTGTCGGAACCAACTTATTTTAACAAAAGGTGGGCTTTTCTGTTTCTTCCCCACGGTGAAACCTTTTTTTGAACCGCCGGTATAACCGGCGGTTTTGTGCCAACAAAAGCACCTTACGGTGCATTAGAGCCGAGATCCTAGTACAAATGATTGAAGCGATGATTCCTAGAGCATTAAAAAACTTTTACGCAGGCACAAGTAAAAGCATGTTACCATTGTTTAAAATCGCAAAATTTCTTGGTATTAAAGTGTCCGCCTTTTTCATTGAATAGGTTATGGCAAAATATTTCGGCACAGACGGCATACGTGGTCGCACAAACGAAGATGGAACATTTACACCTGATTTCATTAAATGTATTGCAAATGCGTTTGCAATGTTTTTTCATGAAAAGACACATCCCACCAACTCTTCGTACTGCATCCGCAAAGAAGGGAACTTGTGCGTAGTCATCGGACACGACACACGGGAAAGTTGTTCTTGGATAAAAGATATTTTCAAAACCACATTATCCACACATGGGATACAGGTTTATGATATAGGCGTCGCCCCAACAGCCGCCATTTCTTATCTGGTTGCGACAACAGGTTCATGTTATGGTCTTGTCATAACCGCATCACATAATCCAGCCGAGTACAATGGTCTAAAGTTTTTCAACAACAATGGGGAAAAATTGTCGAGCGAAGATGTTGTTTTGTTTGAGAAATTAATTGATATTACCGTACCTGTTGTAGAACAAAAGCACCATACGGTGCGCTCCAGTCGAGATCCTAGTACAAAAAATTTAGCGATACTTCCTAGACTATTAAAAAAATTGAATAGTTTATCAACCGACATCACACCACCTTCACAGGAATTAATTGGCTTGAAAAAATGGCACGATTATATGTTAAATCGATTTATAAATCTTAAACACAGCACCAAAAAGCCCCACATAATTCTGGATTGTGCGAATGGGGCAGGCGGCGATACCGCAAAATTTTTACTTGCACAACTTGGATATAAATTCACACTTATTAACAATTCCCCAGATGGGCACAACATAAATCAAAATGCATACTCAATAACAAATGCAGAAAGAACGAATCAAAAAAACTCTCTACACTTCAGTTTTGATGGTGACGCCGACAGATTAGAAACGTATAACACTAAAAAAGAACGAATCAATGGTGATATACTTATATCCGTACTTGCCTTATATTTAAAAGATAACAAGCAACTTGCAAATAATACCGTCGTTTCCACTGTTTTATTTAATGGTGGGGCAGAGCAGTTTCTTAAACAAAATGATATTTCTTTGATACGAACACCTGTTGGTGATAAACATATTATGCAAACACTTAAAGACAAAGATTTATCATTTGGCGGCGAAGAGAGCGGACATATTATTTTTCGCACCTTATTGCCACGACCACTTGAAGAACCCAGATTTCTATATTTGGGTGATGGGTTAATTACATTGTTATCCGTATTACAGGTTATATCCGAAATTGGGATATCCGAGTTCAATCTTAAACTTGAGAATATACCGCTTTATCCAAATGTATCACACAATATCAAATCTACACCAGCACAAAAGGAACTTATAAAACAAACAAAGTTTACCCAATTCCTTGATGATATGCAAAGTGATTACCCAAATTCACGAATAATTGTTCGCCCGTCTGGCACAGAAGATCTTATCCGCCTTTACGTTGAGGCAAATAATAAAAAAACCTGCGAAATCTTAATCTCCCAGGTCTTAGGGTTTTTGCAAAACTAAAATTATACTGGATCATTTTCTACTTCTGTGTTTAAATCAATATCCATGTTTCCTGCTGTAATTTGGTTCAAAGTTTCAAATAGTTTTAGCTTTGCTCCATACACCGCGTTCGTTACGCCAAACATTAACTCATCTACCGCTTCTCTTATATCCCCTGTTAACATACCTCGTTTTGCCGGCGGCAACACTTCACCATTATTCCTTCCATTACTCCAATCTACATTGACACCATAATCTAAGTTAATGTTACTTAAATCTATGGGTTTTTTTTCCAATGTCTCTGTCATACTCTCCCTCCTAACTCTAATCAAAGTCTAACAAACACGTTTATCTGTGTCCAGTCCTAAATTACTATATTTGCTATTTCTTCGAAATGTTTGCGGTTATCAAACTTACCTTGTATCCTTTCCCAACCCACCGATCACTTATCTCCTCAAGTGTTGATGGTGTTCCATATTCGATTTCATGTTCAAGTGCAAGTGTAAAAAACCTGTGCATAACTTCCTCTGCACATGCATAAACACTCTCAAGTGTATCTTCAACAAAAGTTATTCCCAAATCTGGAATAAGGGCATTATATTTCCCTGCTTCCTCATTAAGAATAAACACGATTGGATACGTAAACTTTGGCATGATTAACTAGAGTATAGCCATTTAAAAACAAAACACCTAACGAATTTTCACACAAGTTTTTATACCTTTAAATGCTTCTTGACATTTAAACAAAATTTTTTTGAAAAACACTTGACATACTATGCATTACATAGTATTATATATAATATACTATATAATTTGCTTCAAGGAGGGAACACAAGTGGATGCACAAATCAAAAAAGGTCTTATAGATATTTGTGTTCTTGCCACACTCTCAAAAGGCGACAGTTATGGTTGGCAAATTATAAAGGATATAAACCAAGTAATGCTTCTAAGTGAGAGCACTCTCTATCCGGTACTTAAACGTCTAGAAACCGCGAACATGGTAACAACCTATGAACAGCCACATAATGGCAGACTTCGGCGTTACTTTAAAATAACCGTGATGGGTAAAACAAAACTTGGTGAATTCGAAAATGAATTCAAAGGCATTGCAAGGGTATATAACTACATAATGGCTTCGATCACAGAAAAAAACAATAAAGAGGAGGAAGAATGAATAAAAAACAATTTCTAAAAGAACTTAACAAATCAACAAACTATGAAATCACATCATATTATGACGAACTTATATCAGATCGCATAGAACAAGGCGAAGACGAGACATCGGTCGTTGCAAGTTATGACATCAAAAAAATACTTAAGGAATCAGAATTCAAAGTTGCAAAAAAAGAATTAGAAACCAAAAGCAAACGCGGAGGTCGTGGATTAACCGTATTACTTGTCCTTTTTTCTGCACCTATTACAATACCTTTGGCATTTGCTTTTATAATTGTAATGCTATCATTCTTGTTGACATCCGTTATCCTTATTGGTGCACCAATTGCCGGAACCGTTTATGCGGCACTCTCAACGATTGAATCAATAAGAATAAACGAATCCGCAGAATTTATAATCCTTGGACTTGGTTTATTCCTTCTCGCCCTTGCGGCCATTGGGATTGTCGGAACAGTCCTAAGTAAATATCTTTTCAGATTCTATAAATGGACACTTGTAAAATTCTTCAGCATGGCAAAAAGGAGGGCAGCATAATGAAAGCAAAAATTTTTATCTGGATATTCATAGTAATCGCAGGCGTTGGTTTAATATTGGGCATCGTAGGGGCATCGCTTTACAGTTTTAATTTCAGTGCAATCGGTCGTGACTTCCGAAACGAACATCACTACACGGCACAATACATAGATGAAAGCCACCAAGACTTTGAAATGCCAAACACAATAAATCTTAATCTATCAATTCAAAATCTAACAGTAATTCAAGGCACAGAATTCAGATTCGATTACCATAAAAACATTCACTACAGCACAATCACTTATAATTTTTATGAAAATACCTTTGATTTTAAAATGACAACACGTTTTGCATTCAGATTATTCAGTATTTCTCCTGGACGGTTTTCAAGGGCAACCTTGACTATCCCATATTCATTCACAGGTGACCTTAATCTCAAAGTATCTACCGGTAATATAAACGTCTCTGGTCTTGATACCAATAATATAAACATTGTCTCACGCACAGGGAACACAACCGTTACAAACACAACCGCAACATCAATCAAGATAACCGCAAATACAGGAAACGTTACCTTGAACAATGTCATATCTCATAATGTGTCAATAACAAACCGAACCGGCAATAATACGGTAAACCTTGTTGGCGAAATGTTAAACTATCGGATAGAACTGCGTCACAGAACAGGAAATTCTCGTATTAATGGCGACCGCGTTCCTTCTGGAATCCAACGCCACGGGTCTGCTGGAGATGGTAGTATATATATAACAAATAGAACTGGAAACAATAACTTAAATTTTATTTAAAAACTTCTTGACAAACGCCAATATATCTGTTCAAAAATTAAAAAATCTGTTGACACAAAAAACAATACATGATAAAATGGTCATTGAACGTATGTACATATTTAAGCAGAGTTAAAAATTAAATACGCATGGGGTGTCAGGGAACACTCTTTTGTGCTTTGCATTAACATAGCACAAAGCAACATTACATGGCAACCGATTTTTCTACAACGTCAACAAACCATTTTTAAAGAGGTGAAACAATGATTATGGATCTTAAGACAACTGGACTTCACAAGGAACAATTTGGAAAAACCACACGTCATGTTTTCAGACGCGAAGCCGAACTTGTCGATGTTCCATATCTTTTGGATGTCCAACTTGAGAGCTTTAAACGCTTTTTAACAAAAGGCATTCGAGATGTCCTTGACGAGTTTAATCCAATCACCGATTACAGTGGTAAAGTCGAAGTGTACTTCCTCGATTTTTACGTTGCAGACGAAGCAAAGTACACAGAAGAAGAATGTCTTCGCCGTGGCCAAATGTTTGTTAAACCTCTTAAGGCAAAAGTTCGTGTTGTATTCAAAGAAACAGGTGAAGTGTTAGAGCAAGAAGTTTTCATGGGAGACGTTCCTATGATGACAAAGAGTGGTTACTTTATTATTAACGGTGTTGCACGTGTTATTGTTAACCAAATTATCAAAAGTCCTAATGTATATTTCACATCTGCACTTGACAAAAAAACAGGTCGTAAAACCGTTGAATGTGTTATGACACCGACACATGGTGCATATATTGAAATGGTTAAAGATGCAAATGACATTATTCATGTTTACCCAAATCGTTCTAATCGTATATCATTAGGTATTTTCTTAAAAGCACTTGGTGTTGGTTCAAACAACCAAATTCTTAAAATGTTTGGCGACCATCCAATTATTAAAAATATCCTTTCAAAAGACACTTTCCACACACAAGAAGAATGTCTTATTGAAATAAGTAAAAAAATGCGTCCATCAGAACTTCCAAGTGCAGAAGCAATGAAAAATGGACTTAACCTTATGTTCTTTACATTTCCTAATTATGACCTTGCAAATGTCGGTCGTTACAAATTCAATAAGAAGCTTTGTATCTCAAGTCGTATTGTGAAACAAATCGCAGCCGAAGATATCAAAGTTAATGGCAAAGTTATTGTTAAAAAAGAAGAAGAAATTTCATATCAGGTTGCAACCGCAATTCAAAATGCAGGTATCAACGAAGTCAAAATTCTGACCGAAGAAGGTATCGAAGTTCTTGTTATCGGTTCAAACAGGGTAGACATTAATGCGTACCTTGAAACAACCGAACAGGAAACAGGGATCAATGAACTTGTCCACCTTCCAACTATGCTTGCAATATTTGAGGAACTTGGGGCAAAAGATAAAGCCACAAAAATCGCAACCGTTAAGGAACATGCAAAACGTATCCTTGGAAGACATCTTTTCCTTGATGATATCTTGGCTACGGTGTCATATCTTCTTAACCTCAATGATGGCATCGGAAACTCTGACAGTATCGACCACCTTGGAAATCGTCGCCTTAATACCGCAGGTGATCTTATGGCAAGACACTTTAAAGAAGGTATGTTAAAACTCCGTAATACAATGCGTGACACAATGCAAACAATGGAGCTTTCATCAAAAACAATCAATCCGGTAAGTATTATTAATGCAAAAGCAATCTCACGTGCATTAAAAGATTTCTGTGCAATTTCCCAACTTTCTCACGTTATGGATACAAACAATCCACTTACCGAAATTACGCAAAAGCGTAAGATTACATCTGTGGGTCCAGGTGGTATTACAAAAGAACGTGCCACAAGTGAAGTTCGAGACCTTCACTATACACACAATGGACGACTTTGTGCTATTGAAACACCAGAAGGTCAATCAATCGGTCTTGTGAACAGTCTTGCAATGTTTGCAAAAATCAACGAATACGGATTTATCCAGGCACCTTTTCGCCGTGTTGACAAGAAAACAGGAAAAGTCACAGACATCGTTGATTATATGACCGCCGACGAAGAAGATAACTACTACATAGCACAAGCAATTGAACCGCTTAACCAAGACAGTACGCTTAAAAATGAATACATACTTGCACGTCATCAAGACGTTATTCTCGAGGTAACAAAAGATAAAATTGATTATGTTGATGCATCTCCTCGTCAATTTATTTCTCTTGCAACCGCACTTATTCCTTTCCTTGAAAATGATGATACAGGTCGTGCATTGCTTGGTGCAAATATGCAACGTCAATCTGTACCTCTTGTACGTACAGAAGTTCCATTGGTCGCAACCGGTCTTGAACACAGAGCCGCACTTGACAGTAACGTTATGATAATAAACAAGCATGATGGTATTGTCGAAAGTGTCACCGCCGAAACAATTGTTGTCAAACGTAATGACTCAGACAAAAAAGATTTTTATCGCCTAATGAAATTCCATCGTTTCAACGAAGAAGCATGTATTAACCAAAAACCAAGTGTTACAAAAGGTCAATCGGTAAAATCAGGGGATATCCTTGCCGATGGTTATGCAACAAACAACGGAGAACTTGCAATCGGTAAAAATATGTGTGTCGCATATATGAGTTGGGAAGGATATAACTTTGAAGATGCGATCCTTATTTCCGAACGCGTTGTAAAAGAAGACAAATACACTTCAATTGCACTTCACCTCAAGGAATGTAAAGCACGAACAACTAAACTTGGTGACGAAGAAATTACTTGTGATATTCCAAACATCGGCGAAGAGGCACTTAAACATCTTGATGAAAACGGAATTGTACGCGTTGGAACTTTCGTTCGCCCTGGTGATATCCTTGTTGGAAAAGTAACACCAAAAGGTGAAACCGAATTATCTCCAGAAGAAAGACTTCTTCGTGCAATTTTCGGTGAAAAATCTAGAGAAGTTCGTGACACATCTTTGCGTGTTGAAAACGGAAAAGATGGTGTTGTCACAGATGTTCAAATTTTCAGCCGTAAAAACAAAGACGAAATGGAAGTCGGTGTAAACAAAATCGTCAAAGTAACAATCGCACAAAAACGTAATATCAAAGTCGGTGACAAGATGACCGCAAGACATGGTAACAAAGGTATCGTTTCAAAGGTTCTTCCTGTTGAAGACATGCCATTTATGGCCGATGGCACACCTGTTGATATTGTTTTGAACCCTATGGGTGTTCCATCACGTCTTAACATTGGACAATTGCTCGAGGTTCACCTTGGTCTTATTGCCAAAATGCTTGGCTGGCACGTTGCAACCCCTACGTTCAATGGTTGTACCGAGCAAGATATTCAAAGACTCTTTAAAGAAAATGGGCTTGCAGAAGACGGAAAAACACAGTTATACGACGGACGTTCAGGTGAACCTTTTCAAAATCGCACAACCGTTGGATATATGTACATGCTTAAACTCCACCACATGGTCGACACAAAGATTCACGCACGTTCAACCGGTGCATATTCTCTTGTTACACAACAACCACTTGGTGGTAAAGCCCAGTTTGGTGGACAACGTATGGGTGAGATGGAGGTTTGGGCACTTGAAGCATATGGTGCCGCTCATATCCTCCAAGAAATGCTTACCGTAAAATCTGATGATGTCGCGGGTCGAACCAAAACATTTATGTCTATTGTTAATGGGCAACCAATGCCTGAACCTGGTGTTCCTGAATCTACAAAAGTTATGATACGTGAACTCCAAGGTCTTGGTCTTGATATCGGTATCTTCACAGGTGATAAGAAAGAAGTTGAAATTTCACAAATTGAAACACTAGAGGCCGACATTGGCGACGCACTTCTTAGGGAAGATGAAGAATTCGAAGAACTCGATCTTGACTTTGACGGTGAAGATGAACTTGAACTTGGCACAAAAGCCGATGCCGACGAGGACTTTGACCTAGACAGTCTATTCGACGAGGATGAATAATGTGCTTGGTTTGTATCGTTCAAATTCAATGTGCCTACGAAACACACATGATGCTATGGCTGACGAAAAAGATTAACCAAAAATTGGTGAAAAACAGCAAACCGCGAAGACTCGGTGCGGTATAGAAAGAGTAATAAAGGAGAGTAAACATGTTCGAACTTAACAACTTTGAGAGTCTTAGAATTGGACTTGCAAGCCCAAACCGAATCCGCGAATGGTCACACGGCGAAGTAGTAAAGCCAGAAACAATTAACTATCGTACGCAAAAACCAGAAAAAGATGGTTTGTTCTGTGAACGAATTTTCGGTCCAAAAAAAGATTGGCAATGTTCATGTGGAAAATATAAACTTATTCGCTATAAAGGCGTGGTTTGTGACAAATGTGGTGTCGAAGTAACCCGCTCAATCGTTCGTCGTGAGCGTATGGGACATATCGAACTTGCCGCACCTGTCACACACATTTGGTACTTTAAAGGCGTACCCTCACGTATCGGTGCATTGTTGAATATGACAATCAAAAATTTGGAACAAGTTATTTATTTCGTAACATACGTTGTTATTCATCCAGGCAAAACCCCACTTGCCGTTGGTCAACTTCTTTCTGATCGTGAATTGCACGAGGCACAAGAAAAATTCGGTGAAAATGCATTTAAGGCCGGAATGGGTGCAGAAGCGGTTAAAGAAATGCTTGGTAACATTGACCTTGATAAAGAAATTCTTGAATCACAAACAATCGTGAATACCGGAAAGGGTGCAAAGCGTGAAAAAGCAATTAAAAAACTTGAACTCTTACTTGCTTTCAAACAAAGTGGTAATTCACCATCTTGGATGGTTATGGATGTCGTGCCTGTTATCCCACCTGAACTTCGTCCAATGGTACAAATTGATGGTGGGCGTTTTGCAACAACCGACGTCAACGATCTTTATCGCAGGGTAATCAACAGAAACAACCGTTTGAAAAAGCTTGTCGGACTTGGTGCACCTGATGTTATTATTCGTAACGAAAAGCGTATGCTTCAAGAAGCAGTTGACGCACTTATTGACAATGGACGTCGTGGAAAAGCGGTTCAAGGTTCAAAAAACCGTGATCTTAAATCATTGGCGGCAGGCCTTCGTGGTAAACAAGGTCGTTTCCGTAATAACCTTCTTGGTAAACGTGTTGATTACAGTGGACGAACCGTTATCGTCGTCGGACCAGAGCTAAAACACTATCAAGTTGGTATACCAAAAGAAATGGCACTTGAACTCTTCAAACCATTTGTTATGAGAAAACTCGTCGAACTTAATCTTGCGACTCATTCACGAAGTGCAAAACGTCTTATAGAACGAGAAAAGCCACAAGTTTGGGACGTACTTGAAGAGGTTATCAAGGATCATCCGGTTCTTCTTAACCGTCAACCAACACTTCATAGACTCTCAATCCAGGCATTTGAACCCGTTCTTGTTGATGGTCGTGCAATACGTCTTCACCCACTTACCTGTCCTGCGTTCAACGCCGACTTTGATGGTGACCAAATGACCGTTCACGTTCCACTTTCTGCCGAAGCCAAAGCCGAAGCACGTATACTTATGCTTTCTTCAAATAATATTCTTAAACCTTCTGACGGAAAATCTGTTGTTACACCTATTAACGACGTTGTTCTTGGTTGTTATTACCTTACCCTTGTTAAAGAAGGTGCAAAAGGTGAAGGTAACATCTTCCGTTGTGAATCAGAAGTTGAAAGGGCATACCACGCAGGCGAACTTGACCTTATGGCACAAATCAAAGTGCGTCGTACTCTTGATGATATGATTCAACATTATGACGACAATGGGAAACAAAGCGAACTTGTACAAACAACCTATGGACGTATTTTGTTCAATCACTGTTTCCCACAAGACATTGACCTTGTCGATCGTTCAAAGCCAGAAAATCGCTTTGTTTATGAAATCGACAAGGAAGTTGTTAAAAATGACCTCAATGACATTATCGTTTCGACATTTAGAAAACACGGAGCAACAGTAACAAGTGAAACAATTGATAATCTTAAAAATACAGGGTTCAAATATTCTACAATTGGAGGTATTTCCATTGGTTTGTTTGACGCACATATTCCACTTGAACGCGAAACAATTCTAAGTGAAACAGAGGCCGCAGTCAAAAAGGTTGAACAACAATATGCAATGGGTGCATTGACAACAGATGAAAAACTTGACAAGAATATCGCACTTTGGCAACAATGTACAGACAAAATTCAAAAAGCTGTTGTTGCGAACTTTGACAAATTCAATCCTATTAAAATGATGAGTACCTCTGGTGCACGTGGTTCAAATAAACAAATTATGCAGCTTTCTGGCATGCGTGGTATTATCGCAAACGTTTCTGGGCGAAAAGAAGACGTTCCCACAAAGTCTAATTATCGTCTTGGTCTTAAACCACTTGAATATTTCCTTTCATCTCGTGGTGGACGAAAGGGTCTTGCGGATACCGCACTTAAAACCGCCGATGCCGGGTATCTTACTCGTCGTTTGGCAGACGTTTCTCAAGATGTTATCATTTCCGAAGATGATTGTTTTGCCTCAGCTGGAGAAAAACCAAAAGGCATGATAATGAAAGATTTACATGTTGATGGTTATGTAGAAAAACTCAGCGGACGTATTGAGGGTCGTATTGTAACACGTGATATTATTGATCCTGCAGATTCAAAGAAAATTCTTGCAAAAGCCGGTGACATGATAACAGACGCACAAAGTCTTGCAATTGAAAATGCAGGAATTAAAGAAGTCGAGGTTCGCACAGTTCTTACCTGTCGTTCAAAACGTGGTATCTGTGCAAGATGTTATGGCCGTGACATGACAGGGCATACCCTTGTAAATATCGGTGAAGCGGTTGGTATCATTGCCGCACAAAGTATCGGTGAACCAGGAACCCAATTAACAATGAGAACAAAACACGTCGGTGGTATAGCAACACAAGATATTACCGCAGGTCTTCCAAGGGTTGAAGAAATTCTCGAGGCACGTTCACCAAAGGGGGTTGCAATTGTTTCTGATGTGGGAGGTCGAATTACAAACATCCGCAACGTCGAAAAACGTCAAGAAATTACTGTAACAGGTTCAGACGGCAAAGATGTTGTATATCTCATCCCATTTGGACTTCGTCTTGCAGTTAAAAAAGATTCCACCGTCGAGCCAGGAAGTCCACTCACCGAAGGTGTTCTTAACCCACATGACATCTTAAGAACCCGTGGTATCAAAGCGGTTCAAGAATATCTTCTCACCGAGGTTATAAAAGTTTATAAAACGCAAGATATCGTTCTTAACAATAAGCACCTTGAAATCATTATTAGACAAATGCTTCGTAAAGTTAAAGTCGATGACCCAGGTGAAACAAGATTTCAGGCAGGAAGTGTCGTCGATGTTGCAACTTATGAAGAAGAAAACCAAGTTGCACTTGAAAGTGGTAAAAAACCTGCATATGCACGCCGTGTATTGTTGTCAATAACTAAAGCGGCACTTAAAACCGAGTCATTCTTATCTGCCGCATCATTCCAAGAAACATCTTCTGTACTTACCGAAGCCGCAATTAAAGGAAAGGTTGACAATCTTGTCGGTTTGAAGGAAAATGTTATTATCGGGAAACTCATCCCTGCAGGAACCGGCCTTCGTCGTTACCGCAATATTAACTACAAGCTTACTTCACAAGACAAGCAACAGGCTTAAACGAAAAAGAATAGGAGATTGATTATGTTTGACCTTAATACGCTACTTAACGTCGCCCCATGGATTTCAAGTTCCTTTCCAATAATAAGGAACATCATAGTGGTGCTTATCGCTCTGCTTTGTTTTGTTATGATAATCGCCATCCTTGTATCTCCACCAAACACAGGTCAAGGTGGAAATGCAATCACAGGTGCGGCAGAATCCTATTACACAAAACGTAAAGGTAAAAATAATCAAGGACGTATTCGCAACCTTATTATTATCTGTGCCGCAACAATTGCTATACTTTCAATTCTTTACTTCATCACTTATGCAATCTTCCCAAACACAGGCGGCGGGATAATTCCTCCAATTGATTAAAGAGTTTCAGAACAAAAGCACGCATACGGTATTTAGCCGAGATTTTAGTACAAAAAATTAACGATAATTCTTAGAGTAGCACAAAAGCACCTTTCGGTGCGCTCCAGTCGAGATCCTAGTACAAATGATTGAAGCGATAATTCTTAGACCATAAAAAAGTGCATCAAGCACTTTTTTAAAACTAGATAGAAGAAAATGTTTCCGGAATTTTAACTCTGTTAACACAAAACGATACTATGACATCATTTTCATCACGAAGATACATACCATCGCTGTCTTTAAGATAGATGTATACTCTACTCGTTTGCCATACTCTAAAATTGATTACGTCGCTCCTTCCATTCTCAATTTTCTCCTCTAGTTGTCTTCTGATTTCAGGCATAACCTCTTGTATCTTATTCTTAAGAGATTGTTGACTTTTTTCTAAAGAACTTAACCCTACATTTTCAAGCACTTGATTTTTTGCTGGAATCATGCAAATTGTACGACTAGGGTTGAACTGTGTGGTATTCCATTCGACGACCTCGAATCCTCCATCTGGATGCAATTCGGCTAATGATAAAATTGTACCCATTACTAAATCAAACTGTAGCACAAGTTTTGACATTTCAATCAATTCCTTTCGCCTCTTTTAGGCATAGATTTTTTGTAATGCTTGGACAAGTATATCAAAAACTGGACTTGTTTGTCAAGTACGTGGTATAATTCAAGTATGGAAAAATTTAAACCAAGCAATATCAAAGGTGCAATCGACACACTTCCTTCAACCCAGATTTTGCGAAACCATGTTACAAATACACTAAAACAAAACTTTGAGGCATATGGATACCTACCTATTGAAACCGCATTTCTTAACAATCTTGACGTTTTAACATATAAATATGACCAAAATGCAGAGATAGTCCGTGAAATTTACAAAATCCGTGACCAAGGCGAAAGAGATCTTGGACTCCGTTTTGATTTAACTGTTCCATTTTCAAAATTCATTGCAACCAATCGCCAAATCAAAATGCCTTTTCGTCGCTATGAGATTGGAAAAGTATTCCGTAATGGCCCTGTAAAAACAGGTCGATTACGAGAATTCTATCAATGCGATATAGATGTGGTTGGCACAGAAAGCCAACATGTTGAGGCGGAAATTATCGCCTTGGCCGTTAAATGCTATCTTGAACTTGGTATTGTTCCTGTTGTCAAATATAATAATCGCAAGTTTCTTACCGCTTTAATAGAGCCAAGGCTTAAAAACAAACAAGACATTGACAAAGTCATCGGCACAATTGATAAAATAGATAAAATCTCAGAAAAAGAATTCACTTCCGAACTTCTCGAGTTTATGACAGAAGAAAATGTGGATGATTTATGTATGTTGTTTGTGGACAGTGTCAAGAGTCCGTTATTGTTAGAGGCTGTGGCGGCATCACTTACCCATAATTCAAATCCTATTGACATCCACGATATTTTGGATGAAGGGTTTACAGAAATTCTTAAATTAAAAAAACTTCTGACTGACTTTGGTGTCGAAGAGTACTGCCACTTTACACCAAGTTTGGCACGAGGATTAAACGTTTATACCTCAACAGTTTTCGAAGTCGTCGATAAACAAGGTCGCATACAAAGTGCAATTGGTGCAGGAGGCCGATACGATAATATAATCACCGATTGGATAGATAATGGTCTTAAATATCCCGCGGTAGGGTTTTCTTTCGGGCTTGAAGCAATTATGGCATTACTTGGTGATAATGAAAACAATAAAATTCATTGCTCGCCAATTGACATGTTGCTTGTTTCTATGGATGCCACGAAAGAAACAAATAATCTCGCCAATAACTTTCGTTCACAAAATAAACGTGTTCTTGTTATGTACAATACAAAAATCAAACACGCATTTGAATATGCAAATAAAGAAAACATTCCTTTTGTTGCGGTAATTGGTGAAAAAGAAATCAAAGCAGGTGAATTTAAAATCAAAGATATGGCAACAGGCATTGAAACAAAGCAAAAAATTTAATTATTTTATATTCACTTGCCATAACATTGAATGTACGCTAGAATTAGTCAAGGAGAAAACCTTATGAACAGATGCCCAAAATGTAACAATAGTACAGTTGTAAAAGTCACAACACAAAACAAACACAAAAACACCCGTGGAAATATGGGTATATTGCTTTGGATTATATTCTTTCCGTTTATGTTGATTTGGTGGTTTATACGTCACTTCATTCTGGGCGGACGTGACCACGAATTCCATAAAGAAACATATTGGCGTTGTAATTACTGTGCTCACCAATTTACAGATGCACAACCAATCACAAATCCACAGCAGATCACACTCGGACACGCCGCCGACGTACCAAACCTCGAACCACAATCCACAATATCACAACAACCGCCACAATCATAAACCCATGGAAAATATATGTTGAATATCCACCACAAAGCAATACCAGCCCGACGATTATTAAACCACTGATAACCGTTCCTATGCATAACGCAACCAGTGATTTTGTAAAACCTAATCCAAGAAATACCGCAATTGCACTTGCCGTCCAAACACCAGTAAGTGGAATCGGCACCGCAGAAAATACAAGAACAAACAGAAATTGCTTTTTCACGGCTTGCTTGTCTACAATAGAAACATCCATTACTTGGGGTTCAAGTTTTGTTACTTTCTTTGCTTTGTTTTTGAACTTTTCTTCTAAATAATTCACAAAGTTTCTTATATATTTTATTTTTTTTAGAATCTCAAAAATCGGTCTCAGCAGCAAAAGCAAAATACTTGCCACAAATATACACGAAAGCACGCTTAGTATAAATGATTGCCATATCGTAAGTGCATCAGAACCAAACAGTTTTTCGCTTGCCCCAAAGGGTATTGCACCCCTTAATTCTACCACCGGCAAAATCGCAATAAATACCGTTGCGATTGCCACATTACCACCGAAGATGTTTACAAAAAAATTCTCAATAAAACTCACTGTCCCTAGTATGTGCAAATCTGTCTACACTTTGTAACGGCTTTATTTAAGTTAATTATTTATTTTGTGTGATATAATCAAGATATGACCCAAACCGCAACCAAATCAATAGTGGTAACCGCAATTGCAACATTTGCCGTTCTTTTTATGTTGTTTGCGTATGGCATAGGTTTGTTTGCGTTTTTCTTTCCGCGTTCTATGATTGGCTTTATGCAACGTCTTGGTAATCATCAATCGGCGGCTATGATGGCACATCGTGCATACATAAGCAATCCAAACCAAGCAAACCGCATACGAGCCCTTGACACCTTTATTGATGCAAATAGATACAATCGCACAACAATAAGTCTTATTAACTCTGCATTCGAATTTGCAGGCGAGGGTAACTTTGAAATTGGTCGCCATAAAATGCATCCAAGATTCAGCCATCTTTATGCCCGCACAAGAATGAACCTTGGACAAAATAATTACGCAGTCATATTTGTCACCTCGTCACTTGAATTCATTGACATAACTCATCCTTGTTTACTGTATTTTACAGTAACCAGCTTTGATACACTTTCTCCAGAACAAAGAATTTTACTTCGCACATATCTTATTAATTACTTTAACGATTTCCAGCATGAACTGGATTGGCATTTGAATTTCGGAGATCTTACGCAAAATGATGAAGTCTATATAATCGCCCGAGGATTTATCAGTTTCGTTCACGCATATCTTAATTAATTTTAAAGGGGTATATATGAAAATATATGATAATACACTACAACCCGATAACGCAATTCTAGTAGGCGTCGGCATAAGTGAAACAATCTGCGAACAATCGCTTGATGAACTTGCCGGACTGTGTGCCTCCTGTAACATTTTGGATGTTGGCCGTATTGTTCAGAACCGAAAAGATATCGACGTAACATACTTTGTAGGCAAAGGCAAAGTAGATGAAATCAAAACAATGGTAGAACAAAACAATGCGAACGTTGTTGTTTTTGACGTAGAATTATCTGGAAGCAAGCAACGAAATCTTGAAAGAGAGTTGGGAGTGCCTGTACTTGACCGAAGTAAAATTATCCTTGATATATTTGCTCAGAGGGCACAAAGCATGGAAGGGCAACTTCAAGTTGAACTTGCTCAACTTAAATATCTTATGCCACGTCTAATAGGCTCTCAAGGCCTTATGAGTAAGATGAAGAATGCGGTAGGGATGCGAGGCCCTGGTGAGAAGAAGCTTGAAATGGATCGACGTAAAATCAAAGATGAAATCATCGAACTTGAACGTCGCCTTAAAAAGGTTGCACAAAACCGTATAATCAATCGCCAGTCCGCGATTCAAGGTGGCAAACCTCGGATCGCACTTGTCGGATATACAAACAGTGGTAAATCAACACTACTTAACACTCTTACAAAAGCGGGAATATATGCGGAAGACCAACTCTTCGCAACACTTGATCCCAAAACCGCAAATTTATATATTCCACCTGTACTTGATAATGAAAACTTTTCACAAAAAGGCCTCCAATGCTTGCTTACCGATACAGTAGGTTTTATTGACAAATTACCACACGAATTTATCAAAGCCTTTGAAAGCACTCTGGACGAGGCACGTTATGCCAACCTTCTTCTTCATGTTGTAGACATTTCAAACACCGATTATCAACAACAAATAAACGTTGTAAATTCTGTTCTTGAAAAGATTAATGCCTGTAATGTTAAAACAATCCTTGTACTTAATAAAATTGACAACTTGTCAACAATCGGCATCGAAATACTTGGGCGTGAATTCAAAAATTATAACTTTGTTACCGTTTCCGCAAAAAAGAATATCGGAATTGATAATCTTAAAAATGCTGTACTTAATGCACTAAGTTAAGCAATTCTTCCCACTTATTGCACACGTCATCTAAATATATAAAACTATGGTACAATATAAACATGGAAAACAAAGAAAGTTTGAACTGGATTGAACGTGACATAATCGAAAGCAAAGCCAAAGGACAAACGATTATTACAAGGTTCCCACCAGAACCAAATGGATATATGCACATAGGTCATGCAAAAGCATCCTTTTGGAATTTTACTTTTGCACAAAAATATGGTGATGGACATTTTAATCTTAGATTTGATGACACAAATCCAGAAAAAGAAGATATGCACTATGTTGAAACAATGATTGCCGATTTAAAGTGGCTTGGCATTAAGTGGAAAAACCTGTGCTTTGCATCTGATTATTATCAACTTATGTATGATCTTGCTTGTGGGCTTATCAATCGTGGGCTTGCTTATGTAGATTTTCAAACCGCAGATCAAATTACCGCCACACGTGGAAATTTTCAAATATCTGGTGTTCAAAGCCCTTATCGAAATACAACTGCCGAAGACAATTTAAAAATATTTGCCGATATGAAGGCGGGTAAATACAAGGACGGTGTATGTGTTTTGCGTGCAAAAATTGATATGGCACACGGTAATATGTGTATGAGAGACCCTATTATCTACTGTATCAAACATACTCCACATTATCGTACTCAAAACAAATGGTGTATATATCCACTCTATGATTATGCACATCCACTTGAAGATGCTATTGAATTTGTAAGCCACAGTAACTGCAGCCTGGAATTTGATAACAATCGTCCACTTTATGACTGGTATATCGACAATATTTGGGATGATCTTGAATCAAGACGAAAAACACCTAAAGGTTCACAATTTAAACCACGTCAATCGGAATTCAGCAGATTGAATATCGAACAATTTGTTATGAGCAAAAGATACCTCAAGCGATTTGTTGATGAACAAACGGTTGACGGATGGGATGATCCACGAATGCCGACGATAAGCGGTATGCGCAGACGCGGATATACACCAGAGGCAATTCTTGCTTTTGTTGAATCAACTGGACTTTCAAGAACACCTATGACCGTACCAATGTCCGCACTTGAATTTTATATAAGAACGCATCTTGATCCGATTGCCACACGGGTGTCTGTGGTACAAAACCCTATTCTTGTCAAGATTACAAATTATACAAACAAAAGCAACGAATATTTACAAATCGCCAACAACCCTCACGATGAAACATTTGGCAAACATGAAATTACCTTTGGCAAAGAAATATATATAGATGCAGATGATTTCAACTTGAACCCACCACCTAAATATAAAAGGCTTTTTTTAGGTGGCACCATTCGTCTCAAAGGTGCATATATTATCAAATGCGATAATGTTGTTACCGCCCCTGATGGCTCAATTTCTTATCTTGAATGTACTTATTTCGAAAATTCTAAAAGTGGTTTTGACACAAGTGGCATTAAACCAAATGGCGTAATAAATTACGTACATGATGGGGTTGAAATACAGATTAATGAATACCAACCGTTGCTTCACAGTGGCACAGACCTAGCGGAAGAAAATTTAAATAGAGACAGTAAAAAAACATTCACCGCACTTGCAGAAAAATACTTGATAGATTTACACAAAGACCTTTTACCCAAATCATTACAGTTTGTAAGAAAAGGCTTTTATACACTTGACAAAAAACTCAGTACAAGTGATAATCTAATCTTCACCAGAACAGTAGGATTAAAAGAAGGAATGTAACTACAAGGAGGCAACATGAAAATAACAGTATACGGCGGAACAAATAACACAGCATATACCCCCGAAGAAAAAACAAGCAGTGAAAAACTTGGCAAATACCTTGCACAACGCGGTGCAGAAATACTTACAGGTGCATGTCGCGGTTTTCCAGAATATGTTGGACGTGCCGCACTTCAACATGGAGCAAAGGTAATTGGATACTCGCCTGCAATTGATGAAAAGGATCATGTCGAGAATTTTCAATTTCCACTTGATGCGGTGACACACATGGAATATAAAAAAATCGAAGGTGCAAGTCAAGCAGATAATTTTTTTAATCGCAGTCTTGATATGACAAAATATTCTGACATTTGCATTGCAATCGGGGGAAGTTGGGGCACATATACCGAACTTCTATTTTCGTTCTGGTATAAAAAAACAATTATCCTTATCAAAGGATTTAACGGTGCGGCAGACGCATTTCACGAAACCTACAAGTTTTTTGATGCACGCGATATAAATCCTGCCGTTCACCATGGATCAACGATTTTTGTTGTAAATTCTGTTGACGAAGCAATAGACAAGTTAGAACAACTTACAAAGTAAATACCGACTTGTGTGCAAAAATGTCTTGTTTTGTGATATAATATAAGATGGTTGTCACTATTTTTATGTGGTCAATGTTTGGGGCATTTATCATCGCAATTTTCTCAGGGATAATGTGGGGAATAAAGCGAGGGTTTAAAAAATCCCTATTCCGCTTTGGCACTATTTCCATCGCTATATTGTTGGCTTTTTTTCTCGCTCCGCCAATTGCTGGGCTTTTTGCAAATGTTCCAATCCCAGGGGTAACCGACGGAATGGGACTTAGAACCTGGATAAATTACCAGGCAACATCAAACATTGATGGCACCTCAAACTTTCCCGAACTTTTAGCATTTCTAAGTGCACTTCCTATCGCAATCGCTTCGCTTGTGGTTTTTTTTGGTTTATTATTGCTCTTTCGTTTTATCGCATGGATATTTTTTATTATCTTTGCAAACAAAGTCGCACCAAACCAAGTCAAAGTTTATTCTGGAGATAAGACCGCCAATGGCATGGAAAAGTTTGAACTTCAAGACGCGAAAAAGAGAAGAATTCTGGGAGCCCTTGTAGGTGGTATAACCGCATTTATCATTTTTTTGTTCATGTTTATACCTGTTAATGGTGCAATTGACACTTTGAATCGCATTACTGCATTCAATCCATCAATTCAAACAACCGCCCCTGTTAAAATGTTTGATGACGACATAAACCCAATCGCGAATGTAACCCGTAATTTGCATGATACAAATAGAGATATACAACGTTCCCCATATGGCATTGTTTCACGATACACAGGCCTTCAATGGCTAAGTGGTTCAATGTTTGGTTACCTCACTACCGTTCGTACACGCGGAAATCTAACAAATATAAATCTGCGAAATGATGCAATTACCGCATCGCAAACACTTACCGATTTTGTAGCAATTAACCAAAACTTTTTTGACAATACTCAAGATGATGAATCTTCAAATCGTCGCAGTTTTGCAAGCGTTATTAACACTCTTGACGATGTTTATTTTGAACTTGCAGAACATATGATTAACAACGTCTTCACCATGAACCTCACACGGTTACTTACCTCTTCGATGCAGGGCTTTGCGACCTTTCTAGGAGAAAACATAATAAGTGAACTTGATTTATTCGGCAACAACAATGCTAATGATTCAAATCCTTATCAATATATATCTGGATACGAAGAATCTGCTTTGTCTTTGAACTCAAGATTTAACAATGCACTTGTTTCTGCAATTAGTCTCATGGATCATAATTTTTTACGCAACGATCTCATACAGTCTGTTCGAATAATTCGGCACCTGTTCTCTCCTGTATATACCCCTGTATCGACCGATCTTTCTCTGTTCGATGGACTACAAGGCATAATCAATAATATTTCAAGCATCAATAACCTAGATGAACTTTCATATGCAAGTGACGACTTTGGCCATATTATTGCTCCTCGCGAGGTGGATAACATTCGTTCGTCTCCATTATACGACTTGCTTACCGATGTTTTTGAACTGGGTCTTTTCTCTACTATCTTGACGAACGAAAATATCGAACTGGAAACCGAGATTGATATGCGAGACATTTTGTTTGTTCCTCTCATACACTATATCGGGCTTACCCACAATGATCTTGATGGAATCGTTTTTGGGAATTGGTCAAGGGTTGCCTATGACCTTACCTACGCGATTATAGTCGCTAACGAAGCAATAACCGTTCTAAGTGAATTCATAAATAACATAAACGAGTTCTTGAATACAATTAATGATCTTGATCTTAATGACCTTGAATCGGTGGCAAACTTGCTTGACCTTGTTACACAAGAACTTCCAATTGGACCTCAAGTAGGTAATCTTGTATACAGACTTCTTGATGATGCCAACCTTGATCTAAGTGAATTCAGCCCAGAAGTCGAAGATGCATTTAACACACTTATGTACGACCTCAGAGAGGGTAATCAATTTAATTGGGGTGACAGGCTACTTGAAATTCAGAATGCTTTTGGGGTATAATATACTAAAGAGATTAAACTCTAGGATAACTTAGGAGGAAAATATAAAATGTATAATTCAATCATGAACGGACTTGGAACATTTGCAGACTTGCTTAGTTTCTTTATCCTTACAATCGTCGCAATTTCGCTTGTTGGTGTTCTTATTTTTACCTGGCTGTTATTCATAACACTCTTTCATACCGTTATTAAAAAGCGTAACTGTCGCATGGGACTTCGCACAAAACGTGTTCTGCGGTATATTTTCCTTGCATCAGGCTGGACATTCTTTGGACTTTTTATTTTCTTTCTCGTACTTACATTTGGCGGAACATTGTTCACAGGAACATATATCGCTCATCTCGCGTTCCCTGTTGTAACTCTTCTTATAATTTATTGGCTTAATATTATTTTTCCATTGTTTGTAAACTGTCGCTGTTCCGAATGCAAATGTCATTGTGGTTGTGGCGGTTCAAAGCGTAAAAAATTCAAAGCCCACAACAAACCAGAAACACAGAACAATAATATTAACCCAGTACAAAATAATCCCATGCCATACCAGAATCACCAGCAAGAAAGAAATAACCAACAAAAAGAAAAACACTATAAGAACAAGTTCAACAAACACCAGAAAAATGAACGTATCCCAGAAAAAACAAAACACGAGCACCCAGGGCAGTTAAGTCGAGATTCTAGCATAAAAGATTCAGCGATAATTCCTAGAATGCAAGAAAAAAGCATACCCACGCCAATCGAGCCAACACAACAGGAAGAATTTATAAAAGTAACACCAATCAATGATGGTTCGGTCAAAGAACGATTTGAAAGGGCAGAAAAGCAACAAACAACACAAAGTTTTGACATCCCACCTGTTGCCCCAATGTTTACCGACAATAATACTTCAAGACGTACACAAAGTATTGTTCACACACAAACACCATCCATTATTGCAATGCAAGAAGAACAAAAAAATATGCCTCAAACACAAAAACTAAAGGCAATTACAAAAGAAGAAGAATCTGGAAAAACACAAACAAAAACACAAGAAGCACAAATACCCTCTGCATCAAACACATCACAAATAACGCAATTATCACCAACTCATACCGTCGAAGTACAAACTAATCAAACAATTGAACGAAGCACAAATGTGCAAAGTTCTCAATTGATTAACAAGCGTGAAGCAACTTTATTTTCAGATGGAACAATAACAGGCCAAGCATCACAATCAATTACAAATTCTACAACACAAATGAATTCTGAAACAGAAGGATTAAAAGCTCAATACGACAAACTTGAAAGACAACTTGATCAGATGCGAGATAACAAGCCAAAACAAATCGTTTCATCTGCCCCAACATCGCAAACATCAACACAAATACGCACCGCGCAATACTCTTCTAAATATGGTGAAACAGATGTTAATGACGCATTGTCTGGACTTCGCTCTGCTATGAACGAACTCCAACGTCAAATTGATTCAAAAAATTGAACGAGTTAAATCCTTCTAATTTCATATTTCTCCTCTGTATTCACATCCACAATTTCGTGTATATACGGTTTGAGCAAGTCATTTATTACTGTGCGCAACGAATCTGCCAAAGCCCAATCCTTTTGTCCTTTTGCCTCAAGTCTTTGCCTGGCAAGCATTTTCACTTCATTTAAAATATGGTCGGGGACAATAGGTTCACCATAGTCGTTAACCGCATCTTCAAGCCCAAGTGATAAAACACTGTCAAATTCCAAAACCAACTGGTATATGTCTTTATGAGGCTCGTGTTTTACAAGTTCCCACACAAACGCCAAAGCCTTGGGTGTATTAAGATCATCTTTTAAAAAGTTTAAAAAGCTTTCTTTCAAATCGGCTAGTTTTATCTTTTGGCCTCTACTTTTTTCTATATCGTGATATTTATGCTTTGAAAGTGCCTTTACCAAATTCATATATGCAACTGTTGCCGAATTCAATGCATCCCATGTAAAATTCATTATTGTACGATAGTGCGATTGCAGCACCATATAACGAAATCCCATCAAAGAAAGATCTTTATAAAGACCCTGTTTAACAAGGTCATTGACCGTATAAACGTTACCAAGGCTCTTGCTCATTTTGCCACCATTTATCATCACAAACTCGTTATGAAGCCAAAAACGACTGTATTGCTTGCCGGTGAGACTCTCTGTTTGTGCAATTTCATTGGTATGATGTATTGGAATATGATCAACGCCACCTGTGTGTATATCAATTGTATCACCTAGACAAGCACGTGAAATCGCACTGCACTCGATGTGCCAACCTGGCATTCCAATCCCCCATTGTGAATCCCATTTTTGAAGTGCAGCAGGTGGGGTCTTTCTCCATAAACAAAAGTCGTTGGCATTTCTTTTTTCACCAAGATTTATTCTCTTTCCACCTTCGTCCTTGATATTTTGTTTTTTATCCTTTAACCCTAGACGCAGGGCATAATAGTTTTCAAATTTTGAACTGTCAAAATAAAGCCCATCACTTGTTGCATAAGTAAGTCCTTTTGCCTCTAATCCTTTAATATGGTCAATCATTTTATCCACAAACTTGGTGGCTGGAGCAATTATTTTACTTTCACGAATATTAAGCTTTTCACAAAAGTTAAAAAATTCGTCTGTGTATATTTTTGCAATTTCACCTGCGGTTAGCGAGTGTTTCTTTGCACTTAACTCCATTTTATCTTCACCATCATCGGCATCACTTTGAAGATGTCCAACATCGGTAATATTCATTACATCTAATATTTCAAAACCCATCATCTCAAGCGTTTTTTTCAGTATGTCGGTAAAAATATAAGCACGCATATTGCCTATTGATGGCGAACTGTAGACCGTTGGACCGCAACTGTAAATTTTAGCAGTTTTTCCATCAAGAGGTTCAAAATTTTCTTTTTGTCTGCTCAGTGTGTTGTATAACTTCATTCTCTCCATAGAATATTGTAGCACACAACACTTATATAGTGTTCCTGTTGTTTATAGCAGCCCCAAGCGTCATCTCATCCGCATATTCAAGTGCAGACCCAAGTGATAGCCCTTGTGCAAGACGTGTTATCTTTATGCCACTTGGTTTTAACAAAGATGCAATATAATTGGCCGTCGCCTCGCCTTCTACATCAGGATTTGTTGCAATGATAACCTCTTCGGTTTGTTCCTCGCGAACGCGTACAAGCAAAGTTTTCAAATTAATATCATTAGGACCTTTACGATCAAGTGGGCTTATCACCCCGTGCAAGACGTGATAAGTACCATTAAAAGCCCCGCTTTTTTCAATTGCTATTACATCACGTGGATCTTTGACAACACAGATAATTCCCGAATCTTTACTTCGTCTTGTGCAAAGCACACATGTATCTGTATCTGTAAAGTTTCCACATCTTACACAAAATTTAACTTTTTCTTTCACCATCACAAGTGCATCAGAAAAGGCACGAACATGTGCATTATCCGTCTCGATAATGTAATATGCATAACGTTGTGCGGTTTTATATCCAACGCCAGGAAGTTTTGTAAAAAAGTTAATCAATGTATTAATGCTGTCCAGATTGGTCATAAGCCATTATAACATAATAACTGAAAATAGTACTTGACACAGAGAAATTGGCAAATATAATGACATATATGAGTACAAAACAAGTTTATATTAAATGTCCACGTTGTGAATTAAATTTCATCCAAAAAAAGGATAAATTTTGTCCTGTTTGCAAACAAGAGATGCAGGCACTTTCAACAAATTATGCTGACGAAGGTGCGAATATCGGCTTTTGTCCTATTTGTAAAGTTAACTATGTTACCGACGACGAAAATGTCTGTGGGACATGTGTCGATGCAAGTGAACTTACCGAAGAAGAACTTGACGCACTCTATGGTGGTACGAATGATAAAGATGTTGATCCAGAAGATGAAATAACCGATGACGAAGATGACCTTGAAATAATTTCACTTGAAATGGAAGGGGAAGAAGAGGATGATATGGATGATGAGGACGCAAGTGATCCTTTAGACGACTTTGATGATTCACTTGATGAGGATGATGACGAGGAAAATTGATTATGTATCAACGGGCGACATGTGTTGCCCGTTTCTTTTCTTTTGTTAAGTTGTCATCTTTTAAAGGCATTCACTTGTGTTACTGAAACAGCAACTTGAGTTTCCATGCCCGTGCTCTCTGCCTCCACGACAACCGCTTTCTCTTCTGCACTCGTCTTTTACTTCACGACAGCGAAGTTCCCAGCAACAGATTTTACGTGGTCTTGGCTCAGGGCGACATTCATTGTTGTTTCTGCAGTTGTTTCTGCATCTACAGCAACAACGTGGACGACAGAAAAAATCAGCAATACAATTTCCAAAACATCCAATCATTTGTTTTTCCTCCTATATTTTTTAGGGCTTGTGATTACAAAAAACTGCAAGCCTCTGTTGCAGTTTATGTGATTGATTATAAAGAAGTTAATTTATTATTAAACTTAACCAACGCCTTCAAGCAACAGTTTATCCGCAACAAGTGCTATGAACTCACCGTTTGTTGGACGATCTTTTTGGTCAAATGCACGAACTTTGAATATCTCATTGATTTGGTTAATCCTACCTCTGTTCCAACCAACTTCGATTGCATGTCTGATTGCACGTTCTACTTTACTTGATGTTGTGTCAAACGTTCGTGCAATTGCCGGATATAGTTCTTTTGTAATACCGCCTATCATTGCAGGATTACCTACTATTGTTTTAATCGCTTCTCTCAAAAAGTGATATCCCTTTATATGTGCCGGGATTCCCATTGTAATAAAAATGTTACTTATACGTTCTTCAAGTTGCTTATTTGCAATCGCAGGGAAACTTCCCACCACTTTGGCTGCTTGTGTTTCTGGTTCAACAGTTGCTTCTTCTGATTTAAGTCCAAGAAGAAATTGAACTTGATTTCTAAGTGCTTTTTCGGTAAATGGACGTAACATATAATAATCTACACCGCATTCTGTCATACGCTTGACAGTTGCATCGGAAAACGCACTTGCAACTATTATAACCATTACATTTTCATTAACCCCCTTAACATCCTCACAAAGTGATACACCATCTGTTCCTTTAAGTGCAAAACCACTTATAATTAAATTTGGCTTTGTTGTTTTGCAAATTTCCAAAGCCTCTGTACCACATTCGGTATTTATAACTTGAAAACTGTCTCCCCACGATTTACAAATTTCTTGTAACTTTATACTTTCTTCCAAATTGCTTTCTGCGATTAAAATTGTTGTTTTTGTCATTTTTTCCCCTTTATTTTTGTTATATCACGCAAGTTCAGGCGTTTTCTTGTCTTCATTTGGCGAAACAGTATAGACATTGTCGAAACTTGGTAATTAACAAATTATCAGAATAAATTATTAAATACAAATACACAACGCCGACAACTTGCGACATTCAACGACAAATTGTCGATTGGCATCACAAAATAGACTAAACTTGATACAAAAATGTATGCTATACTTGGCAACGGGAGAAATTATGAATAAAGAAACGACAGACATTTTAATAATCGGCGGAGGCCCTGCCGGATTAACCGCAGGTGTATACAGTGCACGTGGTGGGAAGAAAACAATAATCATTGAAGAACAAATGTGTGGTGGTCAATTAATTGTTACACAAGATATCGAAAATATGCCTGGATACACGTTTACAACAGGGGCGGAACTTGCAATGGAAATGCAGAAATCTGCGATTACTTCTGGTGCAAAAATTGTTTACGAACGCATTAATTCTGTTGACTTTAAAACGAACGAAGATGGTTCTCCTTCATTACACAAAGTCATAACAACAGAAACCGAATACACCGCCAAAGCAATAATCATTGCCACAGGTGCAGGGGCAAGAAAATTGAATGTCAAAAACAACGAACTCTACGAGGCAAAAGGGATTCACTACTGTGCCCATTGTGATGGGTCATTTTATAAAGATAAACATGTTATTGTTGTCGGAACAGGGAACAGTGCGGTTGAAGAAGCACTTTATCTTGCAAATATTGCAAAACATGTAACGGTTATCGCAAAATACGAAAAATTCACCGCTCAAGCGATACTTGTTGATAAATTAACCGCACTTGACAATATTAGAATTTATTTCAAACACGGCGTTGTATGCGTTGACGGAAATTCTAAACTTGCTTCAATTACAATCGCACCTCTTGAACAGCCCCAGCAAGATCCACTTGCCGTTGATGTTTCTAGACATATAACAATTAATTGTGATGGTATATTTGTTGCAATCGGACGAGAACCATCAAGCCGCCTTTTCAAAGACATAGTTGAACTTAATAAACTTGGATATATAAAGGTAAATGACAAAATGGAAACAAATATAAGTGGGGTTTATGCCGCAGGCGATATTTGCGAAAAACAACTTAGACAAATTGTAACCGCATGCTCGGACGGAGCAATTGCCGCATTAAATGCAGGTATTCATACAAGAAAATTCAAGTAATTTCATCACCTATGAATTCGAAACGCCTAAAAGTTTCTCCACCACGCTCAACAATTTCATTCCACATTCTTATAGGTCTAACATACATTAATCCGTTACTGGACGCTTGATACAAAACCATTTCTTCTTGTGTTTCACTGTGTATGGCCATACCCACAACTCGATATATCCCACCTTTAAAGTGCCTATATATTCCAATCTTAATTTCTTCCATACAAAAGTATAGCATAGTAAATTCGTTGTTCGATTCATCATTCATCAAGATCTTCCAAGTCATTGACCGCTTCTTTGATTTTGCTGACTGCAATTTCAAGATATTCAATTTGTGCTTTCATTCTTGCTATCAATTCAAGTCTGTTTACTCTCATATCAACTACGATTTCCATTTCTTTTTCCATGTTCCTCCTGTTATGCAATAGGTATGATATTACCTATTAATTATATATTATAGGTAAAAATGGCATAATGTCAACATGAAAATTGCTATTGGGCAAAGAACAAAAGAATTGAGGACAGAACGTGGTATATCACAAGTCGAAATGGCTCAAGTTCTGGATATCAACGACCAATCAAATTATAGCAAATACGAAACAGGCAAATTATCCTTCACTCCTGAAATGATTATAAAACTCTCAGAGTTCTTCAATGTAACCACTGATTATATCTTAACAGGCAAAGAATGATTACAACACCTCTAAAACTTTTTTAAATGATTTATTAAATTCTCCTGCATGCTTTTTCGCATAAAAGATTTCTATTTGCGTTGCATTTGGATCGGTATTAATTACTTTTGGATCGGTTTCGGTTACAAGTTTCAAAATAACACTGTCCCCTAAGATATCACAGGTAATATCTTTAACAATGTCTTGATTACGAACATTAAGCGAATTTGCAATTGCCATAATAACACTTGTTTTACGTACCGCATCCATATCATCTTCTGTCATAAAATCTTTATATTTTACCCATTCAGACAGATTGAAATCTTCCCATCTCTTACAACTTGCAATGAATGACGCAAGAATTATATCCTTGTGTGCAACCCCTAAAAGATTGCTGTTTAATACAAGCCCATAATTGCTTTGTCCACCAAGATTGACTCTGCCATCAAGATGGTACAAATTTGCCGCAATTCTGAGAACACGTGCATAAGAACGGGGAAGTCTGTGCAAAATCTTAAGTTGTTTAAACAACATAATTGCAAGGTCATAGAGTCTTTCACACGAACGCTTGTTAAGTCCAGAACAACTTATAATGACATCCAAACTGTAACCTAAAAGGTCTGGCAGTGCACGATCAACCGTTTGAGGCAAAGCATGTTGTAACATAAGTCCAACGTTTCTAAAACTTGAACCAACAACAAGTGTTTTAAGGTCGGTAAATTCAAACATAGCCGACACAATACAAAATCCACTTAGAATAGATGTTGCAGAATTTTCTGAAATTCCTCGCAATTTCTGGCGTTTTGCCGGATCAAGATCTTTTAAGAAGTTTAGAACCTTTTCAAAAATTTCTGGCGAAGATGCATAATTATGATCAATATCAACAGGATATTTCGTAATACGTCGTGCAAGTTTACCATAACTTGTAAAAGTCTCTCCAACACCAACTAAAATTGTCTCTGGGTCAATATCAAGCAAAAATGATGCGTATTCATTCAATTGCTTTTTGAAAAATTCTACTGCATTTACAAGTTGGTCACCCTCAACTGAAATTGCATCAAATAAATTTGAACTCCCAAATGGGATAACCGTGTTGTCAAGAACAATGCGACGATTATAGTGGATAATACAAGTACTTTGACTGCTTATATTCACAATGGCGCCTTTAGGGGCATCTATTGTGTTTGTTACTGCGGTATAAAGTGCGGAAACTTCGTCATCTTTACTTAGAACCTTGACCTCGTGTCCAAAAGCAACCCCCATTTCCTCAACAAAAGTCTGGTAATTTTTTGCAATAGTAATCCCGTTTGATGCCCGAGCTATGTATCTTGTAACGCCCTCTGCCTCACAAACCTTTTTAAACATTTGCAAAAGTGCAACACATTCCTTCATTTTTGCAGATTTTATAAGACCATCTGGCACAATACTTGCCACAAGCTCTGTATTTTCAAGCATTTGTTTGTATCTATGAGCAAACTCTCCCTCTTGAACAAGATAAAGACCAAGGCGAATATTACTTGTGCCAATTTCTATAAGTGCTACTTTTTCCATACCCTAAAACTACCACACATTACACCCACCTGTAAATTACCAAATCTCAACAGTTAATATATAAGGTTAACTGCCTTATTGACAAAACCATAGAAATTGTGTATAATGAATTATAGTTATTTGATATAAGAAGAATTGGGGGAGGTAAATGATGACATTAGAATCAAAAATTTTGGCCGATTCACAAGAACTGCAAGAACAAATTATTGAACTCGTAGAAAATAAAAACATAAAAGAACTTAAGGTCCTGCTTGTCGAAATGGATGATGCAAGGATTTTGTACGCAATCTCCGAGTTTTCCAGAAAAGAAAAAGCCCTTATATACAGACTCTTGCCAAAAGACAAGGCGCTTGCAATCTTTGAACAACTTGACACCACGCTTCAGGCAGAGTTACTTGAATCCTTTACAGAAAAGAACGCAATAGAAGTGATTGAAGAACTTGACCCTGATGACAGGGTTACACTGCTTGACGAACTGCCACGGACCGTTGCAAAACGTCTTATAAGTCTTTTGTCACCCGAGGACAGAGCGATCACAAACCTTTTGCTTGGCTATGAACAAGGAACCGCAGGGCGTATTATGACCACAGAATTTATCTCACTTGATAAAAATATGTCCGCAAAAGAAGCACTCGAAAAAGTTCGCAAACAGGCAAAATACAAAGAAACAATCTACACTTTATACGTTACCGATGAAAAACGTCGCCTTGAAGGCGTATTGTCACTTAAAAAGCTTCTTACCGCAGACGAAGACGCAAGCATAGGGAACATCATGTATGATGCCGCAATTGCCGCTTCAACCTATGATCCTCAAGAACATGTTGCCGAAAAATTAAAAGATTTTGATCTGCTTGCAATTCCTGTTGTTGACAGAGAAAATCATATCGTAGGCATTGTTACCGTTGACGATGCAATTGATATCCTTGAGCAACAGGCAACGGATGAAATGCTTAACCAATCTGGGCTTGCCGGTGCAAATATGGAGACAAATCGTTCCGAAGTCCTCGTTAACGGAAGTTTATGGAGGATTTGGCGAATTCGCTTACCCTTTCTTTTGATAACCATGGCGGCAGGTATATTATCCGGATTTATCATAGGAGGCTTTGAAGAAACGTTATATGCAATTCCCGCCGTTGCTATGTTTATTCCAATAATTATGGATATGGGTGGAAATGTCGGAACACAGTCAACAACGGTTTTTGTGCGAGGAATCGCTCTTGGGCATATTGAATCGAGGCGTTTTTGGAAACATCTTATTAAAGAAATTTGTGTCGGACTCTCTCTAAGTATCCTTGTCGGAACAACGGTAGGTATAATTGCAGGTGCATGGCAGGGCATACCTCTCCTTGGCGTTGCCGTAGGGCTTTCGCTCATTATCGCTATGACACTCGCCTCATTCCTCGGCTTTATGGTGCCGTTCATACTTATCAAACTTAAAATGGACTCGGCCGCCGGCTCAAGCCCTCTCATCACTTCCATCAAAGACATGGTAGGTCTAACCGTCTATTTCGGTCTCGTAAGCGTTTTATTAAGTTCCTTACTTTAACCAAGCAGTTATTTTCTTACGCCCTTTCTGCATATTCGCCCGTTCGTGTATCAACCTTAATCTTGTCCCCTGTATTAACAAACATAGGCACCTTAACCTCTATACCAGTTTCAAGCTTAGCATTCTTAAGGGCAGAACGTGCAGTGTCCCCAGCAGTCGCTGGCGGAGCCTCGACAACTTCCATAACAACAAAAGTTGGTGGTGTAACCGACAATAATTTTTCATCCGCATATACAAACGTAAAAAGTACACCTTCTGTATTGTATTTCATCGCATCTGAAACTTTAACTTCGTCAACAGGAATCTGATCGAATGTTTCTGGGTTCATGAAATGATAAACACTGCCTTCGTTATAAAGAAACTGCATAGATACACGTGTTAACGCAACATCAGGGAAATGATCTCCTGTATTAAAGCGTTTTTCTACAGATTGCCCTGTTTCAAGATTTTTTAACATCGCACGAACAAACGCAACCATTCGAGGCTGTTGCACGCGTGTGCTTGACACTACCGTCCAAAATACGTCGTCCATTTTAAAAATACTTCCTGGTTTAAATTCTCCTGCCGTCATAATGACCCTCCCTAAACTAAATCTACTCAAATATACTCCCACCCCTTGCATTTTGTCAAGTTTTTTGATATACTTGTATATTATCTTATGGAAAGGGATGATTGTATGAACATCGCTAAAAATCTTCAGCAAAAAACCGCTATGTAGAATAGCGGTTTTTTAGTATGTATTGTTTGTTCTGGTTATTTAATAATTTTTGCAACAACACCTGAACCAACTGTTCTTCCACCTTCACGAATAGCAAAACGAAGACCTTGTTCAATAGCGATGTCTGTGATGAGCGTAATTGTCATCTGTGTATTATCACCAGGCATAACCATTTCCACGCCCGCAGGAAGTTCGATTGTTCCGGTAACGTCTGTTGTTCTGAAGTAGAATTGTGGACGGTAACCTTTGAAGAATGGAGTGTGACGTCCGCCTTCTTCTTTTTTAAGAACGTAAACTTCGGCTTCGAATTGTGTGTGGGGGGTAATAGATTTTGGTGCAGCAAGAACTTGACCGCGTTCGATGTCTGTACGGTTAATACCACGAAGAAGAACACCCGCGTTGTCACCTGCAATAGCAGAGTCAAGGTTTTTACGGAACATTTCAATTCCAGTAACTGTTGTTTGCTTTTTTGCACCCATACCGATGATTTCAACAACATCACCAAGTTTCAATGCACCACGCTCAACACGACCTGTTGCAACTGTTCCACGACCTGTGATTGTGAAAACATCTTCAATTGGCATAAGAAATGGCTTGTCTGCATCACGTTTTGGTTCTGGAATCCACTTGTCAAGTGCATCCATAAGGTCAAGTACAGGTTTAACCGCAGGGTCGTCTTTTTTGCCTGCCGTTGCCGCTTCGAGTGCTTTGAACGCACTTCCACGGATAATAGGTGTATCATCACCAGGGAAGCCATATTTTGAAAGAAGTTCACGGATTTCCATCTCAACAAGTTCTTGAAGTTCTGGGTCATTTGCTTGGTCACATTTGTTCATGAAAACAACGATGTATGGAACACCAACTTGACGTGCAAGAAGAATGTGCTCACGTGTTTGTGGCATAGGTCCGTCTGTTGCCGCAACAACAAGAATCGCCCCGTCCATTTGTGCGGCACCTGTAATCATGTTTTTAACATAGTCCGCGTGACCTGGACAGTCAACGTGTGCGTAGTGACGGTTTGCTGTTTCATACTCAACGTGCGAGGTGTTGATTGTAATACCTCTTGCTTTTTCTTCTGGTGCTTTGTCGATTTGGTCATATGCCATAGCTTTTGCACCACCAACAAGTGCGAGAGTAGTACAGATTGCAGCTGTAAGTGTAGTTTTACCATGGTCAACGTGACCGATTGTTCCAATGTTAACATGGGGTTTATTCCTGTTAAAATTTTCTTTTGCCATTTTGGCCTCCTTTATTAAAACATAGTACCCCAATTATATATAGCAAACATCGCTGTTGTCAAGTGATATTTTATTACTTGTTGACATAATATATTTTTTCTGATAATTTACCGCTATGGACATTGAATCAAAGTATAAAAATAACACCCTTGATGAACTTGCACAGATACTTGCCACCAAAACCCAATTGCCTGTTGTTGTGTTTTATACAGGACTTCTTATAGAAGAAGATGGAATCACAACCATTGATATTAACAAGGATATAGATATAGACGATCATCAAAGTCTTTTGACTTTGATGAATACAAGTTTCAACAGCACACAGAACGAGGGTATTCTTATGATTAATTCTCTTGGAGGAAAAACAAGTGCATCTATTGAAATTGCAAAACTTTTGGCCAGAACATTTGAAAACCTATATGTTTTTGTATTTAATGATGCACTTTCAAGTGGCACATTGATTTCTTTTGCCGGAACAAGGCTTTTTATGTATGGAGATTCTACATTAAGCCCTATTGATGCCCAATTCCCAGTTAAAAACAAAAGAATATCTGGACATGATCGAATTCAAGAATTACTTGTCGCAATTAATACTTCTTCCACACGCATTGAACAGATTGATAACACAGAAGCTTATAAAAAATTAAAATGTCTATGTTGTAAAATTGGAACCGATACATGGGAAATACTCACACGAACGGGGGATGATATGGTTGGAAGAGGACTTGATGCGACAAAAGCACAAAACGCAATTGATACTTTTTTCAATAATCCGCAAAAGTATAAACATTCGACAAGATTTTCTGGGAAAAAAGTACGAAACGACATTGATTTAAATGTTCATGATATACACAGATATGAAGATGCAGAAAATGAATCGTTCTGTATCATGAATCTGCTTCATAAAAAATTGCTTGCTACTATTAAAGATCAACCAGATCCAAATAACCTTAAATCCTTCATATATGTGAAAACTCCAGAATATATTGATATTGGCACGATATCCTAATTTCGGGCATTGACACATGCTATGCTTTTACAGTATAATAAATATACAGGATAATCTCAGTTTAATTTGCTCATAATTATATTCTGGAAATAAAAAGTATTTGCTAGAACTTGAGACTTGTACTAAACTGGACATTACAGGAGGTGTCACATGCCAAACGCGAACATAAAAACTGATAAAAAAACTTTCTGGAGTAACTACAAGAACGAATCTTCCAAGGACTTTGACACCCTTTCTTCGGGTGCAACCAATAAAAATTGCAAATCAAAGTGCGAGAACACTGTTATAAAAAATCTTGAATACAAAGATCTTATTTGCCGTTTTACACCAGAAAACCCAAAACCATGGGACGAAGACAAGACATAATTAAACCTTGCAAATTGTCTATAATTATGGTACTATTTGGGTATTATGTTAAGAATTAACTGGGAAAGTCAATTGACGAAGAGAATTATTATTGGGGCAGGGCTTTTGTCTGTTTTGGCGGTTGTACTTGCGCTTAGGCAAATACACCAACACATGTGGTTTGTTTTCGATGCCGTTGTTATTTTAGGTGTATTCTTTTGTCTGTACGAAGTGATGAAAGCAAAAAAATTAAAATCAAAAGGGATTCATGATTACTATGTTTATCCGTATGTGATTATATCCTATTTGATTTTTCTTGTAGGTATTCTTGTTGCAACTCCATTTTCAATTTGGCTTCACATAGTGCTTCAGGCTGTGTTGATTTTCATTCTTGCCGTTTATGTATTCCTCATGGCTTACACAGACAAAGAATTTATTAAAAAGTGCAATCTTGAAAAAAAACCACTTGGCAAAGCAACACGTACGGTTGTAATGCAATATCTCGGACTTCTTATTTATCCGGCACTTCTTTTATATACTCTTATTCCGCTTAATCACATGGGCAGATGGGCAAGTTTCGAATACATGGACTATGGACTTGGCATGATTACACGTAATGCACCAATGATTGGCTTGTTTGCATTATTAATGGTCTTTATCATAAGTGCAATGACCGACACATTCTGTTTTATTACTGGGAAACTTCTCGGTGGACCAAAAATCTGCCCTAAGATAAGTCCTAATAAAACTGTTACTGGTTTTATCGGTGGGCTCTTCGGTGGTGTTATTGGTGCACTTGTTGTCATTCTTGCAATGAGTGCAAACAGTGGGGTCGCAGGCTTTTTCACTCAAAGAATTGGAAGTGCAGTTGCGGTAAATCTTTTCATTGTTGGTATCGGACTTCTTGGTGGTTTTATTACTCAAATGGGTGATTGGTATGCAAGTTACGTCAAACGCAAAAGTGGCATCAAAGACTTTGGGGCGATATTGCCTGGTCACGGTGGACTTATGGACAGATTCGATGGTATTGCATTCAATGCGTTTTTTATCTTCTTTGTGATGATGATTATTGTCTTTGCGATTCCAAATACTTTATAATGAAAAGACGCCTAGATGCGTCTTTTCATTTATTTGATTCAATATGTTTAAAGTTCAATATGCCGTCGCAAAACCTTGATCACCTTCATTTTCTAATCCATTTGCATCTGCCATATCACGTTCATGCAAAAGACCCTTTATGCCCGCTTTCAGATAATTATATTTTTGCTGCATGACCTCCCAGCCATCTGCAACAACTCTCATTATTCCTATACCTTTAACCTGCGCTTCGATAAGCCTTGAATATATATCGTTAAAATTACTTGTTGTATTAATAAAGGCATTTTCTATACGATTAATAACTTCCCGTGCTCCATCAAAAAACCCTCTTTTAGTTGTTGCATGAACAACCTGCACAAATGCATTATCCATGATATCTATTTCTTCACTTGTTTCTTCTATTGATCTTTCAAGATAATTATTTACTTGGGTTGCGGTAAATAATCGCTCTACTGCCGCTGTACTCATCTTTCTTGATGTCGGAAACCTTGATGAAATATACCTTTGTTGGTCTTGCGGTGCTTGCTGTCTCGGCGTTAAATCATCTTCCCACTCAAGAGTACTTTGCTGCTTAAGTCCTGGCCTCCACCTTTCTTGTTGTTCTGCTTGTTGCTTTTTGTAATTGGTTACGTTAAACCTAGATCTGTTTTCTAGCCTAGTCCTATTTGTCGAATACATATATAAATCCCCCTTGTAAAAATACCGACTCTGATTTTATACCAATCCCACTCCCGTTGTCAAACACTTTTTAATGGATAATCCTTTGACATTTCTAATCAATTGTCGTATAATTATTGGTAATGGTTTCTGTTCTCGTAGCTCAGTTGGATAGAGCATCAGCCTTCTAAGCTGAGGGTCCCTGGTTCGAGCCCAGGCGGGAACGCCAGTGAACGTGAAAAGTTCAAAAAAATTCCTCATGGGCAAGTCAACTGACTTCTATGCCCATAACGGGAATGATATCGAAAGTTCAAAGTTGCTTGTGCAACAAAAGGAGATAAATCTGTGAGAATAATACTTCTTGGGGCCCAGGGGAGTGGAAAGGGAACCCAAGCAAAAATGCTTGTTAAAGAATTTGGAATTCCTCACATTTCAACCGGGGATATGTTAAGAAAAAATGTATCGGATGAAACACCACTTGGACTTGAAATAAAAGAACTTATGTCACAAGGTTTTCTTGTGCCCGAAGATATTATCATTAAAATGACACTTGAACGTCTTACCCTGCCTGATACAAAAAATGGTTTTGTTCTTGATGGTTATCCACGAACTTTGCTTCAGGCCCAAGAACTCGATAATTTTTTGCTTGACCTAGATTTACAATATAAAGTAGGCGAAAGTGATACTGTTGTAGTTTCTCTTGACATAGATGACGAGATTGCACTTAAACGATTACTCAAGCGATTTGAACAGGAACAACGTTCCGATGACAACGAAGCCTCAATCCGCCGTCGGCTTGAACAACACCATGCAAATTTTAAAGATATTTTAGATTTTTACAAAGATCAAGACATCCTTGTATCTATCAAAGCAACAGAACATGATACACCAGACATTGTATATAATAGAATTAAAGACGCTTTGCTTAAACTAGGAGTTTTATGAAATCAATAAAAACCTACGATAAAGAAAAACTTGATTTACTCCGCCAAAGTGGAAAGATTTTGGCAAATACTCTTAACCTTCTTGAAAGCAACATTAATCCAGGCATCACAACAATGGAACTTAATAATATTGCAGAAAAGCATATTATCGAACAAGGTGGAATCCCAAGTTTCAAAGACTATAATGGTTTCCCATGTGCAATCTGTACAAGCATAAACGAGGAGAGCATCCACGGAATGCCTCGGGTTGATAAAGTATTAAAGGATGGAGACATAATAAGTGTAGATGTCGGGGTTCGATACAACGGACTCTGCACAGATGCCGCACGCACTTTTCCGGTCGGCAAAATTTCTGATGATGCCAAGAAACTTATAGAAATCACAAAACAATCATTTTATCAGGCAATTAATGGACTTAAGGCATTAAGCAAAGTCGGCGACATAGGAGAGCGTATAGAGGATTTTGTAAAGTCAAACAGTAACTTTTCAATAATAGATAACTTTTTCGGACATGGGGTTGGTTATAATGTTCATGAAGAACCGCTTATCCCTAATTTTCGCCCTGATAGAAAAGCAAAGAAAATTCTTAAAGATGTTATTCGCATCCGCCTTCCATTACATAGTGTTATTGCCATTGAGCCAATGATTAATCAAGGAACAAAAACGGTAAAAACCGGATCCGACAAGTGGACGGTTGTTACAGCCGATGGGAAATTGGCCGCACATTATGAAAATACATTAATTATCCTTGAAGATGGGGTTGAAATCGTCACGGAATAACCTATTTCTCTTATCTATCTTAGTTTTCTGGTTTTACTTTTCCCATCGCATCATATGCCAATTCTGTTGCAATACGACCACGTGGGGTTTTTGCGATATATCCAAGTTGCAAAAGGTACGGTTCTACGATATCTTCAATTGTTACTGCATCTTCGCCAGTTGTTGCCGCCAATGTCTCGAGTCCAACCGGACCACCACCAAATTTTTCAATAATTGCAAGCAATATTGATTTATCAACCCAGTCTAATCCCAGATCATCAATTTGCAGCACTTCAAAAGTCTTTTTACAATCTTGAATTGAAATTATTATTTTCGCAGAGTCCACAATATGTCGACTATTTCCGGCATTCATATTTTGCACTTTTATATCCAAGGCTTTTACCTGGGCAAAGTCACGCACACGTTTAAGTATTCTGTTCGCAATTCTTGGTGTTCCACGACTTCTGCGTGCCATTTCATGCAATGCATCTTTTTCGATATCAACATCCAAAATATTTGCACTTCTTGATATAATCTTTTCAAGTTCAGGGACTTCGTACATCTCAAGTCGATTTATAATACCGAATCTGTCACGCAATGGGGCAGAAATACGCCCTGCACGTGTCGTCGCCCCTATTAATGTAAATGGTTCAATTTTTAATCGCATAGTTCTTGCACTTGGCCCTTTACCCAGAACCATATCAAGAGAAAAATCCTCCATCGCCGAATATAAAATTTCTTCACAAGGACGGGCAAGTCTGTGAATCTCATCTATAAAGAGAACATCCCCTTTGTTCAAATTGGTTAATATTGCCGCCAAATCTGCCGCCGCCTCTATCGCAGGGCCACTTGTTGTTCGAATGTTTACACCCATTTCATTGGCAATGATGTTTGCAAGTGATGTCTTGCCAAGACCTGGTGGCCCATATAATAAAATATGATCAACAGGTTCGCCTCTTGATAAGGCCGCACGCATGAATACTTCAATCGCACCCTTTATTCTTTCTTGCCCAATATAATCACTCAAAGTCTGTGGACGCAACTTGTTTTCATTTTCAATATCTAACAAGCCTCTTTCTTGTGTATAAAATCTATCTTCCATAAATTATTATAACACAGCCCCAATCAAAACACTTAAAACTCATCCTCAAAAATTTGCACTTTTTCTTTTTTATCAAGCATATTTTTATATCTAAGACTTGAACCCGCCTTAATAAGCATTCCCAGTCCTCCAATCAAAATAATCCCTGATACAACAAAAATCATAATTGCCTCATAGCGAGTACGTGTTGTCGTCATTGTCATTATATATCCAATCAAAACAAAAATTGATGCAAATGCATCCAAACGATTACTTATTGCATCTGCATGCATAATTCTGGATTGGATTTTACGTGCATGATATCGTACATATTGGTATTGGATTTCTTTTATAATAATTGAAATCACCGCAACCACCAAAAGCATAGGCGGCACCCACCCAATATATCTGGCTCGTTGAAGCTCCCATCGCCCAACAAAAATGAATATAATTGCCGTCGTAATCATTAATATTCCTATAAGTGAAATTGATATTATCTCAGTTACTCGTTGTTTTTTCTTATCCTTTACATAAGTTGACCCTACCACAACCCCCGATGACGCCAAATCAAAACCCGAACTTGCTGCATCTACAAGCATCGTTAAATTAAAAAATATCAATCCAAAAAGTGTTTTAATCACCGCTAAAAAAAGACCAATATACAAAGAAATCTCCGCCACAGATCGTTTCTTTTTTCTTTGCTCTTCTTCTATCCAGTTCACTCGTATAATATAACACAACAATTATCTTTTAGAAAGAACTTCGATAATTAGTTCCTCCGCACTCTTCCCATTAACATCCATCTTTTCAATTATCTCGGTAATCTTTATCTTTGTCATACCAAGGCTCATCAATCCAAATATTGCATCTTGAATTTCACTTGACAACTCGGATCCCGTATTATTTTGACAAATCCCTGCCATCTGGTTTTCAATACTTCCAACACTGAATTTCTTTAAAATCTTGGATCGAAGTTCCAATACCACTTTCTCACCAAGTTTCGCCGACACCCCTTTAACTTTTGCAAGTAACACCGAATTTCCACCGGCAATCGCACCCACAAGCGAATTTACCCCCAAAGACAACAAAGCAATCGCACTCTTTGCACCAACCCCAGTCACAGTCAAAAGAGTTTTGAACAACTCTCGCTCTGTTTGATTTGAAAAGCCATAAAGAACTTGGCTTGTTTCCTTAATATCTAAATATATAAATACGCATGCACTTTCGCCAAGTCTCAATGATATAAAAAGTGGCTCGCTTGCAAACACATGCCATCCAACACCTCCAACTTCAATGGTAATCATCCCTCCATCAAGTTCGGTAATCGTTCCTTTAAGATAATTGTACATCTTGTATTATAACACATTAACAAAACTCATTGCTGAACAAAAGCACGCATACGGTACGTTTCAGCCGAGATCCTAGTGCAAATGATTGAAGCAGAAGACAAGTTCGCTCAAGCGAACCTTTATTCTTTTCCTTAATGTCCACGCTTGTATAGTTCCTAGACTATTAAAGAAAGGTGTTTTTAGAAAAAACTGACATCTAATTGCACATCAAATCTATGCTATACTGTACACACAAAGTTCAAGGAGGCAAACATGAAATACCAAGGTGGCGGTGGAAACATGCAAGCAATGATGAAACAAGCACAAGAAATGCAAAAACAAATGGAACGTGCCAAAGAAGAGTTGGCAGAAACACTTATTGAATCATCAAGTGGCGGTGGCATGGTCAAAGTCGAAATGAGCGGGGCATATGAACTTCTCAATCTTCAAATAAAACCAGAAGCAATCGACCCCGATGATCCGGAAATGATTGAAGATTTGGTTATAGCCGCAATTAACGAGGCATTATCCCAAGTTACAAAACTTCGACAAGAAAAAATTCCGTTATAGTGCTCGATTGTCTTAATATCTCTTGGTTTTATGCTATACTTGTTCATGAACTATAATGAACTCGCAAACCTATTATTTCCAAACATCACAAAAACCCCCGAAGACTATTACAAAAAGTACCCCCCAAGAAAAACCCCCGCGCTAAGGTTCGCCCCAAGCCCAACTGGCTTTTTACATATAGGAAGTCTCGGCACAACTCTGGCAGGACGAATGCTTGCCGATAAACTAGGCGGAGTATTTTACTTACGTATCGAAGACACAGATCAAAAGCGTGAAATAGAAGGTGCAGTCGAAACCCTCATAAAAGACTTTGCAAATTTCGGAATCAAATTCGACGAAGGTTTTGATGGTAAACAAGACTTTGGAAAATACGGAGCATACGTACAATCAAAACGCCTTGAAATCTATCACACTTTCGCAAAAAGACTCGTCGAACTTGGACGAGCTTACCCTTGCTTTTGCACACCCGAATATCTCGACCAAATCAGGCAAGACCAAACCGCCAAAAAAATCGACCCCGGTTACAGGGCAGAGTGGCTCAAGTGTCGTAACCTTTCCCTCAACCAAATCAAAGAAAACATCCAAAATAAAATTTCCTATGTCCTGCGTTTCGATCCACAAATCACGCCAGATAAAGACGGGAACACGCCACGCATTACTTGGAAAGACCTCATCAAAGGCGATATGTCCCTGCCTGCCCAAGAAAACCACGTTGTTATTCTCAAATCTGACGGCATTCCACCATACAATTTCGCCCACATAGTCGACGACACACTCATGCGTACAAGCCACGTCACCCGAAGCGAAGAATGGCTTCCATCCACCGCCGAACACATACAAATTGCTCGTGCTTTCAGCTGCCCTGAAATTTTCAAAGGCTCATCTTCTCTTTCTTTAACTGCTTTCCCAGAAATGAAAGAAACTTTTAACACCTCAGGCCCCTCTAAGAAAAATCTTTTGCAAGAAAACACTGCTTGCCCTTTTTCGGCAAAAGACTCTCGAAGGAAAGATTTTTGGTACGCACATCTTCCAACCATAAGTATCATGGATGGCGATAGCAAACGCAAATTATCAAAACGCAAGGATAAAGAAGCCCTCGCAAGCCACTTCATCGACCAAGGGTATCCCGTCGAGGCAATAATCGAATACCTGCTTTCAATATATAACACCGATTTCGAAATGTGGCGGCTCACAAATCCAACCATTCCCTATATTGACTTCAACTTTCGTTTCGAAAAGATTGGCAAAAACTCACCACTCTTTGATCTTGCAAAACTCAATCATATATCAAAAGAAATCATTTCTAAAAAAACAAAACATCAAATAAAACAAGAGGTTACCGAATACTTAACATCTTTTAATGGCATCACAAGACATATTCCATTAAATAAAGAAGATAAAAAAGAGCTGCTTAAATCTCCTTCGTATACCGAAATAGACAAAGTTGTTGCCCTTTTAAATATAGATCGCGAAACCGAAAAACCACGTAAAGATATATCTAAATTCAGTGATATTTTCTCTGAATACACCTATGTTTTTGAAAAACCCTCAGAAGAAAATTTCAGCTCAGAAGAGAAAACACTTCTCACCAATTATTTAACAACTTACAAGCATATCTCAACCAGAGAAGAATGGTTTGCTCATCTCAAATCATTTAATAATAAGAGTCTTATGAAACTTGTACGTCGTTCAATCACAGGCAAAGAAACCGGGCCTGATCTTTATCAAATTATGCAAATTCTAGGCCATACAGAGGTAACAACACGCCTCAAACATTGATTTTTGATCCATACTTGTTTTTATACTAAGTTCTAATTCTGCAAAGCGTTGAAATATTTTTAATAACCTTTCATCTTTCTTTTCAATAAACATTCCTTTAATAATTCTAAGAAGGTCTTTAATAATACCAAAAACATTTACACCTTGAGAAAATATTTCTTTGTTTATATTTTCAATTTTTTCTACATCTTTAATCACTATGGCATTGACAAGTTCTTTTAACTTGTTACCACTCACAGTGCCTAAAATACGTTCCACATCATCCATTGTAGGTTTGTTCGAATATGCAGTAATAACTTCTGCAATACTTAAAAGATCTCTGACACTTCCTCCACTCTTATCCACAAGTGTTTTAATTACTTCATCCGTAGCCAAAACACCTTCTTTTTTAAAAGTATTTTCGATAAATTTATGCAACTCTTCACTTGGTATAGGTCTGAAATCAAATCTTAAAACTCTGCTTAATATTGTCTGTGGCAATTTATGTGGTTCTGTTGTACAAAGAACAAAAATTGAATGACTTGGTGGTTCTTCAAGTGTTTTCAAAAATGAATTAAATGCACTTGTTGAAAACATATGCACTTCATCAATTATATAAACTTTATAATTTCCTAACACAGGAGGATATTTAACTTTTTCGGTCAATTCCCTAACATCGTCAACACTGTTATTACTTGCCGCATCAAGTTCTATTATTTCGCCTTTAATTTCTTTTGCAAAAATTCTTGCAAGAGAAGTTTTACCTGTTCCTCTGGTTCCACAAAATAAATATGCGTGCGAAATTTTTCCTGATTTAATTTGGTTTTCAAGCGTTTTAACTATATGTATTTGACCAACTACTTCACTAAACTCTGTTGGTCTTAATCTTCTGTAAAGTGATTTTATCTCTTTGTTCATTTGTATCTCCTCAACGGAAGTTTACCATATAAAACAATATAAAAGCAAAAAGATTAAAACATAACAAAACATCTAGAAAAATTTTATTCTTATTTGTTCTAATCCTTAAAAACCCGTATATACAAAATGCACATACAATCAAAAACACAACCATATAAAACAACTGTGCCAACTGAGACAACAACAAATTACTCATGCCTATTAATACGCATGATGTTATGTAAAATGCACAGAAGCAATCTGTTACTTGTTTTTTACAAGTTCCAAAATAAAGTCTGAACTTACATTCATCTTTACCGATATCATTCTAATTGAATAATAACCAGGTAAACTCTTCCCGTTTATCCAATTACTTACTTGAGATTGACGTACACCAAGAAGTGCAGCCAACTGAAGTTGATTGTAGCCTTGCTCTTGCATCAAATTTTCTAAAATTTTTCCAAAGTTTGTTTCCATACGCATTATCTTGTGCAATATGTGGATAAATATTAAAAGTTTTTCACAACTTTTTCCACACACCCTCTACACTAGAATATACTATATATTGTTGTTTGTCAAGCCCTATATATGCAAAAAATACCATACTTTTTACTTTTCCACATTTCCACAGCCCTTAATAACAAAAATACTATCTAATAACACCTATTACCTCGTTTTTTCATAAATATTTATATGGACCAAAGTACAAAGTCAAATCTTACACTTGAAAACAGAAATAACCTTGTTATCACAGGGATTAAAAAAATCAAAGCAACTGAACCAACCCAAATAATTGCCAATCTTGAAAACGTCGTGATTTACGTAACAGGCTCTAATCTGTCTGTACAAAACCTAAACATAAAAGAAGGTATATTAGAGCTTACAGGTCTTATAAATGGCATAAAATACACAACTGTACAAACACGTAAAGTTTCTTTTAAAAACTTGTTTAGAGGATAAAAACACCCAGATAGTGGGTGTTACAAGTCAATCGTTTAGTTTTTATATTGATTACCATTTATAGTGAGCAAAAGCCTTGTTAGATTCTGCCATCTTATGCACTTCTTCTTTTTTCTTGAATGCACCACCTGTTTGGTTATAAGCGTCAACTATTTCACCAGCAAGACGTTCTTCCATAGTTTTTTCTGAACGTTTTCTTGCAAAGTTAACCATCCAACGAATTCCAAGTGTTTGACGACGCGCAGGGCGCACTTCCATAGGAACCTGGTAATTACTTCCTCCAACGCGACGTGCTTTTGTTTCAAGTAAAGGCATAAGATTATCAAGTGCGGCTGTAAATGCGGTCATAGCCTCTATATTAAGTTTTTTGTTAACAATCTCGAATGCCCCATATACAATTCCTTGTGCGGTTCCTTTTTTGCCATCAAGCATGATTTGATTGATAAGTTTTGTTACAACTGTACTTTTGTACACTGGGTCTGGTAAAACTGGTTTTGCGGGTATTCCACTTCTTCTTGGCATAATTTATAATCTCCTTTTTAATTTTATATTTCACGGGTGCCGCCCGTTACTCACATTTTAATTCTAAGCATATTCAAAATCTGCTTCGTTATACTGTGCCTCTGAAGGCAAAAGTCCTTTTTTATTAAGATACCTTGCTATAGCAATTAACTCTTCATCTGTTGGTGTAGTTTTATGAGTATCGGACAGGGAATAATGAGCATATTTATTCAAATATGGCATAAGAGGATCCGAACCAGCTTTCCCATTTGTTACCAACAGGTCCTGATACTGCATAAATATATCTAAAACTTCATCAAGATTCATAACCACCTCTTGTTATCTTTATGTAATTATCCTTGCTTTGGTTTTTTCGCACCATACTTTGAACGTGCTTGCATACGTTTTGCAACACCAGCGGTGTCAAGAGTACCACGGATAATATGGTATCGTACACCAGGCAAATCTTTTACACGCCCACCACGAATAAGAACCACACTGTGCTCTTGTAAGTTATGTCCAATTCCAGGAATGTAACAGGTACCTTCTTGTTTGTTACTGAAACGAACCCTTGCAACTTTTCGAAGAGCCGAGTTAGGTTTCTTAGGTGTTGTTGTTTTAACCTGTAAACAAACCCCACGTTTTTGTGGGCAGTTGTCAAGAATAGGTGACTTTGACTTACTTGTCAAAGGTTTTCTGTTTTTTCTTACTAATTGATTAATTGTTGGCATAAGACCAATTCTATCACAATTATATTATATATGTCAAGCAAAACTTTATTCGTACATGATGTATAATAAAAATATGCTTCAAATAAATATCATTGCCGTGGGAACCCAAGAAAAATATTATGCCGATGCAACAGGCGAATATATAAAGCGATTGCAAAAATATTGCAAATTAAAGATAACAGAAATTAAACACAGTAATCAAAAAAGAGAAGTCGAATCAATAAGGCAGGCAATCCCAGAAAAAGGAAAAGTATTTTTGTGTGATATTAATGGAACAGAGATATCAAGTGAATTACTTGCAAAAAAAATAGAGCAATTATCACTTACAAATTCGGTAATGACGTTTATTATTGGTGGAAGTGATGGAGTAGGGAATTATCTTGATAATCAGATACACGAAAAAATTTCCTTTGGGAAAATAACATTGCCGCATCAACTCTTCCGTGTAATTCTTACCGAGCAAATTTATCGTGCATTTACCATTTCAAACAACGAAAAATATCATAGGTAAGATTATCAATTACTTTACACTTTAAAAAGTTAAATAAATGTTATAATTGCTTATGCAAGAACAGGAAGAAATAAATTACGAAATTATAGACCTCACCCCAGACATGAGTTCAATATGGGGCAAAGTATTATCACAACTTCGTGAACATGATTCAATATTATACGCCGCCGTTTCAGAACAAGTCGATATTGATTTTACCAGAGAAGATATTCGACTGTATACATCTAATCAAACACTTTATAACATAATGGAACGAGGATTAAAACTTTTAAATGAAATTGCCGGAACGCCAACAGAAATTAATGATTCTACAATAAAAATATTCTTTAACAAAAAACAAACCTTGAAAACAAATAAGATTGATAAATTAAGAAAAATATTTGGTGAAGATTTGATAATTAAACCATGAAATTCGTTAGGAATCGTTAAAGAACAAAAGAAAAATCTGGTGCACGAAAGAAACTCTTATTGTTTGTTCAGTCATTTTAACAAAAGAGAGACTCTGCTAAAGATTTATATTCGCTCTGCTTTTATTATGCTTTTTCAGCATGTATTTGAAACGTACAACTATTATCAAGTTGCTGGAACAAGGCGAAGTACAACAGAATCCGAATAATCAAAAAGAACATCAACCATGTGACCAACACGGGGCATATTAGGGTCAATAAAAGTAGATTGGTTAGGTGTGTTCTGACGCTTTGGCCCAAGTAAATCAGGAATATTTGCGGTTGATTTTCTTATACGGCCAAGATCATCTTCAAACTTGTACGATACAACAAAAAACCATCCTGTATCCATTCCAATAGTATCACCGCGATTTGCCCCACGAGTGCGACCAAACCATCTGTAGGTATGACGTACGCTTTGTATCGAGCCGCGGGTCACAAAGCCTTCTTGCCTTAAGCGACGCACCGTCGAATTAAAGTTTTGTGCACCAATCATGTTGTACACTCCGATACCAAAGAATAAAACACCTAAACCAAGGGGTATCCAAAATAAAGCATGAATTGCCGGGCTTGCACCACCACTTCCTCGTATAGCAAAGAAAAATACGAAAAATGCAATCGCCACCAAAACTGCACCTATCAAAAATAAAGTTATTCCAGAACGCGATTTCATACTATAACTTTCTAAAACTCCACCGTGCCTTGCCGGATTAAAAGGTTCAATTGGCATAATATTTTATTATACATTACCAATGAATAATTTGTCAATGTTTTTCATTTGCAGAAATTGTCGAAAACAACTTATAATTCAAAGAGTACAAATATATTTAGGGAGACAACATGAAAAGAAAAAGATTTTTTTGGACACGTCTTATTGCATTTTCAATCATAACCGCAGTGATAGCAGTAGGTTTTGTTTGGGCGGACAATATTGAAACATTTGTTAACGCAAACATTCTGGGCAATCATCCTCATGAGGGTGGACTTGCGGTTCACTTTATAAGTGGTGTAGGCCAAGCAGATGCGGCCGTGGTTCAATTTCCAAACGGCCAAGTTATGGTTGTTGATGCCGGTGCCCCAAATGATAATTCACGCAATGCACTGCTTCATTATATGACAAACTATATTTTCCCACATAATACACCAAGATCAATAGATTTGTTTGTTGCAACACACAGTCATGCCGATCACATAGGTGGGGCGGCAAACAGTTTTAACATGACAAGTGCGTTATTTGACAACTTTTATGTGTCACACATAATAAGGCCAATTTCTTTTACAATGGCGGAAATCGAGGCAGATATTCACAGAGATCAATTTGGTATTGAAACCCGCCCAACAATGCATGATACCGCAATTTTCCGAAACTTTGTAACCCGAATAAATTCGCATACATGTATTAATGGGCAGGCATCTATTGTAACAATACCTTATGTAGGAAAGCAAATGCATTTTGGTGACGCATATATAAAATTCTATTCACCAACGCGACCTTTTTATGGAAACCTAAATTCTACTCCAGGGGCAAGTGGTGACAATGCAATAAATCAAACAAGTACAGTCTTTTCACTTAACTATGCCGGACGGCGTGTACTTTTTACAGGTGATGCCTATATTTATAACGAGGACAATATTATAAATACACTTGATGCAAATGGAAGAACAATCTTTGGAACATTACCAGGCGAAATTTACAAGGTTGATGTGCTAGACGTTGGGCATCATGGAAGTAATACAAGTACAGGTCTTAACCTGCTTAGAAAAATTCAACCAACATATGCGGTTATCCAGGTTGGAGCAGCAAACAGTTATGGGCATCCACATACTGCATTGATAAATCGTCTTGTACAATATGTTAATCCATATAATATTCTGACAACCATGGATGATGGAGATATTCTAATTCAAATTAGGGCAGATGGACAATTGACCGTTGCAGGGGTTATTCAATCGGATCTGCCTGGAATTCTTTCTGGACTTTCAAATTGGTTTGCAACAAATGGATTTTGGGTTGAATATTGGATGATTGCCATTCCGATTATAATATTGTCTTTCCTATTACTTCTAGCTATGGATTTTTTTGGTAAAAATAATGCCTCAAATACAAGAAAAAATACAAATCGTCGAAACCAAGCAATCCCAGGAAATCGGCGAAGATAAAAACATATACATAAAGCATGAGAACAAATAACAGAGGATTTCGATGGTTTGCGATATTATTTACTTTTGTTTCCATTTTGTCTCTAGGGTTTGTGTGGACAACACAAATTGAAAATTTTATAAATAAGGCCCTATTAGGATATAGGTCTTCACCAAAAATTCAAAGATTTGAAAACGGTCTTGCCATACATTTTGTAAACATAGGTCAAGGTGATGCAACGGTAATTCAAACACCAACGGGTGAAGTAATACTCGTCGATGCAGGTAATCAAACTCCTGCAAGTCGTCATGTGCTCAGCAACTATTTAAAAAATGAAATTTTCAAGAATCAAGCCGAACGAACAATAAATCTTTTCATAGCAACACACAGCCATGCCGATCATATAGGGTCTGCAAGTTATTTGCTTGAAAACTATGATGTTGCACACATTATTCGACCAAAATCGTTTACGCCAACCGAGATTGCAAGTAACGTGCCATACCTTGAATTTGGGATAGAGGGAAGGGTAACCCCACACAACACAATTGCTTTTCAACAATTCATACATTCAATGAGCCAAAGTAACGCACTTATAGAGATTCCCAGAAAAGGAAAAGAAATACAGTTTGGAAATGTAGTTATACGCTTTTTTTCACCTACTACCGCATTTTACGGGCCTGATATAGGCAAAGTAAATTACCATAAATTCATCAATCAACTCAGCACAGTATTCACCGTCAGTTATTCAGGAAGACGAGTTTTGTTTATGGGTGATGCCTATACCGAAAATGAATTGAGATTGCTTAATTACAGGTGTGAAAATGGTCTCGATGCATTTGGCACATTACCAGACGATCCATTCAAGGTTGATGTCCTTGATGTCGGACACCATGGAAGCAATACAAGTACAAGTACACTTTTTCTTAATAAAATACGTCCATCTTATGCAATATTGCAACTTGGAAGAAATCACTATGGACATCCGCATAGCGAAGTAATAGGGAGACTTGAATCAATTGATGCCAATATTCTTATAACTAGACAGGTTGGGCATGTCTTGGTACAAATAGACACGGATGGGCGATTAATCGTTCAAACAATACCAGACTCAAATCAATTTTGGGTAAACTATTGGATGATTTTTTTACCAATATTGTTAACTCCTCTTTTGTTTATATCAATCGGAAAAGTGGTTAAAAGGACAAAAGTACTCTACATGTTTCCCAGTTAAATTTCTTGAAAAGCCATAAGAGCAAAAAGAACTTAAAAATATTAATTTTAGGTATTGACAAGTGATTTAATAGTTGCTATAATACGTTATTATGATAGCAAGCAACGTAAATTTTAATCTCTACAAATCGTTCGTGGCGGTCTTTGACCAAAAGAACATAAGCAAAGCGGCGGCCCAGTTACAGATAACACAACCAACTGTGACCTATAACGTCAAGGAACTTGAACGGCAACTTGGTGTAAAGTTGTTCCATACTCACCCCCGGGGTGTCGAACCAACTAAAGATGCAAATGAACTCTACAAGTTCGTTGTGGCCGCACTCATTTCGATTGCAAACGGCGAAAACGCAATTCGTACTTTCGATGAGAGTGCAAGTGTTGTTATTCGCATCGCATCGTTTGGAGGTTTTGTGGCAAGTTATGTTGCAAAGGCAATTCGCAACTTTTCAAAAAAATATCCTCTTGCGAAATTTGAGGTTCTTTATTCAAGTTATGGTGATCCATTTACTCGCCTTTCGCAACACGGTGCAGATCTTGTGATTGATATGTACGAGGCATCCATGCCACAACTTGCAAGTTTTGAACTTAAAAAAGTCGAGCGTGTGGCGGTCGCAACCCCAGAGTTTATTAAAGAAAACAAAGTTGGTGATAAAATTTCTGCAGAAACACTTGAAACAATACCATATGCGGTTTTCAAAAAGGCAATACGTCTTATTGATTCAAAAGTAAAAGCAACGCCTTTTGCAATTGTAGAAACATCAAGCAATTTACTTGAAATGGTAAAGGCATCTGCAACACTTGGAATTTGTTATGCCGACGATATTGAAGGGATGGATGGTCTTACAACTATTGACATTTCAAAGCTTGCACTTCCATCAAGTACGCTTAAATGCATCTATAACAAAGAATCGGTTACAAAACCAACAAAGGCATTCATTTGCGAACTTTGCGAAGTATTTAATGTAAAGGCTCCTTTCATGAAAGACTGAGAAAGAAAAATAGTAACATAATTCCATAAGCAAAAACACCCGTAATAAGGTGTTTTTGTTTATAGGCTAGGAATTATCGCTTTAAGTCACCGTTAGGTGCTTTTGTTCGATCATTAATTCATTTTTACGCAACAGTTTGTGTAACAATAACAGTTGTTCCTGCATCCGCAAAGTGTGTGTTACTTGCAACCCAATGAGCACGTGCACGTGCACGAAACCCAAGCAACGCGTAGAAACCGAATGTTATAAAGGTAAGTAACATCCAAAGTATCGAGCGAATCCAAAGTCCCATTGCACGACCATCAAAGCGAAGTTGTTTTCCATCAACAATTGTGTTGTTGATAATAAAACGCTTCATCATACAGTTGTACCATGCGAAAAGGATCCCGAATGTAAGCAGACCACCAATGATTACAGGAAACAACAACAAAGCTCTCCCAAGAAACCCTAGTGGGTTACCAATCCATTTTGATTCCATTAATTTTCCTCCTTTTGTTAAAGTATATGTCTAATCGTACGATTTTATCAAAACAAAGTCAAATGATTTCTCTTCTGCTTACTTGCCTATGCAAAAATTTGAAAATATTTCGTCAATTACCGCATCAGACACATTGGTTCCACTTATATTTCCAAGATGATCAAGTGCGGTTGTAATGTCTGTAGCAATCATATCAAGGGACAACCCGTTAATATTCTCAAGTGCGTTTACAAGAGCCCGATATGCAAGTGCAAGTTCGTTTAGATGACGTGTGCTTGTAATGACAAGTGTGTCATGTGCCTGATGAATTTGGAAACTTTCAGTAATTGAAGAATAGACAAGTTCTTTAAGTTTTGAAATGTTTTCATGTGACACCGCAGAAGTGAAAATGGTATTCCCGCATGGTGTGTCCCAGTTGACTGTGTTTTCATTAAATGAGGTCAAATCACTTTTATTAAGTACAAAAATAACTTGTTTGTTATTAAAGGAGTCAAGCAAATCCAAGATTTTGATGTCTTGCTTTGTTGGTTTGCAAGATCCATCAAAAATTGCAAGAATTATATCTGCCTTTTCCATTACTTGTCTAGAACGTTGAATGCCAAACTCTTCGATTTTTGAAATCTCATTCGTCTTTGTATCGGATCGAATATCGCGTTGTCCTGCGGTGTCATTAAATACCAGTTTAACACCTTTATATAAAATACTCTCGGTTATGGTGTCTGTTGTTGTTCCTTCAATGTTTGTGACGATGCTTCTGTCTCTGTTTATAATTGCGTTAAATAAACTGCTCTTACCGACATTAGGTCGCCCTATAACCGCGATTTGGATACCACTTGACATTATTCGTCCTTCATTTGCACTTGAAATAAAAGAATTAATGTCACTGCCCGCAGATGCAATTTTGGATTTAAGGTCGGCAACAGTACTGTAATCAATATCATCATCTGGTTGATCAAGTATTGTTTCAATTTGTGCAAGGCAGTTCAAAAGTTCCTTTTCCATTAAAAAGAGTTTTTTCGACAAAGCCCCTTGGCTTACAAGGGATATCGCTTTTAATTGACTCTCACTCTCTGCTGCAATTTTGTCCATAATTGACTCTGCCTGATCAAGTGAAATTTTACCATTCAAAAAAGCTCGTTTTGAAAATTCTCCAGGCTGTGCCAATGTTGCACCCAAAGTTAACAAATGTTCAACAAGTTTCTGTAAAAGAAATGCTCCGCCATGAGCTTGGATTTCTACAACATTTTCCCCAGTGAAAGACCTGGGTCCAGGAAAGTAAATAACAATTACATCATCACTGAAATCAGGTGTTAAAATCGTTCCATACGTTGCATAACGAGGTTTAATTGAGGTCTTTGAAGTAAAACACTTTAAAACAATATCAAGTGCCAATGAACCACTTAAACGTATTATTCCAACACCGCCATTTCCAATGGGTGTTGCAATCGCTGCAATCGTTGTCTTTTCCATATCCAAGTTTAACACAAAAGACATGTCATTTTTGATTCAATTTAATTCTCAAACTGGAACAAAAAATTTAGCGATAATTCCTAGACTGCAAAAAAAGGGGCATTTACCCCTTTGAATCGATATTTACTAATAAGTTTCATCTGGGCGTTCGACCGCAAGTGATTGCACAAAGCGTGCGAGAGGGGCAAAATTAGCAAAGGTACTTAAACTGTAACGAAGTGAATGTGCATCTGCATCACCTGAATGACCCAAACTGAAAAGTATTTCTTGTCTTTGAAATCTGTTTCTTTGATTCGCAAGGGGTATATACATTTGACGAATGCCTTGTGCATAGGTCGGGCGATGTTGAACAAGCACATCATTTATATCAAGTTCATACCATGTGTAATCCATAGGAACGATTCTGTGGTCGCGACTGCTTGTGCCAAGCAAAGCCCATTGTGGGGTTGCAAATGAAATCATCATGTAATGCCATCCTGTTGCTGAACGAACTCCGTGTGTATTTTGCATCTGTGTATTGCCATTAAATCCGGCACGCTCTCTTCCTGACACACCTGTTGTAAATTGTTCTAACATATTGGTTCGACGTCCGCGGTTAAAGTGTCGCATTGCCTCGTTCATTAAAAGTGTTTCGAAATTATTTGAACTGTCTGGGAAAATAATCTCACGTTCGGTATTTCCCGCACCCCAGCGAAGTTCAATTGCATTTACATGTCTCAAATCAATGTCAAGTCCATAGGTTGTGCGTATTGATGTAAATAAAATTGCACCTACAGAAGAAAATATAACCAAAACAATAACAAGTCCGATTATTGCATTTCTAAGAATTTTTTTCCTGCGTTGTGTCATCGTCTCCCTCCGTTGTACTTGTGTCTTGTGTAACCTCTTGCGTCTCTACACCTACAAGTGTACCATAAACATGGATATTGTCAATAGTAGGGAAGTGAGTAAGATTTCCACCCTCTGTTATAATTTTACGCCCAAGTTCAATATTATACTCTAACGCACGTACACGTTCTTCGTCAATAAGGTTTGCTTGAAGATAAGTTGCCGCAATTTCTCTAAGCCTGCCTACCTCGCGGTCATAAATGCCAAGTTCCTGTTCAATACGATCTTTCTTTTCTTGCTCACGAACTTTTTCAACCCTTTCTTCGATGCCTTTAATAACCTGCTTTGCAGATTTTCCTGCCATGATAAGGTCAATATCTTCGGCATAAATTGTTTCGCGTTCAAGTAATACTTCAACCATTACATTAATTTCTTTTTTCTTGTCGGCCATAACTTTTTTCGCCCTGTCCATCGCCTCGACAAGAAGTGCTTTAATCTCGCCGTCGATAAGAGATTGCATCTCATTGCTTATTTGCTTGCTTTCATACTGACGCATGAGTGCCTCGTCATGCCTGCCATAATAAAGAGGTCCAAGTTTTTCACTCATACCAAAGTTTGTAACCATTTTCTCTGCAAGTCCGGTTGCCACTTTTAAATCTTGTTGTGCACCTGTACAAATATCCCCAATAAACACATCTTCTGCCGCACGGCCACCCATATAAAGTGCAAGTTGGGCTTTTAAAAAGGTTTTTGATTTATGTGCGGTTACATCATCTTGATCATTTGTAAGTGTGTAACCTGCCGCCATTCCTCTAGGGATAATTGAAACTTCTTGAACAGTATGTTTTGGTTGCAACATTCTTGATACAACCGCATGACCCGCCTCGTGATATGCGGTAATTTTTTTATCTTCTTCGGTAATAATACGACTTCGTTTCTGAGGGCCAAGAAGAACCTTATTAATTCCTTCGGTTATGTCTTGCATTCCAATTTTGCGTCTATCTTTCTTTGCCGCAATAATCGCCGCTTCGTTCATAAGGTTTTCAATGTCGGCACCGGTAAATCCACTTATAATCTGTGCAACGCGTTTAAGATCAACGTCTGATCCAACAGGCTTGTTCTTTGTGTGGACGCCAAGTATTTTTTCACGCCCAGAAACATCAGGCATTTGAACAACTATTTGACGATCAAAACGACCTGGACGAAGAAGTGCAGGGTCCAAAACATCTGGACGGTTTGTCGCCGCAAGAACGATAACCCCTTCAGATTTTGTAAAACCATCCATTTGAACAAGAAGTTGGTTAAGTGTTTGTTCATTTTCTTCTGCTGCACCGCTTATTCCAACACCACGCATTCGGGCGATACTGTCAATTTCGTCAATGAAAATAATACATGGGGCACTTGCTTTTGCCTCTTCAAATAAATCTCTCATACGAGAAGGACCAACCCCGACAAGCATTTCACTGAAATCCGACCCACTTATCGAAAAGAAAGGCACTCCGGCTTCACCTGCAATTGCTTTTGCCAAAAGTGTTTTACCTGTTCCTGGTTGCCCTACAAGAAGAAATCCTTTAGGAATTCTTGCCCCAAGTTCAAGAAATTTGTGTGGAGTGCGAAGAAATTGAACAATTTCTTCAACTTCCATCTTTTCTTCTTCAATGCCTGCAACATCGTTAAAACGAACAGGACTTGAAAGTGTTCTTTGGGCACGGTGCTTGCCCATTCCACTTAGGCCACTTGAACGCATTATGCCTCGTGATAAAATCCAGAACAGGAAGATTGCGAATAAAATGAATGGCAACCAACTTAGGACGGTGCTCCAGATAGAAGTTGATACAACACGAGGGAAGTGGTTAATAGTATCGGTATTGTTGCCCTGTGTACGGAAATAATCGTTTCGTTCGCGAATTCGGGCTTCACTCTCTCTCCAGTTTGGGTTAAAAAGCCTGTAATCCGCATGACGTGAAGGATTATTTTGGAAATTTCTTACGCGATTTTCTGGAACATTTACACCCTCACGATTTCTTGTACGAAGTATATAAGTGGTATTACCATGGAAAATAACAGAATGTATAATAGAAGGTCCCCAAACAGGCACAGGCACAGGAGTAACAAAATCAACAGAAGTATCAATTGTCAAGACCGGAAATCCTGCTGGGAAATTTGTGGTGTCAGAAAGCACTGTGTTAATTGCTGATGCAAGTGTTGTGATTTCTGGTGTTTCAGAGGTAACCCCACGAAGATTAAAGTTGACATTAATATAAGGTATGTCAGAAGCATCATGTGCAACGGTAACAGTAACAAATTCAACTCCATTAACATCATCAAATACACCATTTACAAGTGTCAAAATTTCCGAACGTTTTGTTGCCATGTCTGTTGTGCTTGTGCCTGGTGCAAAACCTGTGACACGTATAAGCTTGCCACTTGGATATTGGGGGATTGAACCACGTATAAGTCTGTCAAATTCATCAACACTGATTCTTGGAACATTTGGTCCCAAATTAATGTTATTAAAAAGCATCATACCCAAAAAAAAGACTACAAGAAGTATAAATGCAATCATTAAAGGATTTCTTTTTCTTGGTTGCTGTTGTTGCTGTTGATTACTCATAAAGGAATGTACTCCGATTAAAGGCAAATTGTTCGCCTGACAAATATCACCTAGTATACCACAAACGACAAAAGTTCATCATGCAAAATATCAATATGTAAAAAACAAAACGACTAATTTAAGTAAAATACTTGCATAATAATATAAAATGGGATATATTAATTACATTAACATTCAATGTCTAAGGAACAAGGGGTTATAAATTTATGTGGAAAATTATTTTAGGTATAGTTGTACTTGTTGTTGCAATTGTTGCATCTATTGTGCTTTATATTTGGATTGCAGGGCAAGACTTTTCAAATCTTGACTTTTGGTTACTTATTGTCGCGGTAACATTTCTGTTGGCGTCGGCAATTGTGCTTTGTGGACTTCTTATCGAGCGTGGATTCCGTGAACGACAATATGGTACTAACTGAGGTCAATCTATTTCCAAAAAACTGCTTCCATTTTTAAAAGGAGCAGTTTTTTTGTTGTATTCATATATTCCCTGTATGGAAAGAACAATTTGTGCAAGAGGCAGTATTGAAACATTTGCAAACGACATAGGCGCGGATAACATAAATAGGTTTTTTGTGCGAAGTATGGACAAACGAGTATGCCGAGGCAATTGCAACGGTCAGATAGTTTTGAGAACTCCTCAAGTTCCGGTTCCATCATCACAATCATCAAAACCAAAGCCCGAAACGGTTTCATTAAAACTTGGTAAAATCAGAATCCAAATTAAAAACGCGGAAAATATTAAAGTTCGTGAAGAAGAAGGCGGTGTGATGATTTCGGTTTCACAATAGACCTAGACATTAAAGAGTAATATAGCAAATCCATAAATTGCAAAACTTATTCCCGCAAGCGAGTAACGAATGGTTTTCTTCTCGATAAAAATAAATCTAGACAACAGAAAAAGACCAATAAAATAGAATAAAAACCAATAACCATTTATGTTAAATGCAACCTGGGCATTTATTGAACTTATCCAATTTGTTGCATGAATAACACCGCGAGTAAAAATATCTGCCCAATATAATAAAGGCGAACCAATAAAAGTAACAAGAGCAATAACCGATAATTTGAATGCAATCACCAAAAGAGGAAGCAAGAATAAATTTGTAAGAATACTGAATGCAGGATATGCACCAAAATACAAAACTATAAATGGGAATACCGCAACAGATGTACTTAAATCAAGTGCAATTGTTCCCGATATAAATTTTCTAAACCATTGTATCCACTTTTTTTGTGCATTCTCGTTTTTCCCAAAGCACAAGACCTTGTTACAAAAACGATATAGAGGTCGGTACAAAAGTGCAATCCCAATCATACATCCAAAAGTCAATTGAAATGATACAGACATAATTGAAAATGGAAACAAAACAAGTACAATTACCATCGCCATGCAAATAGAGGAAAATAAATCAACTCGCCGTACAAATAACCTATTAAAAACCATCACAAGAAACATAATGGCGGCACGCATAATTGAATATCGAAAATCCGCAAGAAACAAATAAAGTAACAGTGTACAAAAAATTATAAAGAATTGAGGCTTTTTTGGCATTTTTAAAATATGCATAACACCAACAAGCAATCCAACGACCATACCTACATGAAGTCCACTGACCGCCAGAACATGTGCAAGACCTGTTGCCGAAAAACTTTCTCTAATATCAGAATCTAAACTTGATCTGTCGCCAAACAACATAGAGTACATGAGAGTTGCACTTTGTTCACTCATATGACGATTGAAATAGTTATAGGTATACCTCATAACACTCATTCTTGCATCTGAACTGCTCCCATGAAATATTAAACCTCTTCCACGATGTGATGTGGTGTATCTGATTCGGTTGTTAACATTAAATGGACTTGAATTACTTGCAGATAAAGTTGTATTAAGACTTACAACAGTACCAAAGCCAAGACTCCTAAGCGATTCTAATACTTCCTCGTCCTGGGCCGTTAAATTCACCCGAACACGCCCGGTGATTCTTTGCCCCATAAACGTTGCATTGTTCAAAACAATATTTGCCCTTCCTTCATCCAAAAAAGTATCATCTCGAATTGTAAATGATGTAATTGTGCCGCGAAGTTGTCCTTCGCCTATAAAACTTCTTTGGTTTTCAAAAACAACTTGTGTTACTCCAAATGAAATTATTACCGCCAAACATAATAACAACGTAGACGCAAAAAATATCTTTGATGAACCAATTGCCTTTAAACACGTTCCCCGAAAACCTTTCTTGTTATTCCAAGCATTCATTGCAACAAAAAATAAAATAAGTAAGCCAATCCACACAAATACAAGCCAAAACCCAACGTCTCTTGAAATCATACAAATAATAACGGTTAATCCAACAAACAGTGCAAAAAAACATACAGGACGAAAATTAACCAATTGCCTGTTTTTGCAAATTTTATCATTTTTTGTCACAATATCATTGTACAACAATTTTAGATATGAATTATCACATTGTTAATTAATGATGCTATACTGGGTTTAAATGATTTACACGAATGAAATACTTGATAAAGATTTGGCAACAAACAATTTATCGCAATCTTATTTATTGGTCTCGTTTGATATTTTATATCTTGAGGAAATTGCAAAAAGATTTTCAAAAAATTTTAATATCGCAGATGTATTCTGGCTAAGGCCAAAAGATGGAGGGAAGAGTATCTCTGTCGAACAAGTAATTGCATTTAATGAAAATGTACATTTGGCGGCGATTGGATTTAAAAAATTACTTGTTATAAGTGATTTTTCAGCAATGACAATCCAAGCACAAAATAAAATGTTAAAAGTTCTTGAAGATATACGAAATGACAGTGTATTTTTATTACTTGCAAGTAATCCTGACAGAGTTATTAACACAATTAAAAGTCGCTGTGTAATTTTATATCAACAAGAATTAAAAGGGGCAAGTTTATATGAACAAGACTTGTTCACAAATAACAAAGCAACTGCTGAAATTTTCGAAAGTGCAAAAGCGTTATTCGTATCTAAAGATTTGAACGAGGCATTGCCACATATTGTTGTGCTTGGCAACAAGGACAATTTTAAAATAGCACTAATTGCCCTTTCAAAACAGGTGTCGCTTATGGATTTAAAAGCACCAAAGACATATCGTCTTATGTCTGCGTTGTCAGAAATAAATCGTAATGTCGAGGCAAACTGTAATCCGACAAACGCACTTGATCTTCTTGTAATTGAATTATTCCAATGCTAGACATTCTTTGAATTTGCTCTATTTCTTTTTTGGAATTTTGTGCTATACTTGCACATGACAAAAGTTGTAAATATAAGGATCGGGGACAACAACCCGCCTGTGAAATATGATACCAAAATTGATCTTGCCCCAGAAGATTTTGTTGTTGTCGAATCACCAAATGGTGCCGAATGGGGCGTGGTAGACACAAATCCATATGAACAAAAAACAAGTGGTCAAAATTATCTTGTAATTCGAAAAGCAGACGATAATGACATGAAAACAATAAAACTTCGTCAAAATGATGCAAAAAATGCGGTAAAAGTTGCCACCGACAGAATTGAAAAATACAAGCTTGATATGAAATTACTTAACGCAACATATACCTTTGATGGTGGCAAAGTTATAATCCAGTTTTCGTCACCTGGGCGTGTTGATTTCAGAGAACTTGTCAAAGATTTGGCCTACAGCCTTAAAACAAGAATCGAATTAAAACAAGTAGGATCTAGAGACGAAGTTAAAACTTTTGGTGCACTAGGTGGTTGTGGGCAAGTGTGTTGTTGTGTAAGATTCAAACAAGATTTTGAAAATATTACGATTAAAATGGCAAAGACACAAGGACTAAGTCTTAATCCGCAAAAGATTAATGGGATGTGCGGACGATTGCTTTGTTGTTTGAATTATGAAAATGCACATTACATTGAAACCGCCGAAAGGATGCCAAAATATGGGCAAGAAGTACAAACGCCCGATGGCAAAGGAATTGCACAAGGACATAATGCAATTAAAGAAACGGTAGATGTAAAGTTCCATAAAGATGGCGTCTTCAGAACAGAATGTTTCAGGGCATGCGATGTAAAATGCGGTGGGTGTCGCAAGCATGAAGAAAATATTTAGAGGCATGGTTAATTAACAAATGTGTTAAACTCTTGATAAGATGAAACAGGTAATTATCATAAATGGAAATTGTGGTGTCGGAAAAGACACAATGATTGAATTCGCCAAAAGAAAATTCAAAATACGAAATGTCTCAAGTATTGACCCTATAAAAGAAATTGCACGCATTGGTGGTTGGCGTGAAAAAGACGAAAAGGGCAGACGACTTCTTGTAAACCTTAAAGAATTATTCATAGAATTTAATGATCTTCCAACAAATTACTTGATAAAACAATATAACCAGTTTCTTAAAAGTGATGAACATCTCATGTTTGCACATATACGTGAACCTGAAGAAATAGACAAGTTTAAAAAAATTTCTCAAGCAAAAACACTTTTAATAACGCGAAGTCAATCTGCTGCAATTGACTGTGGACGAAATAATGTAAAGTATACATATGACTTTCTGTTTGCAAATGATGGTGATACTATAAGTGAAAATGGTGAAAATTTTATAAAATTCCTATTTGAGTGCTTATTCAAGTGATAATTTTTCAAAATCCTTTTTTGTATAAGAATATCCTGAATAAATTATAATTGCAATCGCCGCACTTATTGTAACTCCACCAATAAGTAACCATCCAAGCCAGTTTTGTACCGACATGCTCTGTGTTGTTTGGTTTCCTCTAAAGCCAATGATGTCAAGGCTTACCCCTATTGTAAACAAAATAAAAGCATTTGAAATCTTTGTGCAAAAGGTCAAAAATGCCGCACTTATCGCTGTTTTATCTTGGCCTGTACGTTTTCTCTCAAGTTCAATGCAATCTGCAAACATTGAAATAGGTAAACTGTATAAACAACCGGTACCAATTCCACAGAATAAAATTGTCAAAATTACAAGAGGAAGTACAGCGGCAGATGGAACAGAATTCCGGAATGCGAGAACAAAGCCAAATATAATCATGCCCAGAATTATGATGAAAAGTGATGATTTCAAAGCAACGATTTTATCGGTTCGTTTTGCAATATAGAACCAAAGCGGTTGACCTGCAATTATTCCTGTTATAAGTGCAATCATGATGAAAGGTATTTGAAGTGTAGAAAAATGAAAAGTATAAGTAAAAATATGCATACCAAGGCTTGTTAAGAATGCCCCTGCACTTAGACTTATCGCATATCCAAGAATCAATCGACCAACATTTTTTTGGCGCATGACAGAGAAAAAATCGCCATGAATTGTGGTTTTCTTTTTTGCGTTTGGTGTTAACGTTTTAACGGGTTGTAAAGTATCACTCTCGACTTCAGATTGATGTCGATGCTTGTACGTTCCCCAAAACATAAGCAATCCACAAACCACACAAAGAATGCTTGTCACAATCGCAATCTGTATAAATCCATTGCTTGAATTTGTTGCCCGGGCATCGGACAAAAATACACTCATAAGTACTGATGGGACAACAAGGGCAAGAAAACTGAATGTTGTCTTGTATCCTTGTATAGCTGTTCTGTCTTCATACGTTTTACTTAGATCAAGTCCAAGTGCCTGGTACGGCGTAGAATACGTTGTGTTAAATGTTTCAATGACAAGAAGCAATACAAATAACAAAGAAAATTTTGCCCACAACCCCATGTCGGGCGATATTGACCAAATTAAAACGTTAGTAATTGCAACCGCTATGCACCCAAATAAAATAAATCCGTGTCGCTTTCCAAATCGTTTGCTTTTTATTTTATCACTGTAATACCCGACAAATGGATCGGTTGTCGCATCCCATACCGTAGATAATGCAATAGCAATACCCATAAGTGAGCCAGGGATACCCAAAAGCCCGGTTCCAAAAAACATTAAAAAACTTGAAAATGTCTGAGTTGTTGTACCATACCCAAACGCACCAAGCCCATAAAACAACTTTGTTTTTCTTGCAAGTGGTTTTGCCATTCACTATGCTTATGCAAAGATGTGTTTAATTTTGAATTATTTAATGCCCCTTTGCCTATTTATTTCATAAAGAACCATTGCGGTTGCGGTTGCCACATTTAAACTGTTTACCCGACCAAACATAGGCACAGAAACAACATTGTCTACAAGTGACTTTGTAAGATGCCTGACTCCTGTATTTTCACCACCCATAACAAGGGCAATTGGACCTGTCAAGTTGTTTTGTGCAACGTTCACCCCTCCCATATCTGCCGCATAAACCCAGAATCCTTTTTGCTTTAAATGCTCAATCTCTTGATTAATATTTGTCACTTTTGCAATTTTCACATGATTCGCGGCCCCCGCACTTACACGAATAACCGTTTCATTGACACTCGCCGCCCGATTTTTCCCAATGATTATCCCATCAACGCCCATACATTCGGCGGTGCGAATTATATTGCCAAGATTATGTGGATCTTCAACACCATCCAAAATGACTAATAATGGTTGCCGTGGATTTCCTTTGGATCCTTGTAAAATTTCAGATAATGTAAAATATTTATAATCTGTCACAAAAGCGATAAAACCTTGATGATTCTTTGTTTTACTAAGTCTGTCAAGTGCGACTTTGTCAACGAACTGGTACTGGATACCACTTGATTTTATTTTTGAAACAAGGTCGTTATGCCCGGTTCCCTTGAACATCATTATTTTTTCAATTGTCGCATTGCTTGCAAGTAATTCTTCGACCGCATTTTTTCCTTCAACTAACATAGTTTTATTATACCACGTACCAGACTCTTTTAAATCTTAATTAAATCAATTGCCCGTTTTTCGTTGCCAGTTAGCACGTTGAACCCAATCACCGATTCTAGTGCCGTTGCCTTTTTATATTCTGCCAGTGAGCAACTTGACGGTACAGTATTCACACTCGCATTTCTTGCCCTGTTTGCAATATCTTTTTCAACATCACTCAAGCCTTCAAAGATTTTGTCAAATAATTCTGCCTGTGCCTTTGCACAAACAATTTTACTTGCCATATCATGTAACTTTGCAACTTTGAAGCCGTTTGCTGCAAGTTCCTTTCTTATAACTAAACTCATATATGCATCCCCAACAAACGCAAGTACAAGAACATTCTTATTCGCAATTTCTTTTTCCATAAGCAAGTATATCACTTTTTTAAAAGCATAAATATAAAACATGAACCTTGTACGAATTATATTTGAATTAAGCACACCAATGATTCTAAACAATGAACTTACCGTGTCAACATATCCTTTTGCAATTGATTATCCAAAAGATACCGATATTGTAATAGATAACATGTCTGAACGATTTATATTTAACACACGTAATGTCACCGATGACAATGCATCAAAATATTGGGACATTATTCAAATTAACAAAGAGCTCATAGTCTTGCGCTCACATAAAGACACAAATAAAAAAATCAACATAGAAAATACAAGTTCTCATTTTATTTTCCCCAAACGCTATATTGTTGAACTTGGGAACGATGAAAAGGTAACATATTTCACAATATACAGTAAACAAACCGACAAAGTGGCAATCAATCTGGGCACAGTTGCAATTAATCCAGGTGTTATGCTTGAGAGAAATACCATAATATTACGAAGTGACAATATCTCGTTTACATATGACCCTGTGCAAAACAAAGTTCTTGAACATAAAATATTTTTACATCAATCATCGCCTCTTCCATTTCGATTTTTGCAACATCTGAAAAACAAAGACCTACTGGAAGCACAAAAACTTCTTGCTTTTAAAATAAATTTGGAAAAACTTGAATCTTATTTTGGTAACTTTGAAATCATACTTAATAATTATCTAAACCAAGAAAATCTTGTCACTGTAAAAACAAACGGTGAAATTAAAACGCTGCACTTTGAAATTAAAGATAACTTGATTCAAAATATACAATAGAGGGCAATTATAAAAAGCCGTCAAGGGTGTGACGGCAAAAAAACATTCAAAATATATAATAAAAGATATATAGAAAACTTTGGCGGGGTTTTATGCCTTACGGGAGATTAATTTCGCCATGCACTTGACGGCTTTTTTCTTGTGTGCTATCAGAAAACATGATAAAATACTGACATGAAATTGTTGAAAGAAATATGTCAAGACCCACAGGTTAAATGTGATAAGTATGGAATACGCAAAACTGCTCGTGCTATTTTGCTGAATGACAAGAATGAGATTCTTTTATTACACGCAAGAAATGGTAATTGGTATGAATTGATAGGCGGTGGCATCGATGATGGTGAAACACTGGAACAAGCACTTCACCGTGAGTGTTTAGAAGAAGCAGGAGCAAAAATCAAAGTGTTGGGCGAAGTTGGTGTAACTCTTGAATTCAGAAACACACAACAGAGATTGAAAATAAATCATTGTTATGTCGCAAAAATACTTGGTGAACTTGGGGCAACTAATATGACTGACGAAGAAATCCGTGACGATTTTGTTTTGGAATTTCATTCATTGGATAAAGCAATAGAACTTTTGAAAAGTGCAAAACCTTTTGGAGAACAGGAATTATTAGGAAAATTCATGATTGCTAGTGAGTTGGCATTTTTAGAAGAATACAAAAAGAGGGCAAAATGAAAACATCTTTGATACGATTTTTAACAAGTGACAACTTGCGATTAGACGGTCTACTATTTGAACCGAACATAAAAACAAGTAAAATTGTTATCCATGTTCACGGAACATCGGGTGACTTTTTTAGCAATAAATTCATTGATGTATTTGCGGAAAAATTAACGGCGAAAGGCATAGCATTTTTGACATTCAATAATCGTGGTGCTTGTAACAATTATGAATTCCGCAAGGAAATTAACGGTAGGCGTGTCGATAAAGTTGAAATAGGTTCGGAAAACGAAATCTTTGAAGAAAGTAATCTTGATTTAATTTCTGCGGTTGATTTTGTCAAGAGCAAAGGGTTCACGGATATATCTTTACAAGGTCACAGTTACGGTTGTAACAAAGTTGTTTGGTATGCACAGGGTAATAATTTTAACGACAAGTTGATTTTGCTTGCCCCATGTGACTTGGTTGAATTAACCGAACAAGACAAACTTGACCCAAAGAAAGCACAGGACATTGAAAACTGTGATATGTTCAAATATCGCAACGGACAACATAACCCTGTTTTGTCAAAAATTAAAGGTGGCATACTTGTTCAAATCGGAACTGATGATCCGTATATTTTGCAACCGAACAAACAAGATTGCCTTGATTATCTCAAAGTAACTTTCAAAAATTCTGATGTGGCTGGAAACCTTATTGTCGGGGCAAATCACGGCTATGAAGAAAAATTTGACGAATTAGTGGATAATGTTGTGGCGTGGTTAGTATAATTCAAACTTGGTTATAGAACAATTTTCCGTTCCTCGCTTATACTTTTTTCTGTTTTCGTCAAACTTGCAAAAATCAAAGGTGTCATGCTCCAAACAATATCCGATTGTCGAAATTATGCCCCTATGCGTGATTACCGCAACATTATCGACTTTGTTCGCTCTTAATTCTGAAAGAAAACTTTGTACACGGTCAAAAGCGTCTTTGAAAGATTGCTTGATTAACTCGTTATATTTTTCTTGTTCCGCCTGTGTCAAATTATCAAGGTTTTTTATTGGGTGTTCCGCAATAATCGAAAATTCACGCAAGCGTGGGTCATATATAACATCAACGCCGACAACCGCATTGACAATTTCCGTTGTTTGTCTTGCCCTTACAACATCTGACGAATAGATTTTGTCAATTCCCAGTTCTGTAACCCTTGGGGCAACCATCCTTGATTGTTCAATTCCAATTTCATTCAAAGGCACATTGCCTTTCTGACCGCCATCGGTTTTGCCGTGTCTTACAACATAAATCATATTTGCCCCTTACTCTTTCATTTCTGCAATTATTTTATTCAAAGTTTTCTCGTCACAATCATTTGGCAAATCAATTTTTATTGCAAGTGGCCACGAAACATCGTGCCACGCTCTGCCGTGTCGCTCCTGCGTTTTGCTGTATCGGGGGAAAGCGTGAAAGTGAACAAATGGGTCTTTCATCATCAATGCTAGATAGTTGAACTTTTCCGCTCCGTAAAGTGATTTTGTTTTATTTTCAAACCATGCACAAACTTTTTGCAACTCGCCGCTTTCCGCCGTTGTCATTTCCGCAAGTGACGAAATATCCCTTTTCAAACAAAACACACACGCCCCAAGTGTCAAATGATTGTATCGTTGCAAAACAACCCAGTATTCAAAATCTTTTACAAGATACTTTTCGGGCGAAAAAACTTTCAAATGTTCCATGCACCTATAATACCACCGTTTTCGCATAGTGGCAAATTATTAGTTTAATTTTTCCGCAACTATTCTCGCTATCCCGACAAACTCTGTCACGGCGTGGGTGTTCCATTATTTGCTTTGATAACGCAGAAGACAGTGTGTTATAATAAACCATGGATGATATAAATCAGTATCGTAAACTTGTAATCACTGTTGTACGACACACTATATTTAAACTTGACGCTCATCCATCTCTAGGTGAAGAAGACCTTATCCAAGAGGGGTTAATTGCACTTCTGCGGGCAAAACAGACTTTTAAAGGCGATGGTGGGGCAAAGTTTGAAACTTATGCAAGTACATGTATTAGAAACCGACTTATTGATATCCTTCGTAAGGAATCTACACAAATCCCCTCGAAATCAATAGGTGATGAAAATAACACCAAATATACCCAGTCCGACATAGATGCCGCAACTCGTAAAACCGAATTTTTAGAAAAGGAAGAGATATTAAAAACTGTGCTTAATACCTGTACAGACATAGAAAGGGCAATTCTTAACACATATCTTCAAGGATATTCATATACTGAAATTGCAAAGATTTTTGAAATATCAAACAAAAAAATAGATAATACGATTCAAAAGATAAAACAAAAAATCAAACAAACAATACAAGAGTAACAAACATACAATGACATATGAATACATACGACATTCTGTTTGCCTCTTTTGTGCTTTTAATAGTTGTGTCCATTGATATATTCATGGTAGGCTTTTCGTATGGGGCAAATAAAACCAAAATAGGTTGGCGACGATTGACTCTTGTATCTTTAATAGGCAACATAATTCTTGGCTCGGCATTAATATTTGGTTACTTCATAGTAAGATACATACAAGAAGACGCGATAACATGGACGGTATTTACAATATTTATGCTTGTTGGTGTTATAAAACTTTGTTGTTGGATGGCATCAAATGCACTTGAACAAGAAACAAAGACAAGAACCCAGAATTGGAAAGAAACATTTTTACTTGCAACAATTCTTGCAATTGACGGTATAGGTATTGGTTTTGCAACAGGGCTTGATAAGATGACCTTGCCTTTTATGTTTATAATAATATCCATATCTTTCGTTTTTGATATATTTTTATTCAAGTTTGGTGAATACATTGGAAATAAACTTGCAACAAAAACCAAATATAATCTTGGTTGGGTTAACGGGGCGATGTTTATTGCTCTGGCAATTTTGAATATCTTCATCTAAAGTAGAATTTTTACATTGTACGTAACGTAATCAAAACATAATAAAAGCACAGCGAATATAAATCTTTAGCAGAGTCTCTCTTTTGTTGAAATGACTGAACAAACAATAAGAGTTTCTTTTGTGCACCAGATTTTTCTTTTGTTTATCTGCTTTTCTGAAAAACCCTTAAACCCCAAACAGCAGCAACATATGATAAAAGTGCAATAACCCCTGAAAGAATAACCCACCATTTTCCCTCGGGCAATAAAAACATAAGCCCAACAAGAAGTCCGCCTAAGCCCAAACCGACTCCAATAATCTTTACCATATTCCAAGTAAATCGCAATTGCAATCCTAGAAACTTCCATACAAAAAATATATTCAGTATGAACGCAATCGCAAAACAAAGTACATTACCAATCGATACCGCATAAATACCCATGCTTGTACGTATAAGTGCCATTTGAAACGCAATTTTCACAATACCACCCACAAGTATCGCAAACAAAGGCCATTTTGCTTTGCCTGCACCTTGTAACATACTTGTAAATATTTGACTCAGACCCATTAATAAAATCATTGCACTTTCAATTTTTAAAAGATTTGTTGCAATTACAAGTTGAGCCTGGTTGTCTCTGAACGCCGCTTCGTAAAGAAGCAAAATAATTTGTCGTGCAAACACCATATAAAACAATGCAAAGAATAAAGTTATAATCACAGCCAATTTTATTGCAAGTGTGCTCTTGGATTGGAATTCTGCGGTATTACCTTTTTTAAGAAGTGATGCGGTCATAGGAACAACCGCCGTTCCAATAGCCATCCCTAAAACCGCAGGCATGTTTATAAGTGTGTGTACGGTGCCAGAAGATATACCATATAACTGGGTTGCTATTTTCACGCTTGTATCTGCGTTTGTTAACATTCTTACAACAACCAAACTGTCAAAAACCAAAATCAATGGAAACACAGAAGCCATCAGGGTTATAGGCAAAGATTTTTTTACAATTAACCACATCAACTTCCAAGAGATGTATTTTTTAAAATGAGATTTTTTATTTGTTACAGGCACAGTAATCTGTCGTTTGCTTGCTGGCTTTTTGTTTTGCATCAAAAAACCTTCATGATTTGTTGTCTTCTTAAGTCTTTTTTTGTGAATTAAATAAAAAATAACTAGATATGCAAACCCTAATGCCTCGCTTGTCGTAACCGCCAGAATCGCCCCAAAAACAGCCCAATAGACACCAAGAGGGAAAAGTACAATTGCCAAAGTAAGGCCTACACCAACTTTTACTACTTGTTCAACAATCTGGCTTGTTGCGGTTGGAATCATGTTTCTAAGCCCTTGGAAATAACCACGAAAAGCGGCTATGAGACAAACAAAAAACACCGCAGGGGCAATTGCCATGTAAATTTTGCCAATGCCAATATTTCCCTGAAGTCTTGCAATAGGAAAAGCAATGCCAATAAATACACCCGACACCACAAGGCCAATAACCCCAAGCAGAATCAATGCATTAACAAGAATTTGTGTCGGAGTATAATCATCTCCATCTGTAACTTTTTTTTTCTTTGTCGCTTTGGATATATCTATATCATTATCATTTTGTTTGGATTGGCTTGCCGCCACCATTCTGGATATTGCAACAGGTATGCCCGCACTTGAAATAATTAAAAGAAGTGCATAGATAGGGAAAACCATCTGGTAGAGTCCCATGCCATAATTCTGTACAATGTTCGCAAGTGGAATTCGAAATGCAATGCCAAGTAAACGACAAATAATTCCGGCCGCCGCCAAAGTAACCGCACCTGTTAAAAAGCCTTGACCTTTAAAAATTGCAAATAACCTAGAAACCTTGCCATCCTTTTTTGTCTTTGATTTTCTATCCTTGGTTTTTTTTTTACCCGTTTCTTTGTCCCTTGTCTTTTGTTTTTTCACGAACCTAGTGTATGCAAAACAAAGAAAAAGCCTTGCATTACGCAAGGCCAACTCTTTTCATAACCCACACGACCTTTCTAATTCAAGAGTTAACCAAGTATATACCAAGTTTAGAATTCTGTCAAGTTGCCAAAAATTAGATTAAGGAGGTTTGATGAAAAAACAAGATTTTGTTAATCAATTATCAGAAAAAATTAACCTGCCAAAGAAAATAACAAACGATATTGTGGACGAATTTTCCGCACTCATCATGCAATCGCTTAAAAGTGGTGACGAAGTTGGTCTGTCAATAGGAAAATTTCAACTTAAAAAGCGTGATGCTCGTATAGGTACAAATCCACTTACTGGTCAACGTATTGTCGTTGCACCAAAGGTTGTACCATCATTTAAACCAAGTAAAACATTCAAAACCGCTGTACTTGAATGATATTTTTTTGCAGGGTGATTTTATTGTCGCCCGTTATAAATCTCAACGTAAACCAATAATTCAAGGAGACACAAAATAATGTCCTGCCAAATAATTCAATTCCCAGAAAGCGACACCGAGCCAAGTTTAGAATATGATCCATATCAAAATACACTCTTGTCAGAAGAAGATATTTTGAATTTGCTTGTAGGTGTAATAAATCTAATAAAACGCTATGCGACGGTAACACAACTTGAATTTTTGCTTGATCGACTTGAAGATGTGCGAGAGGACTTGTTACAAGGATTCATATGACACAGTTATGTTTTGCTGTGATCACTTTGCCGCTTTTATCAAATACTATACCTTCTTTCTCAAGTAATGTTCTCTGTTGCTGTTTACCGCCGAATGCAAATGCAGGTGATAAACTTCCATTTTTGAAAACAACCCTGTGACATGGTATGACACCAGGTTCGGGGTTTTTGTGTAATGCGTATCCAACTTGCCTTAGTTCCTAGACTATAAAACGATTGATGAAAGTATCCAAACAATCGTAACCGCAAATAGCGTATGAGTTATTTTATAAAGCAAATAAAACCAAAAACTCATTCCAAACTTTCTAAAGAACAGATATCCTTGCATCCCAACCGAAAGGCCACCAAAAGTCAAAACTGCCGTCGGTACCAAAATACTTGTTGACAAGGGCACAGATACAAACACCCCAACCGTCATTTCAAATATTGACGCCAAAATTGCACCTGCAACTTGTGACAAGCCCAAGACTGTATCAAGTTGTGCGGTTATTATATAAAATAAAACTATCATTCCACCAACCGAAAAGATGCTTTGCAATGCATTTTGTAATGTATTCGCAATGGTTGCACCTATGTCAATTTTTGCAACATCTTTGGCATAATCTTTACCTGCATTAAAAGGAGAAATATTTTGTTGTTTTCTTTTGCCAAGTATTATATTGAACAATATTCCATTAGCGAGTGCACCCAAAATCATACCTGTAAAAACAATAACCCCACTCCAAGCACTTCCAAGTAATCCAACACCTACCGTTGCAATCACAAAAATTGGACTTACTGTACTTGTTGCCGTTGCCAATTTGATTGCCTTTACTCGGTTTATCTCGCCTTTTTGGTATAATTCCGACAATAATTTGGCACTTGTAGGAAAACCACTTGTATAACTTAAAAGCATTACTGTACTTGTACGACCTCGCAAGCCTGCTTCTGTCATAAGCCCAGTTATGAAAAAGAAAGGAAATAATACAGGTAGAACGTTTCTTGCAAATAAATTAAAGCCATTTCGACTTGCAAGAACAAAGCCAGACACATCGGCAAAGCAAAGTACGGCAAATCCAATACTTGCCGTCACCAAAAAAAACTTGCCAAAGTTACGTAACATTGACCAATCTTTATGCAGGCAGACTCAAACAATAAACCCTTGCAAGGCCATATTTTTTTATCTTAACGTTAAAAAATGTCTCCCACTTTCCGATTATTTCTAAATCAAAATCTTTATTCGTCTCATACACTATAACAGAGCCAGAAGAAATCATTTGATTAGAGTATAAAAAATCAATTGCAATCATTCCAAAATCACTTTGATAAGGTGGATCCAAGAACACAACATCAAATTTTGGTATCTTTTTGCTTTTAATATAACCGCTTGCAAGTTCAAGCAATTTATAAAAATCCAAGTTAAAAACGTTAAAACAACGTTGTTTCACAGAATTTAAATTGCTTTTAATTATTTTAAACGCTTTCTCACAGTTGTCATTTGTAATAATCGATTTTGCACCACGGCTTGCTGCCTCTATTGAAAATATACCTGATCCGGCAAATAAATCAAGAACATGTGCCTCGCGTATTCTAGATCCTATAATATTGAAAATACTCTCACGGACGCGGCTTGTTGTAGGCCTCGTCTCATTACTTGATATAAATTGGATCTTTTTTCCTCTAAACTTTCCGCCGATTATCTGCATATAAAGATTATACCATGGGTAAGAAAAGCAATGACAACATAATATGTGTTAAAATCTCTGCAAAGACAATTCTCGAAAACATAAGAACCTTGAAAAAAAATCTTGAACCAAATGTGCAAATTTGTGCAGTAATTAAGGCAAACGCATATTCTCTTGGAGATGTAGAAATTGCAAAAATCTTACTTCCGTATGTGTCTTGTTTTGCGGTTGCTCATCTGGCAGAAGCAAAACGCCTTAGAGATGCAAACATAACCAACCAAATTCTTTTATTAGGTCCGTGCCAAGATTTTAAAAAAGCTCTTGACCTAGATTTAATGATTTCAATTAACTCTGTCTCAGAGGCAAAAAACTGTGTTAAAGTAATCAATGAAATTCAAAAACAAAAATTGGAACCCTTGAATGTACATTGGCACATTAAAGTTAACACAGGTCTAAACCGTTTTGGTATTTCTGAATTAAACGATCTCCAGTCTATTCTTAATGTGGCAATCAAGTGTTCAAGTATAAAACTTGGGGCACTATACACACATTTATCATATGACGAACAAAATACAAACGCTGTTAATGAACAACTTGAACGATTTGTTCCATTTAAAACACTCTTCAAACAATATGCACAAAATGGAATTATTCATGCTGCCTGCAGCCATACTGCACATTATAACCCTGCACAATTCGATATGGTAAGAATAGGCAAGAGTTTTTACGGCGGATATCATGGATACAAAACCGCATTAGATGTAAAAGCCAAAATCACAGCAACGCAAAATATAAAATCGGGCGAAAGGGTAGGATACAACGGAACTTTCCAAGCGACCGAAAATATGAAAATCGGTGTAGTTGCTTGTGGATATGCCGATATAATGGATTGCAACTTTGCAAACAAAACATATGTTTATGTGGACGATGTAAAATGTAAAATAATCGGAAGGATTTGCATGGATGCTTTTATGATTGATGTAACACAGATAAAAAATCCAATGAATAAAATGGCAACAATAATTGCAAATAGGCCGGGCATAACAATAATGGAATTATGCGAAAAAAGTGATATAATTGCCTGCGACCTGTTTTGTGGCCTTAATTTCGGGCGAGCAAAATTGACATATACAAACAGGTAACAGGGCAAGTTTGAAAAAAGCACCGTATGCGTGCTTTTGTTCAAGTCTAAGAATTATCGCTAAATTTTTTGTACTAGGATCTCGGCTCTAATGCACCTTTAGGTGCTTTTGCTCAATTGAATTAAATAAAGATTTTATGACGCAAATACAAGATCAACACGAAGCCCGAGGTGTTCTGTTGAGATAAATACACGTTGGCGACAAGTGCTTAACATTGATGTTTCATCCGCTCCGAAGAGAAGATTGTTTCTCTCGGGTGTAACATTAGACCCAGATCTTACATCAAAAACCATAGTGCGATGGCCTGGGTTTTCTGCATTAATAAGCGTAAAGAAGCCGCGACTATGTGCAGATGTTGCTCCGTACCTTACAAATTCAAAATCTCCAAAAACGACTTGACGACGGTTCTGGTTGGCGTTTGCCCCTGTTGTTGCGCCATGGTTTACATAACGAACTTGGGTTGTTGTAAATACGATTGAATAATCTTCTCTGGCGGTTCTTTGTTGGTTTAAAAATGCCGCCATTGTTGTTGCATCAAAAGCCTCAAACGTAACCGTATAATCACGATCTGGGTTTGAATTTTCAATTTCTGTTCTGTATGTTGTCATTGCTGTGTTAATTGTGGCTGCACTGATGAGGTCTTCTGAATCAAACTCTATCACTAAAATACCTTCACCATATCCACTTCCTGTCGGTGTGCCCACAGTATCGGTATCAAGATAAAAAGTAAAAGTGTATGTGTATTCTACATGAACCCTCACTCCGTCTGCCTCGAATGTGCCACCAAAAACCGCCGGTGAATTGTTGTTGTCACGGAACATGAAAACACTTGCAATCATCAAACCAATAAGTGCCGCAAAAACAACCCCATAAACAATAAATCTTGTACGCTGTTGAGACATGTCAACCTCCCTAAATTATAGATACAACAATAATATTGAATAACCATCATTATGTCAAGCCATTAAAGTAAACAAATACCTATTAATTATCTATATTGAATAAACTGGTTGAAAAAAAAGCAAGAAATTTGTATAATTGAACAATGAAATCAATTTTAACAAGCGAGAGTGTTAACATAGGTCACCCAGATAAAACGTGTGATACAATTGCCGATGCTTTTTTAGACGAGGCATTACGTCAAGACCCAAACGCGCAAATGGCGGTTGAATGTGCAATAAAGGATGACCATCTTTTTATTTATGGTGAGGCAACCACAACCGCAAAGATAAATTATGCAAACATTGCCTGTAAAATTCTTGCAGACATAGGATATACAAATCCATTCAAAACCATTGAAAAAATTTCAATGCAAAGCCCAGAAATCAACAAGGCTACACTGGGATTAAATAATGCATGTGGGAAAAAACTGTTATCTGATGCGGCAGACGTAGACGAAGTCAAAGCTAACGATCAAGGCATAGTATATGGGTATGCCACAAACGAAACCCCAGAATTCATGCCACTTCCAATTATTCTTGCACATAAACTTATGAAACGGTATGAAGATTTTAGAAAGCAATATATCGCAAGCGATAAAAGCCCAATGCCTGGTGCGGCATCACGTTGGTTCTTTGCTGACGCGAAGAGTCAGGTTTCAATTGAATATAAAAACAATGTATCAACCAAAATTCACACTGTTTTGGTATCTGTATCTCATTCTGAAGACATAGATGATAATGCTTTGATTTATGAGATAATTAAGCAAAATGTAGTGCAGCCGGTTCTTGCCGAGTATAAATCATTAATTAAAAATGACTATTCACTTATAATCAATCCATCGGGCAAGTTCACAATATGGGGTTCACATTCCGACAGTGGTTGTGTCGGACGAAAAATTGTTGTCGATACATATGGCGGAATCGGGCGTATAGGCGGTGGATGCTTTTCTTCAAAAAACGCAACAAAGATAGATCGAAGTGGTGCATATTATGCAAGGTATGTTGCAAAAAACGTGGTGGCAAATGGCTTTTGTGATCGCGTTGAGGTAAGTGCAAGTTATGCAATAGGTTTAGCTGATCCACTCAAAATTAACATAGATACTTTTGGAACGCATGAAGGCAAAATGAAAGATGGCAAACCAGTCGAATTAAACGATATTTATCACTTTGTAAATGATAACTTCTGTTTTCGTCCTGCAAGTATTATTAAAGAACTTGATCTATTAAAACCTATTTACCAGCCAACCGCCTGTTATGGACATTTCGGAAGATCCGAGTTTCCGTGGGAGCAAATTAAAGCAATAAACAAGAGATGAATGTTATTTTAAAAAAATTGGAATGGAGTCAATAGAATTTATCCTAGATGCAATCGAATATTTCTTTTTTGTTCCTTATATGTTGTGCTTTTACCGTGTCCATGATGTGCGATTTCAAATTCAATATCCTGAAGTTTTTCAAGGGTATCTAGCATTAAACGCTCGCCAAATCTTATAAAGTCTGTTCGTCCAATACCCATTGCAAATAATACATCTCCTGTAAATAAATGACCATGCATCAAAAAAACGATACTTCCTATGCTGTGTCCTGTACAGAAAAATGGTTTTATTCTAAACAATCCTACTGTTATTTCTTTTTCACTTGTAATAGGCACAAAATTTTCAAAATTTTTTGGAATGTTAATTGGTTTTAAAATATTGTTTTGAAAGTCACCTAATCTCAAGTCATCAATAATAACCGAATGACAATAAATAGGGCAATCAAATTCTTGTATATAATCTGCGATATATGTAATATGATCAAAGTGTTCATGCGTTAAAAATATTGCACTCACGCTTCTTTTTCCAATTATCTTTTTAACATCACTTACTCTTGCACCTGCATCAAATAAAATAACTAAATTCACCTCGCTTGCAACAAAAGTATTACTGTCAAGCGTTCCTTTAGCAACTTCAATATTCATAAATCCTCCGTTGTATTTTGTGCACTTGTTATGCCATCTCTGTGTTTATAAATCATTGTTGCACGCATACTCTTGTATAAAAACTCGCCTCTGTCTGTAATCATACTGCGTGCTTTTCTATCAAGAAATTTACAATCAAGTTTTTTACCATCTCGAAATATAATTAAAATTCTTGTACCTCTTGGGAAGTTATGATGCAGCATAGATAAAGTATAACATATTACTTGTTTTCAAATTGCATATGATATACTTGTATTATTAAGGAGAAATTGAATTGATGCAAAAAACCCGTATTACTGCAATCATAGCCGAGTTCAATCCACTCCACAAAGGACATAAATACATAATTAAACGTGCAAAGGAACTTACCGATGGAAACAGTATCCTCGTAATACTAAGTGGTAATTTCACTCAAAGAGCAGAACCTGCAATCTTAGAAAAACATACTCGGGCAAGACAAGCAATAATTGCAGGGGCAGATGCAGTAGTTGAAATCCCCGCCACCTATGCAACGGGTAATGCCGAAGTATTTGCAAAAGCGGCGGTTAAAATAGCCTGTTCTTTTTCCCATGTAACTCACCTTGTCTTCGGTACAGAAGCACAGGATTTAACATTGCTAAAACTTATTGCTAAAACCGTTGTGAAAAAGCGTAGGGAGTTTGAACGATCAATGAAATTTTATTTAAAAAAAGGAATAAGTTTTGACAACGCTCGAACCGAAGTAATGAAAAGGCTGTTACCGAAAATTCCAGGCGAAGTAATTGAGAAAACAATGCACACACCAAATAATATTCTTGCAATTGAATATTTAAAGGAACTTGTTCGTCTTAAAACCACCGTTCATCCAATAGGTGTTCAAAGAATAAAAACACCTTCCGCATCACAAATAAGGGCGGTTGTTGTTTCTAATTCTCAACATGCACTTGCACTTTCTTCATCCGTACATGATACATCTAATCAATCACAAATCATCCTTGATTCTTATAACTCATCTTTTGGCTTGATTCCTGTTCCGAAACGAAAGATAGATATACCAAAGAGTGCCGATTTGAATTATTTGACAATTGCAAATTTTGAAAAATTCGCCTCGCTCGCATTATTTTCATTAATGACAAAACTAAACGAAGAAATTTATAATTCTAACACAGAACTTGTAAATCTGATAAAAAATCTTCATCCAACGACCTATAGACAATTAAAGGAACAGGCCCCCACTAAACGGTTTGCTGTATCACGTTTCGCAAGGCTTGCCCTTCATTGCACACTTGATATAACAAAAAAAGATATAAATTTTCTATATAAAAATACTTATGTGCCATATACAAATTTACTTGCGGTTAAAAAAAGTGGTGATTCGTTATTTGCAACATTGGTTCTTAACCAAAAAACTCCTCTTATTGTTCGTGGAAATAAAATAAAGCCAAAACAAAACAAATATTATCACGCACTTAAACGCATAGATGAAAAAGCCGAGTTACTTTATGAATCTGTTTCTGGGGTAAAGGTTCCTAAGAAATGTGAATTCGTTTGACTTATTTGACAATAACTGCTTTTGTCAAGCCTCTTGGTTTATCAACATCCAGGCCAAGTTCTTCTGCAATATACAATGCAACTAGCTGCATAGGTACAATGTTCAGAATTGTTTTTAATACTTGCACCTCGTTTTTATTCTTATTTTTCCAAGCAAATTTGTCTGGTTCAAGCATATATATACTTGCACCTTTTTGTTTTAATTCATCTGATAACTTGTTCGCCCCATCCCCATCAAATAATACACACAAGCATCGGTTGTCAACCATCGCAATTGGGCCATGGCGAAATTCTTTCAATGGATAACCTTCGCAATGTTTATAAGTAATTTCTTTAAGTTTTAACGCAGATTCTTTTGCGGTAACCACATCAAAACCTCTTCCCATAAAGAAATATGACTGAATATCTTTGTTTTCTTTTGCAAGTTCCTTGTAAACATTTGCATCTTTTAAAATACTTTCAATAAACATCGCCATATTATCCCAGTCACATTTTCCACTTGCCAATGCAAACCCAACAAGTACTTGTGCAACATATGCCTTTGTGCTTGCAATGCCAATTTCTTCACCTGCAAGCACTGGTAAATATGTATCCGCATCCCTAACAATCGAACTTTCTTTAACATTGCAAATTGCCACAATAGGCATGCCTGATTTTTTCATAACTGACATCGCATCAAGTGTATCGGTTGTTTCGCCGCTTTGACTTATAACAATACCAAGATCTTGATTGCCAATGACAGGTTTTTCAAATTCGCTTGCAATATACACTCGTGCACGTTTACCCACCAAACGTTCGAACATAAGTCCAATCATCAAACCGGCATGATATGCGGTTCCACACCCAACAATGTGAATGCAATCACAAAGGTGAATATAATCCTGAAGCCCCAAAAATTCATCACTCTTTACAATCTTTTGGTACTCTTTTGTTAATTCACGAATTACACTTGGAATTTCAAAAATTTCTTTTTCGGTAAAGGTTTTAAAATCTTTTTTGCTCATAAATTCTATATATGAAAAATCGGATATTATTGTCAGGTCTAGTGACTCTTATGAGTAAGTCCAAACAAAGAATTTATAAAGGCAAGAAGAGAAGGGTAAAAATAAACTTTGCAATTGCGAAGACATTTGCTCATTCCGAATAAAATGCCTCGGTCTTGTCTTTCATTTCGACAAGAAAATTTTTCAACATAGTAAAACGCTTTTGAATATAGGTATTTTTAACCATCTTTTCAATATTTGCTGCATCTCCAACCAAAACAACCATTTTTTTTGCGCGTGTTACCGCGGTATACAAAAGATTCCGAGTTAAAATCATGTATGCACCACTTGTGACCGGAACAATCACAACATCAAATTCACAGCCTTGACTCTTATGAACGGTAATAGCATATGCAAGTACGAGATTTGCAAGATCTGTACGCATATAAGTTGTAATTCTACCATCTTCAAGTTCCACAACTATTTCACCATTATGACGATTAATTCCTATAATCGAGCCAATATCACCATTATATACACCACTTCCTTCAACACCATCCTTTCGCCACTCTTGATTGTAGTTGTTCGCCGTTTGCATAACTCGGTCGCCTAATCGGAAGAGTGTTTTTTGCATTTGCCCAAACTCGTATTCAGACTTGTCAATATCGGGTGGATTAAGTGCCTCTTGCAACGCAATATTAATTGCATTCATGCCTGCTTCGCCTGCTTTCATAGGTGTAAGAATTTGAATTTGTGGCGTGTAATCGGTGAAATATTTTTGAATACGCCCGGTTGTTAAATTTACAACTTTTTCTCTGATTTGCAATGGGCTTGATGCACTTGCAAAGAAAAAGTCCGAACTTGTGTTTGATAAATCAGGCATCTTTCCATTGTTGATTGCATGGGCAGAGAAGACAATCTCACTTTTTTCTGTTTGCCTGTAAATCTCTGTTAATCTAACCGTTGAAATTATACCAGAATCAATAATATCACCAAGAACACTTCCAGCACCTACACTTGGTAATTGGTCAATATCACCAACAATTATAATGCGTGTTCCAGGCAAGATTTTTTTAAGCAAGTGGTTGGTTAATTGTGAATCACACATAGAAAATTCATCAATAATCACAACATCACATTCAAGTGCCTCGGTTTCATCATATCCAAACGCCCGTTTATCTGCACCACCAAAGTCAAGATCTAATGCGCGATGTATTGTACTTGCCTCAAGCCCTGTTGTTTCTTCCATCCGTTTTGCCGCACGTCCGGTTGGTGCAAGTAATTTTGTCACAAGTCCTTCTGCTTTGTTAACGTACAAAATTGCATTTACAATTGTGGTTTTACCGGTTCCTGGGCCTCCTGTGATAACACACACGCCACTTGTGACCGCTTGTTTAACCGCTTGTTTTTGTTTGTCATGAAGTTTTATTTTTCTGTTACGCTCGTAATGATTGATTAATTTATCAAGTTTGTCGTCTGGCAAATTATCATTATCTTTTTTAATTGCAAGCATATTAAGTCGGGTGGCAATAGACTTTTCTGCATTATAAAATTTTGTTAACGCATATCCTTCGCCAATTGCCGTCAAGTATTTTTCCAAGCAAAGTTCATAAAGAACTTGATTTAAAACATTTTGTAAATCATCCATTTTTATTCTAAGTAATTTGCAAACATCTGCAGATAATTTTTCCTTTGGTAAAAATGTGTGCCCGTCTTGGTCACTTGCCACTTTTAATGTATAAACCGCACCTGCACGCACTCGAAATACACCGTCATAAGGAATACCAAGTTCCCTTGCCATTTTATCGGCGGTAATAAACCCAATTCCGTCAATCGTTTCAATAAGTGAATATGGATTGCTTTGAACGCGTTCCACCGTTCTTTCCCCATAGAACTTGTATATTTTCATCGCCATGTTAAGTGAAATTTCAAACTTTTGCAAAAATAAAATACTTGCCTGCATTTGTTTAATACCTGCATACTTTTCTCCAATTACTTTTGCTTTCTTTAATGAAACACCACGCACCGCAATTAATTCCTCTGGTGCATTCTCCATTATCTTTAACGTGTCTTTGCCAAATGTTTTAACAATGCGTTCGGCGGTAACAGGCCCAATGCCATCAATAAGTCCACTTCCGATAAATGCCATTATCTTTGCAGGTGTGTTAGGTGGCAAAACTTCGTAACCTGTAACCTTGAATTGCATGCCGTACTTTGCATTGTTGACATAATCGCCCTCTAAATTCATTTCTTGACCACTTGCAACATAGGCAAAGACCCCGGTTGCGGTAACACCCGATTGTTTAAGTCTTAATACACTGTATCCATTCTCATCGTTATGATAAAGAATGTCTGCCACTTCGTCGGTTATCTTCACAAATTAAGTATATCATAGAGAAATTGTTACATACTCAATTACTTCTTCAAAATTTACAGCTGTGGGGCGTTGGGAGCGTCAAATTAGCACACCAAGTGTCGAGGCAATTATCTTACTTTGTGAATTTTTTAATAATCTAGGAATTATCGCTAAATTTTTTGTACTAGGATCTCGGCTCTAATGCACCGAAAGGTGCTTTTGTTCTTGCAGTGCCGATTATTTATTAGGCTTAATTGAAAAGCCGCATAAACATTGGTAATGTTGATGTAAAAACCTTGACCTTTTTGCCAAAAAGCCGCATAATAAAGATATGAACTATAACACACTTACGCCAACCGAAAAAAACATAAAAAAAGCACAAAACTTTGCCACAGGCCATTTTACGACCTCTGGAGAGGTTTATAATATTGCAATTATAAATTCTGGTACAACTGCCGATTGTTTGTTGTCAAATGTTGTGGCAGGTATAAAACAAGGTGGGGCAATACCCCTTGTCTTTAATTTACCTGGGTTTGGGTTTTTAAATAAAATAAATCCCGCCGTTGCAAAATACGCACAAAGTACAAGTATGGTAATTGCCGCAAATACCGAGGCAATTATAAAAACCAATATTATCGATGGTGTCGTGGTTGTATCTGATTGTGACATCACAACCGCGGGTGTATTATCTGGATGCTTGAAATGTAACTGTCCTGTGCTTGTTGTCCCTAATGGAGTTAATCCAAGTTTTGATGTTGATTTTTTAAAGTTAAACGGAAGGGCGGTTGTTAATGCAACAGAAATAGATGGACAACTTGAAAAAGCATCTCTTTTAGAGGGTATTCAAGAAAACTCGACCACTCATACTTTTTTCAAGGCAATTGAAGGGTTTGGTCTGGCACTCAAAACTGCGTCTGCAAATATTTATCTTTCAGGTAAACAAATTGCGCTTGCACAAAAAACTGGCAAAAAAATCGTTGAATACGCAAAAGATCTTAACGGACCTCGTCGCTTGTTAACAAAAGATGCATTGATGGTTGTGGCAAAGAAAATTTTTTCTGATGGTGGTGCAGAGGGTTTCTGTGGTTTTATGCCTATAATTTCACTTCTTATACAAAACGGCAATAAAATTCCACATGACTTTTTTATTGATATTGCAAAAAAGTTACCGAATTTTCCACTTATTCTTCTTCGTGGAAGTGCTTGTGAAGACGGTGGTTATGCAATAGCAAAAGATAATTTAAATTTCAGTGGCAAAGCTTGGGTATATCACACCCTTGAAGATGCAGATAAAGCAATTTCAAGCGGGGCAATTAACGAAGGGGTGATTGTTCTTCAAAATTGTGTTGGACAAAATGTTTCATGTATCCTGTATGCAATTGAAGGCATGGAAAAACAATCTCAAATTGCCGTTGTGACCGACGGACTTGTTGAACCTTCGTCTGTTCTTGCAATAGTAAATTGTCGTCCTGCATCAAATGAAAACGGTGATTTTGCAAACATACAAACAGGTGACATTATCGAACTCGATCTTGCCAAAGGTCGATTCAATACCTCAATTTCCGCCAAAGATATGAAAGCTCGTGCAAAACGTAATTCTGTTAAAGAACAACCAAAGTATTTTTTGTAAAATCTATGATATACTTATCCATAGTATGGCAACGAAAGAACAACTGAATGAAATATCAAAGACTATTCCATTAATGAAGACAATACGTTACGGGATAATGAAGCCATTTTTCCACCAGACTCTTGAAGACTATTTACGATTAACAGAATGCGAGAAATTCGTCCTTTTTTTGAAAAACACCAAAAACTTGATGAATGGAATAACTTTTTTGTCAAGTTAAATGCTATACTGGGTTCATGAATACAAAAGGCATAATAATCGACGGCAAATTAATATCACAAAAAATTAAAGACGAACTTAGGTTAAAAGTTCAACAACATAATAACAAGCACGACACACAAATTGGCCTTGCGGTGGTTCTTGTAGGAGAAAATCAAGCAAGCCAAGTCTATGTACGCAATAAAGTAAAGGCATGTGACCAAGTAGGCATAAAGTCTTTTGTGCATAAACTTGATGAAACCATATCAGCAGATGAGGTTACCAGCCTTATCAAAGAATTGAACAATAATCCAAATATCAACGGTATTTTAATCCAGCTCCCACTTCCAAAACATTTGAATGAGGATAAAATACTCGCCCTTGTAGACCCATCAAAAGATGTTGATGGTTTTCATATCCATAATGCCGCCGGACTCTTTCTTGGCCACCATATTAGTCAATCTACTCAAACTCCTATACTTTATCCATGCACGCCCAGTGGCATAATTGAACTTGTAAAATCTACTGGTGAATCAATAGAAGGGAAACACGCGGTTGTCATTGGACGAAGTAACATTGTCGGAAAGCCTGTTGCGATGATGTTGTTGTCTCTTGGCTGTACTGTGACAATTTGTCATTCTAAAACAAAGGATCTTCCGTCTATAACAAAACAGGCAGATATCCTTGTTGTCGCAATAGGTCGCAAAGAATTTATAAGCGGCGATATGGTCAAGCCTGGTTCGATTGTAATTGATGTAGGTATAAACAGGCACGAAGGCAAAATTTATGGTGATGTTAATTTTGATCAGGCAAAACAAATTGCAAAACACATAACCCCGGTTCCTGGTGGTGTTGGACCAATGACAATTGCAATGCTCTTGTCAAATACATTAAAGGCAAGTGAAAAGTAATCTCTGAGTGTTTCTAAAGTTGATGTAGATAGGATTATACTTTCGTCAAAAGAATTTTCATAAAATTCTTGACAAATTTTTCAAAATGCCGTATATATATCTATTGCAATTTTTGCAAACAATAAAACAATTTTTAAGAGAGGTAACTTAGGTTAATCATCGACAGCAGTTCTAAGAAAAAATCATTTTGAGGGCAAAAGCCAAAAAGGGGGTATTTGATATGACAACACCAAACACAGGTATGCCTATTAAAAGGAAAACTCTTGAAAAGATTATAGAACTTAAGAACCTTTCAAAAATATTCGGCAAGACAACGGTTGTCGATGATATAAGTCTTAATATTGTACGGGGCGAGTTCGTGACATTACTTGGCCCAAGTGGGTGTGGCAAGACAACGCTTTTGCGTATGATAGCAGGGTTTGAAACACCAACAAGTGGTGGTATTTATCTTGAAGGTAAAGACGTTACAAAAATCCCACCGTATAATCGTAATGTAAACACTGTGTTTCAAAAATATGCACTCTTCCCGCATCTAGATGTACATGGAAACATAGCATATGGGTTAAAGCTTAGAAAAATATTATTACCTGAACAAGAGATAAATGAAAAACTTGAAAAATTAAGACAGAAAAAATCTGAAGAAGTTGTTGCAAAGACAGAAGAGAGATTAAGAACACGAACAAGACTTTATACAAAAAAAGAAATTAAAGCAAAAGTAAATGATGCATTAAAACTTGTCGGGCTTGAAGACTATGGACACAGAGATGTTGACAGTTTATCAGGGGGGCAGCAACAACGTGTTGCAATCGCAAGGGCATTGGTAAATGAACCACGTGTTTTGCTTCTTGATGAACCACTTGGTGCACTTGATCTTAAGATGAGAAAAGAAATGCAAGCCGAACTTCGTCGTATGCATAAAGAACTTGGGATAACTTTTATTTACGTTACCCACGACCAAGAAGAGGCACTTACAATGTCAGATACAATAGTTGTAATTAACGACGGAGAGATTCAACAAGTCGGAAGTCCACAAGCAATTTACGACAAACCTGCGAATGCATTTGTCGCCGACTTTATAGGCGAAAGTAACATTCTAAGTGGAATTATGCTTGGCGACAACTTGGTTAAATTTCTGGGAAAATCGTTTAATTGTGTATCAAAAGGTTTTGCCAAAAACCAACCAGTAGACATAGTAATTCGCCCAGAAGACATAACCGTTCATGTTAAAAAGAGTACCAAAACCCAGCTTAACGGAAAAGTGATTTCTAATACTTTCCTAGGGACTTTTTTCGAAGTGGAAATTGAAGTTAACGATGGCGAGTACCAGTTCACAGTGCAAACAAATCAAAATATTGCACTTGATGCCATAGTTGGCCTTGAAATAAAACCTGAGAACATACACATCATGGCAATGGAGGCAACAATCAATGAAATTGAGGCAGAAATGACCGCAGGTGATTGGGTAAAAATTGCAGGAAAAGAATTCGAGGTAACCCCACAAAATGATGCCAATGGTGAAGAATTTGGGAAAGGGGATAGAGTAACCGCGTTTATTCCGTTTGATAAAATTGAACTTACCGACGATGAAAACGATGGAACGGTTGGTGGATGGGTGACACATACTCTTTACAAAGGTTCATATTACCAGGTAAAAGTTTGGACCGATAATGACACGTTGTTTATCATTAACACACAGTACGAATGGGATATCAACGATAGGGTAGGTATAAAAATCTTACCTACAGATATCCGCATACAAGCCAGAGAAGACCTTGATGTAGGTTAGTTGTACTTAAATTCTAATTAAAAGGGGGTTGACCATGAAACAAAAACAAAAAAAAGAAAAAGCAACAAAGCAAAGAACTTCTTTTCGTCCAAATAACAAAGTATGGTTCGCCGCACCCTTTGTAATTTTTCTTATGCTTATGGTCGTTATTCCTCTTGGACTCTTGTTTTATTATGCATTCGCAAGTGACGGTGGGGCAAGTGCAAACTTTGGACATGTGTTCGGCACAACTGGATATATGAGAATGATTGGAATCTCGTTAGGGATTGCTTTGTTTGCCGCAACAATTGCTGTTCTTATTGCCTATCCAATTGCCTATGGACTAAGTATGGTTGGATTTAAACGTGTACCAACTATATTATTGCTCTTTATTGCTCCTATGTGGATTAATTTGTTGCTTCGGTCATTTGCACTTGATCAATTTTATGAACTCATAGGTCTTGGACGTGGGTTTTGGGCATTGATAATCGCACTTGTCATTGATTATCTGCCGCTTGCGATTTTACCAATGTATGTCGCCCTGAGTGGCATCAATAAAAAATTCATAGAGGCAAGTTACGACCTTGGTGCAACCAGAGGACAGATGTTCAGAAAAACCGTACTGCCTCTAAGTGTTCCTGGAATAATTACAGGATTTTTGCTTGTATTCACTCCTGTCATGTCAACATATTTCTTGTCAATGTATTTTGGCACTAATGAAACTCGAATGATAGGTGAAATGCTTAACGTATATGTTGAAAATCATATCCTTGGTATTGCTTCTGTAATTGCGATGGTTATCCTTGTAATAATTCTGTTCGCGTTTATTGTTGCAAATCGCCTTTCTAAAATTGGCAACAAGAGAGGTGGAGTATGGTAAAAATCAACACACGTAAACTTGTTTATACCGCATTTATCTTTCTTGTCCTTGGCATTATTTATGCACCTATCATCCTCTTATTTGTTTTCTCTTTCTCAGAAACACCGATTCTTGATGTGAATAATTTTAGACCAGGAACAGGTTTATATGACGAATTATTTAGAAACAGTGACATAAGAGAAGCGGTGATAAATACGTTCGTCATTGCTATTGTGTCGGGTATAACCGCAACATTCATAGGAACGGTGGCATGTGTCGGCATTTTGGCTATGCGCAAACGAAGTCGAGGGTTTGTAATGACACTTAACCAAATCCCACTTATTAACGCAACAATAATTACGAGTTTTTCTTTGGTCCTTTTGTTTACGACTTTGGGGATGTTCAATATGGGATATATAAGACTTATACTTTCCCATACATTGCTATGCCTTCCTGTGGTTGCACTTGTTGTGTTGCCAAAACTAAGAAGCCTTGATCAAAACCTCTTCGAGGCCGCACAAGATTTGGGTGCAAGACCACTTAGGGCGTTATTTACCATTATCATTCCACAACTCATTCCTGCTATGTTTATTGCATTTATTCTTGGCTTTACATTTTCACTTGATGACTTTATCATAACGCAATACAATAACGATGGTGTTCGTACCATATCAACACTTATTTATTCTGCAAGGCCGGTTATTCCGCCTGTATTCCGTGCACTTAGTGCAATGATGTTCGGTTTTGTTGTCCTTATGGTCATCGTGATAAACGTTGCCATGTGGCGTCAAAATAAAAAGAGAAAAAAACTTAAAGGAGGTGCTTAGAATTGAGCAAAAAAGTAATTGCAATTGCAATGGTTGTCATTCTTCTCGTCGGTGGAGGATTGACCGCATGGTTGGTGACGCGAACACCAAGAAGAGATATCCTTAGAATAGGGAACTGGGGTCATTTTTTGTGTCCAGATCTTGTGTCTGAATTCCAGGCTCATCATCGACAAGTAACAGGAAACAGAAACTTTCGTGTACGCGTGCAAGAATTTGCTGCAAACCAATCAATGTATACCGCACTTAGGTATAATCGATCTGACCATGATATTATGGCACCATCCGATTATATGATTGAAAGACTTATCTCTCGTAATCTTCTTCAACCACTTGATACAAGTCGCCTTTTCTTTTATAACCTTGACAACTATGGAAATCGTATTCCTGTCACAGGTGGAGAATACGGTGAATATGAAAGATTTTACTGGTACGAAAGCAACTTTGATAATTCGGTACCAAGTTTCTTCAAGGACCAAGTTTTTGCCGCGGCACCGACAAGAACACGAATGGTCGAAGGTGAAACCGTAATAGATCGTTTTGCAATACCATATTTCTATGGCACAATGGGCGTTATGTATGACCCAACACGAATGGTTTCTGTTGGTGGGGTATCAACCTTTGCAGACACCGATGCCGCATCCGCATGGATTGAAAATAATGGGTGGGCATCAATATGGGAGGCACAAAACAATGGGATTGTGTCATTCATCAAGCAAAATGCACGTGATACCTATGGGATTGCTCAACTTATGCTTAATCGGACTGCACTGCTTAATGCCGCAGATGATGAGGCACGTATGGAAATCATCAGACCACTTTTTGCGGATACAAGTTTACAACAAATTACCAATGCAGAAAATCTTCTCTTAACACTTCAAGGTTCAACCGTTATCGAATCAAACGACAATGCTCTTACTCATTTCGGTAGTGGTGTAAATACTTCAGGGCAACTTGGGCTTGAATGGAACGTATCGGCTGCGTGGGCAATGGCTTCAAACCATAATGTTCGCTATCATGTACCTACCGAGGGAACTAACTTGTGGGTAGATTCACTTGTAATCCCAAGAAGGGCAGGAAACGTTGATGCCGCATATGCATTCATTAACTTTATTATGAACCAAGATAACGCACGTCGCAACGCGGACTTTGTAAAAGGGACAAGTCCAATTGCCGAAGTTGCACAAAATCAGTTTAATGAATTCAGTAACTTTACTCACGCAGATTTTTACAGAGAAGAGATCATTTTCTTTGACGCACCTGCAAACAATCAAGATTTTATTGATTGGAGAACAAACTTTCTTTACACAATGTTCCCACTTGAAAGTGGTTCAAATGCACTTGACCGTGCAGGTATAAAACGCTATCTTGATCGTCATCCAGGGAACACAGATTTTGAAAGAGAAATCGTTCTTATGATGACTGCTGTAATGCTTTACATCGGAAGTTAATCAAAAAAGCAACTTGACCTAGATGCAAAAAACGCTTATTGGGCGTTTTTTGTTCCAGTCTAGGAATTGTCACTGAGATTTTTTGTACTATAATCTCAGCCTTAATGCACCGTATGCGCGCTTTTATTCGGTTTGTAAGTTTCTTAATGGGTATAATTGAAACATGCGTCTTTCTGTAATTCTTAACTTTTTAATTCGTTCATTCTTTTTATTTTTGATTTTTTATTTATGGGGAACATTTTTTATAAATGGTTTCTTTCTAACGTTTCTTATTGCCTTTTTATTGACATGTATTGTTAACTATGCCTGGTTTTTCTTTGCAATTAAACGCAAAAAAAAAATAACACTTACTCGTGAAGAACTTGATCATGCCGACAAAGTTATACTAAATCTTGAATTCATGACAAAGCAAGAGACACTTGTATTGTTTTATGGTGCTTTGAAGAAAAAGTTCCTTATAAAGGATCTAAACCAAACGCAACATAAAGAACCGGACATCCAAATTCACCACGACAAAATTTCGATTAACTCATACAGGGGTGATTCTCTGGCGCCTGCCGACACAGAAAGTCCTGTTAATATTTTTTCTATGTTCCATAAAGATGTTACCAAACAAGATATAGTTAATGCAATTGCAAACACAAAAACAGGTGCGAAAACAGTGATTCTTGCAAAAATTGTCCCTACTGAACTTAAATTGTTTTTTGAACGTCTTAACTGCTCGCCAATATTTATCGAGGCGGAACAGGCTTATTCGGAAATCCTAAAACCAACACAGACTTTTCCACAATTTAAAATCGAGGTTAAAAAATCAACTCGTTTAACACTTCGACAACTTCGTACAATTGCATTTCAACGTCGCAAAGCAAAAGGTTATATATTGGTTGGAATTCTTGTTCTTGCCACATCTTTCATCGTACGTCCGTCTATTTTCTATGTTGTTATGGCAACGATAATTTTCGGCATGGCGGCAATCTCTTTCTTTCGTGGTGGCACACCTAACAAGGGGAAATTATGGTAAATTCTCAGTGCTCTTAATTTGGTACAAGATAAAAATCGTGATATAATACTTGAATGAATTCAACATTTATTGTCAATTCACTCGCCGACACTCAAAATCTTGCAAAGAATTTTGCAAAAGAACTTGCAAAAAATCCCCATGCAATAATTTTGATGTATGGTGAAATGGGCGTCGGTAAAACCACATTTTCTCGATTTTTGTTAAAATCTCTTAACCATACAATAAACCCATCAAGCCCAACTTTTTCAATAATAAACCAGTACACCAACAACATCTATCACATCGATCTATATCGTATCGAAAACCCAGACAACTTTATGCACTTGGGTCTGGAAGAAATATTCTCATCCGATGACAAGGGCAGACCAAATAATATCGTCATAATTGAATGGGCAGAAAATCTACCGCCTGAATATATGAAATCTCTTATTTTAAACGATAAAGAAACTGTACAATCATATGTTTATAAAATTCTAATCAAAGCACTTGACGACGAAAAAAGAGAAATCACAATTGAAACACATAACGAGGTGCAAAATGCCATTTAAAATTAATATCCCTGCCCCAACACTTCCAACATTATCTGCACTTCCAGAAGCAATCAAGAAACCCGACTTTATACTCATTGTCGATTCGGTACATCCAGTTATGACAATAGATTTAATTACATTGTGTCAAAACAATCCGCAATATTGGCATGCCGAATCCACTATTCAAAAACAACATGATACTCTCATCGCCACAAAGACAAGCAAATTGCTTGAAACGGCTTGCATTTCTTTTGCTGACCTTGCTGCATATGCGGTTGTAACTGGACCAGGTTCATGGATAGGTTCTCGTGTAGGAATTACCGCAATAAAGGCTTTTCATCTTATTCATTCTCATCCAATTATTGCTGTTAACTCGATAGAGGGGCAAGGAACAGAATACTTTGAAAATCTTTGTATTGCAATTAAATCAAAATTCAGTGCCAAAGATTTCATAACATCCCAAGCCCTTGAACCATTTTATGATAAAGAATATTTGGTTAACGGTAAAGAATATAAGATGTAATCTTAAATCTACATGTAAACCACTCCCAAAAATGCAAACGAGTCTACAATAAATCTTTCCCGTTCGTCTATATAACAAAAATGACCGCTTTTTTCGTAAACCTTTAACTTTGCATTTTTTGCAAGTTTGTACCATTTTTTACCCAATTTTACAGGTGTAGCTTTGTCCATAGACCCAAAAACAAGAAGTGTGTCATGTTCAATTTGTGAAATTTGATATCGCAAATCACGTCTAATCACATTATGAAATGTAATCTTGCCATAGTCGCTCAGTTTCTTATAATCCTCACTTCCTGTATTCTTTGACACAAATTCACGTCCAAAAATTGACGCAAGTTTTTTCCTGGCTTTGTATATAAGTATCTTTAACATTGTACGTATGCTGCGACGCTTTTTAATGCCTGCCGCACCGGTCATGACAAGTTTTTTAAATCGTTCGGCATTACGTCTCACCAATAACACCGCAACTCTGCAGCCAAATGAATGTGCCACTATATGGCATTTTTCAACCTGGTGTTCATCAAGTTTTCTTTCTATAAATTCGGCATAATCTTCCAATGTCCATGGCTTGTCTGGTTCATTTTCACCGTTTTCACGTTGAAACATAGGCAGGCTTAAACTTATACATTTAAAGTGTTTTTCAAACATTGGTAAGATTGGTGCAAAACTGTACTCATTTCCACCCCAACCATGTAAAAACAGAATTGTATCCATACATTAATATATAAAAATTCAATCCTGTTTGTGTTCCTGTTGAAGTTCTCGAATTGGTCTAAAAAGCGACCCAAATTAATTTCCTATTGTGATATAATAAAATAATGACAAAGCAAGAACAAATAAAAAAAATAGGGAAAAATTTAAAGCCCTTTTGGCTGTTTATGCTTGTCTTTACAATTTTATTAACCATTGATCTTGTAACAAAACACATATTCACCGACTTTGCAAACCGAACATTCATACCAAACTTTATATCAATACACTATGTTCAAAACAGGGGCGTTGCCTTTGGTTGGTTATATGGTTCATCTGCACTTATAATATCATTAACATCTGTTATGATTGTTGCAGGTGCAATCTTTTATACAATCTATCGTCATAAAAAACTTGAAATATCAAATCAAAGCGGTCAATTTGATAAACAAGAAACCTCGGCCAGCCATTCCTGTAACAAGTCAAAAAGACATATGAAAAGATTGTTTGATGTGGCTTTTGCATTATTTCTTTCCGGTGCACTTGGCAACCTAATTGACAGAATATTCCTCGGGTACGTCCGAGATTTTATCCGCTTTGATTTTATGAATTTTCCTGTATTCAACCTTGCCGATGTATTTATTAATTTGGGTGTTTTGTTACTTGTTATCTATTTCATAATCGAATGGGCACATGAATTAAAAAAAGGACGCACAAAATACGCGGACAAGAAAAAGGTTTGTGATTCTGTTGTTAAGGAGGGTACAAATGATTGAAGAAAATCCTAATCTTATCAAAGTTAAAAAAGGCGGAACGCGTCTTGATACATATTTAAAAAATCACTTTGGCGATAAACACACCCGAAGTCAAATCACAAACAGTATCAATAACGGACATACAACACTTAACGGACAAAAGGTTAAAAACGGGAAAATAGTTGAACGTGGTGACATGATTCTTGCCCAAATTGAAAATTTTGATACACCTGCAATCGCCGAAAACATTCCGCTTGACATAATCTACGAAGATTCGCATCTTCTTGTTATAAACAAACCTAAAGGCATGATCATTCATCCTGGGGCAGGTGTTCATGGTGGAACACTTCTTAATGCACTATTACATTATTTTGAAATTCCTTTTGTCACAGAACCTGATACAAATTATCCCACGCCTGAGACAAATAATATATCAAATCAAACAGTTGAACATTCGAAGACATTAGTCAGAGCCGGAATTGTTCATCGACTTGACAAAAATACATCTGGGCTTATGATTGTTGCAAAAACCGCTCAAACACAAGCCAAATTATCAAAAATGTTTGAAACACATGAGATAAAGCGTACGTATGTCGGGCTTGTCGAGGGGAGTTTGCAAGGCCAAGGTACAATAAAAAAAAACATCATCCGCGATCCAAATAATCGCACTCGCTATAAAACAGATCCTACAAAAGGCCGCCATGCCATTACTCATTACATTGCCTTATCTCACTATCGCTATGGTAACCGTCCGCTAAGCCTTGTCCAATTTAATCTTGAAACCGGTCGTACGCATCAAATACGCGTTCATATGAAATCACTTAATCATCCACTTGTTGGTGATATTGAATACAACCATAGCTCCACTCTAAAAATAGAAGGACAACTTCTGGAATCGGTTGAACTCTCATTTATTCATCCAATTACAACCAAGCAAATGGAATTCAAAATTCAACCGCAAATGCAATCAATAATTGCTAAACTTGCAAAAATTTAACGCTATGAACAACAAAAAACGGTGAACCAGTCACCGCTTTTTTTCTTGTACTAGGATCTCGGCTGAAGCGCACCTTTAGGTACTTTTGTTCTACTTTTGTTTGAAGAACTGTGCCATCAATAGTGTCGCATTATCTTCATTCAATGATTCCAAAAGCTTGACCGTTTGTCGCACAAACATAAATACATCAAGTTTACAGGAATTTACAAAGTTGTACAATGCCGCTGTCTCATCGCAGGTTGTTGCTGAGTGGACGTGATGTGAATTTATATACTTGGTGAACCAATCAATATGCGAAGGGCCTAGTGCCGCTTTAAGCAACACACAAAGGTTCTCATCCACAAAAGCTTGGTTCTCTTGAAGCATTTGTTCGACATATTCTTTTGAACCACGCATGAGTATACTCCTGTGGGGAAGATTTTTGTAAACATCTGAAAGTGTTGTCGGGATTGACACAAAAACTTCTTTATCCAGATTGTTGACAAGTTCGTACATACAGGACACGTCTGCGTCAGGCATAAGCATAAGCCATTCTTGCTTACACACAAATTGAACCATTTCTAGATTCGTCATAATTCTCAAATCCTTTCTGTTTTCTCTCCATTTGAGAGTAAAAATAATAATGATTTTGGAACTTCTCAAGTATAACATACCCCTCATATCAAAGTCAATATGTGATATACTATTAAACATGAAAAACAAATTTTTAATCGGCAAAATACTTAAACCCCGAGGCCTTAAAGGTGAACTTAAAATTCAAATTCTGACAAATGTGCTTGATGTTTTTACTAGCCTTAAAAAGGTCTATATAGGTAACAATGATCAAGCCGATTCATACACAGTGGTAAAGAGTTCCATCCAAAACGAATTCGCATATATTTCTATCAAAGATGTAACCACAGTTGAGCGTGCCGAAGATTTTCGCGACATGCAAATCTTTGTAAATAAGAATCAACTTGAAATCGCCGATGATGAAATAATCGCCGATGATATTTTGGGGTTTGAAATTATAAACCAAAAAGGTGTAAAACTCGGAGTCTTAAAATCTATTGAAAACTATGGTGGGTCGGACTTTTTAAATTTGGGTAATGAACTTGAAATTCCTTATGAAGAGGAATTCATAATTGAAACAAATATGACCGACAAAAAGATACTTGTTAAATGGGGGTAGCATGAAAATCCAAATATTAACACTGTTCCCACAAATGTTTTCCGCACTTGAACACAGTATTATTAAACGTGCAAAAGACAAAGGGCTTGTCGAAATTGAATACATAGATTTTCGCAATTATTCCAAAGACAAACATAAAAAAGTCGATGATTATGCGTTCGGCGGTGGGGCAGGGCTTGTATTAATGGCTCAACCAATCATAGACTGTATAGAAACAATAGACCCATTGCACCTTGCCCATCGAATATATTTGACCCCGTCCGCCAAAAATTTGACCCATAAAAAAGCGGTAGAGTTATCCAAACACAAAAATTTAATATTATTATGTGGTCACTATGAAGGCATAGACCAACGCATTATAGATCTTGTAATTGATGAAACAATAAGTATAGGCGAATATGTATTAACAGGCGGTGAAATCCCTGCAATGGTTATTGTCGATGCGGTTGTACGTCATATTAAGGGGGTAATTTCCGTCGGGAGTCTTCAAAATGAAAGTCACACCACACAGGGGCAATGGGAATATCCACAATATACGCGTCCTCAAACAATTCGCAATCTTGATGTGCCACCGGTACTTTTATCTGGAAACCATGCGGAAATCGAAAAGTGGAAAAAGGAAAATTCTGTAAAATTCAAGTAACATTTTAACTTTGATTCTTCCATTATAAGTGTTACAATTATAATAACGGGGGACAGTGAAAAAACAAAAAAAACCATTATTGTCGAACAAGTGGATTTTAATCTTAAAGGTGGCTTCTGCATGTGTGTTGCTTTTTATTTCTGCATTTTTCTTTTTTCAAAATCTGAATATATTCTGGTCCGATCTGCGAACCGCCAATCCGCCTTTATTTTTTATTCCTGTGCTTTTTGTAATTTGCGTAATCCTTGTTTGTGCCTACATTATATTTTTGCTATTCAAGGTTGACGATGGCAAAGTTTATCGTGCCGATCGCTTTGACATAATCTATAAAATTATTTACAGTTTTATTGTATTGCTTATCTCTGTGCGAAGCTTCTTTGTCGAGCCGTACCTCGAGGCACCAATAGTCATTGTAGTAATAAGTTTAATTTTCGGTGTTGCAAATTGGATGATACCGAACCTTTATTATCACGATAGTGAAGATTTCTAATGCTCTAGGAATTATCGCTAAATTTTTTTGTACTAGAATCTCAGCTTAATGAACTTAATGCACCATAAGTTGCCTTTGTTTGCTATATGCCCGTATCTTCAATTTCTGAAAAACTTCCACCGATAAATTTTGCCGTCTTTCCAGTATTGTCAAGTTCACCATCATTATCATTAATTATTGGCATCCTTGCAACACTGTTTCTTCTCAGGGTTTGTTTAAAAAATCGTTCTAAACTTGTGTGATATTTATCCTTGTGCGTGAGATTAAATTCCGCAATTTGTTGAAGCTTCGCACTTCGTACATCACCTGTATCAATACTTGTCTGGATTAATGCCTCAACATCACCTTCGGTATAAACAAGTGCCGCCGCGGTATTTAATTGGCTTTGCTTGTAGAGCGGCATTAAAACATCAAACAAATTTGCATCATCAAGGCCACTTCCGATAACAATGAGGGTACAATGGGAAAAAGAAACAGTCCGTCCCATGTTAACCCCAATATCGGCCAGTGCTTCGGTAATATCTGTGCCACGCCCAACTGCAATATGTCTTTCTGGTATGCCAAAAGGGTCAAAATTAAATAAAACATGTTCACCGTAAACAATAATTTCATCGTCTTCCATGTCAATCGCTATTGCGGTTAATATTGTTCTTGTCAACGCCATCGATTGTTTTGACACAGCCATAGGTAATAATGCAACAAGCATAGCCAATATAATAAGCAAAAACTTTTTCTGCCATATCGTAATAAAAATTTTTACAAACACATTTTGTTTTTGTTCTAGCCTAGGAATTATCGTTAAATTTTTTGTACTAGGATCTCGACTGGAGCGCACCGTATGGTGCTTTTGTTCTTTTTTTTTCTTGCTTTCATCGACTTCTTTATTGGTTGTTCTATCTTTCATATTCTTGCCTCCTTTGTTGCAGAGTCACTTTTTTGTTTCTTGTCTTTTTTACCAGAATTTCTTTTTTTCAAAATCAATGCGTTAATTAAACACACAACAGGCACCGTAAAGAACAAAATCGCAATCGCAGGGGCGACAATAACAATGAAATCATTCAATCTGTCAGGTGTTTTTACAAGCAACCACCACATTAGATATAAAAACAATGCAACAGAAAACCCAATGTAACCGGCCCTATGTTTGACGTTAAAAATATATCTTAAACATGCAAACACCGCAAAAAACGTTGCCCCAAATCTTAATAATAATAACATTGACCAAATGCAAACCAAAATCCAATCAAGACGCCCACTCTGTGTCAAGAATTCTGAATAGGTTGTCAAGTTTGTAATTGCCAAATCTTTTGTAGGTCCAAGTGGTCCAAAAATGCTTGTAAACATAAACACAAAAAATACAAAGAAAGCCCCAACAAGTCCGGCCACAAGCATAAATTTTGTTATGAATTCTTTTGGATTTTTAAAAGGTATTGGTTGATTTTCACCTTGTGCCTTTGCCGGGCATCCTTGTTGGATGTCACCAGAAAAAATCAACAAAAAAGCCGCACTTTCAAAGTAAATAAGATTATGATAAAAACCACGTAAAATCGGCATAAAACCGCCACTGAACAACGGTGTAATCTCACCCGGATTCATACTTCTTAATGCAGGGAACACCGATAGTGCAATGCCAATAATAATCAACAGGTAAAAAATTTCACCACTACGGAAAAAAGCCCTTGCAGGTAAAAAGCAAAATGCTGCACCAAAAATAACAAGTGGTATTAAAAATTTGTGGATATTTAATTCGGTAAAAAGATTTTGACCTAATATAATGTAACTTTGACTTGCCAAAATAAATAATTGTAAAAGTAAAAGACCAAGCATCAAAAGAACAACAAGTTTTGCCCCCACAAACTTTGTATTAGATCGCAAATCGCTGTATATATCACTTCCTGCCCCAATTACAAGTACATTAAGAACCGCAAAAATTACAAGCAACTCGAACACCGTTCCAATCAACGCAATTACCCATGCATTGCGAACGCTCTCGCCCGATAATATTGCTGGAAGTGCCAAAAATTTTATTGCAAACGAATATATACAATAAAATATAATCAACTGTCTTGTGGAAATTTTTTTCACATCTTTAATCTTTGCAAATAATGAAGGTACTATTCAGTACCAAATTGACTAAGGTCTTCATCATGTGCAACATAGTCAAAAATAAGGCGTACCAATTTTTTAAGAAATTCCTTATCTCTGTTAATATGTTGTATAAGTGCGTCCATTTTGTCACTTACAATCTTTTCCTTGTCTTCAAAAATTTTGCCTTGGGTATCTATCATGTTTAAAAACCTCCTATTTTCACCAATATGGCACAAGTATAAATTATTTTGTTCCAATATGCAACAATATTTTATATGAGTTTAGCAAAAAATATTAAAACATTACGTAAAGAGAAAGGACTTACTCAAGAGGCATTGGCAAAAGATTTAGATATAGGTCGTGGAGCACTTGCACATTATGAAGCAGGGGACAGACAAGTGCCTAGTTATCTTGTACCAAAAATCGCAAAATACTTTAATGTGTCAATAGATTATTTATATGGAGAAAGAGAAGAATAATTTTTTCAATATCATATGTAGGGGCAAACTTGCGATTCGTTCAAAAAAATTGACAAACTTTGTAATTGTCAAAAATCAAAAAACATCGTAATATTAAACTATGTTAAAAAAACTTTTTGCAAAAAAATCAAAAACAAAAGGATATCCACGAGGATATACGCCAACTTCTGCCGATTTGGCTGTAGATAATTTTGTTGCAAACACACTTAAACAAAAACAGGAACTTAATTATACGCAAAGTGACTATGAAAAACTTGTTGGTAAAAAACTTCAAATATTCAATTGCACAAATGGGGAAGACATAACCTATAAACTTGAATCGGTTGCTCATCTGGAAAATTCAACTTTTGGTGACACATTTTATTTACTTGCTAACGCCCCTGACAAAACACAAATTGTATTTCATCCGCGTTACCAAGATGAATCGTTTTGTTTTATTACTGCGGTGAACGGGAAAACTCTTGACGGGTATTTATCATTGTCTGATCACGAAATTTGTGCTGAACTTTTGCCTAAAATTACAAAGTCATAAGATTCTAATATCTACTTATAAGACCTGCATGAATTTACACTTTGGCATTACAGGAAAAATGTTCTTAATTGTCGTTATAAACATTTCCGCATTGACATAATTCGATTTTTGGCTATAATGGAAGATATGAAAAGACGCATCTTAACCATAGTCGGTATTGCAATTGTTGTATTTGCAGGTGGACTTACCGCTATTTTGATAAACGCGATGGCAACAACAATTAGGCTCTCTCCTGTAGGAAGTATCTACAGTGTCTCTGGCAATGGTGGGAATGCCGTTTCCGTCGGCGGTTACTTGTATTTTATTGGTAACTTTCACTCAAGGTACGATATAAACAGGCGTCCAAATAACATTTATGGTAATCCAGGCACAGGGCATCGATTGACAAATGGTGCGATTTGGCGTATTCGTTTAAACGAAGAGGGGCTTCCACAATATGACAACAGTTGGATTGACGGATGGCAAGATGAATGGAATGCAGGGCACCCTGATTTTATAGGCGGTCCAAATTCATCAGAAATTGATGATTTAAGACAGGACAATGAACATATAGAAACACAGATTGACTCGCGATTTGTTCCAGGTACCCTTGAACTTGTTGTGCCAAAGGTCGCAGGTCACGAACAAAGTTCGTTATTTATTATGGGCAATCATCTCATTTACACAAGTCCACACAACTATTATGGAAGAGGTCATGATGATTTACAAATCGACCGAACAGATTTTTTCAGGGTAGATTTAACAGGTGCAAATAACAGGCTTTTGTATACAACAAGGTCAAGGGCTCATCAGGTAACACGCAATGACTTCACCGTCGCATGGGTAGATGGACAAAGTCATCTTTTAATTCGTGAACCTGTTGGGGATGGACTCAGCCGAATCACACACGTTAATGTATCCACCGCAAGGGTACAAACACTTACAACCGAGGCGGCAACATGGGCATTCCCAGAGGTGACAACCTTCATAAGAACCACCTCAGGTGGAACCCACTTAAAAGGCTTTGGGGGCATAATGTCATTCGTGTATTGGACCGAGGCTCGTCCTGAATCCGATCCAACAAATGGTGACCTTGTATTCCGTCACCACTTGGGGTCAAGAAACGCAACACGTAACCTTATGGCAGACGACCATAACACAAGATTTCAACTTGTATCGCTAAGCGGTGGACGCCTTATTTGGAGAAGAGGCAATTTTAATACTCCACACAATTGGTCACTTCGCATAACAGAAAGTACCGATCAGGGTGTTTTTGCATCAGGTGCAATAAACGCAGAAACTCGCCAAGTATGGGAAGCCGACATGGTGTCAATGTCAACAAGTGATTCCGAATTTAATACAATCGTTGCACCAACAGAAAACGCAGGATTTGTATTCAGTTTCTTTACGCTGTTCGGTCCTTCTGGTAACCAAAGTATTTGGAGATGGACATTAAGCGATGGACAATTTTCCGAGACGGTGATTCCTGGAACGCAAGGTGTTGAAGAAATTGTAAAGGTTGCATCAAGTCGCCTGTTCTTTATGCGTGGCGGACAACTTCATTCAATTAATTTTGACGGTACAATTGCAAGACCACCTGTCACAATTTCTCCTGACCGTGAGACACGAATAAATATCTCTATCTTCACCCCAATCGCAAGTGATGGGTTCAGGGTAAATAACGCACATGACTTTATCTCATATATCCGCACAATTCACTCAATTGTTGATGACGACATGGTTATCGATGATGAAACTGGCGAATCTCCAATCCCAACAGGTAATTCAATAACAATTGCAGTGATTGTTGATCGTCAAAACAACGCTCATCGTCTTTGGAATCTTGAAAATGAATTCGTAGGAATTCCATCTTAAATTTACTCCAATTCATTATTTTTCGTTTTGAACTTCTTTGTTTTTACCTTATAATAAGATATATCTAGGGGGAAAACAAATGGAATTGAAATTAATTAAAAGGCTTGCCGAGTTAATGAATTCGGAAGGGCTTAAACAGCTTGAGCTTACAACGGATGCAGGGTCAATATGGCTTGAAAGAGACAGCAGTGTTACTGTTGTTGATACAACATCTATAAGGGCAAAAGTTCCAGAAAGTGTAGATCAACGCGTTTTAATTAAAAAAGTAACAAAGCCAGGTAAGAAAACAACAGTAAAAGAAATCAAAGTAATGTCTGGTAAGTGTTATGAAATTCGAAGCCCAATCGAAGGAATATTTTATGCGGCAACAGAACCTACCGATCCGCCATATGTAACAATAGGGCAAACGGTATCCGATGGAGACTTGCTTTGTGTTATCGGTGAAGATGGCGTAATGAATGAACTTGAATCCGAAGTTGATGGCGAAGTGTCGGAAATCCTTGTATCAAACGGTCAAAAAATTACATTTGACCAAGTTCTTTTCAAAATAACTAAAAAAGGCTAAACTAAAACTATGTACAATCTTGGCATCGTTCAAAAATTTAAAGAAAAATGGCATGTCTATACAATCATAGCGATTGTAACTGTCGTTATATTTTTGTTTTTAACAATGATGATAATCAACATGGTAAGCGGAAATCCTATCTTCAGTTTTGGTGCGGTAAGAAATCCTTACTTTATAACAATTGCACTTATAATACCGTTCGGGGTAATCGCTTTGTTGGTCGCAGGGTTTTTCTTCAGTGACGAAAAGAGTAAAACCGTCGAACAATTTTATTCTAACCGTTGGATGTCAAAGTCGGAACTTAACAAAGTTTATCTCTCAACTACACTAAGCCGACTTAAAATGCAACAAAAAACAGGAACCCTTGTAAGATTTGAAAAAGTAGGAACCGACATCCAGATTAATATGGTTCCACAAGATTATCATACGATTGTTCTTGGAACAACAGGTTCTGGTAAAACTCAAGGGTATGTGTTGCCATATGTTTATGTGCTTGGGCACTCTGCCCAAAAGCCAAATATGGTTATCACCGACCCAAAGGGCGAGATTTATGCAAAAACCGCCGAAACCTTGCGACGAAATGGTTATGATGTCCAGGTTTTTAACCTAAGTGCACCGACACAATCTTCAAGATGGAATCCACTCGAGAGAGCATGGGATATGTTTCAACGTGCACACAGTTTGGAAAGAGAACTTAAAAAACATACATCCAAAGATCCGGCATCAATGGGGTTAAGAGTAATTGCAAGTAACTATCCAAGTGAATGGTACGAATTTAACGGGGTTGCATTCCCAAGTTTTCAAATGGCAGACATGGAAAGGAAAACACTCAAGCAACGGCTTCTTTCCGAGTCTGAATCTGATATAAAAGATGTATGTGCGGTAATTTGCCCAATAGAAAACGAGCGTGACCCAAGTTGGGAAAATGGGGCAAGGGACCTTATCCAGGGTACCGTTCTTGCAATGTTAGAAGACAGTCTCCGTCCAGAACTTGGCATGACAAAGCAAAAATTTAATTTTTATAACGTGTACAAAATCTTAACGATGCGAGATAATGATCCAAACGCATCTTTCAAATCCATTGCAAACTACTTTATGGGGCGTTCCAGATTATCTCCGGCGGCAATGCTTGCACAAACGGTTATTGCCAACAGTGAAAATACAAAGCGTAACTTCTTTGGTGTGTCTACAAATAAACTTTCCATGTTTGCCGATAAAGGTATTTGCTATATAACAAGCGGTACCGAAATAGAATTTAAAGGATTTGTTGAACGTCCAACCGCAATGTTCCTTGTTATTCCTGACCAAATTAAAATTCGTCATCCTCTTGCTGTGCTTTGTGTGGCTCAACTTTACAAAACGCTTGTTGATCTTGCCAATCAACAGGGCGGAACCCTAAAATGGCCGACATACTTTATTCGTGACGAGTTCGGTAATATGCCAAAGATGAATGACTTTGAAACAATAATCACCGTTGCCCGTTCTCGTAAAATCTTTATCACCCTTGTTTTGCAGGACTATAAACAACTTGAAACCGTTTATGGTGCGGACAAAGCGGTTACTATTCGAAATAACTGTAATACACAAATTTTTATCGGTGTTAATGATATGGATACAAGAAAGATGTTCTCGGATCTTCTTGGTGAAATGACTGTTGAGGCACATTCCACCTCGGAATCAAAAAACACAGGCAAGCAAATCAAGGATGATCCTCTAAGTGGTTCAAAATCTACATCTACAAATACGGTGTCCCGTCCTCTGTTACCACCCAACGAACTTCTTGATCTTCAGCCGGGGCAAATTTATGTTTATGCATTTGGCTTTCACCCTCTGAAATCTCATGTAACTCACTTTTGGAAGGCTCAACAAGCAGGTCTCGTAAAGCTCTATCCTGAACCTGACACATGGTCTGCATCCAAATATTTTGATGAAGAGGCGGTTTATTATGATGTTCGCCGTCGTAACGACATAGTTATCAACAATGCTCGTCGCAATGATGTTTTTGATTGGTAAGGTGATCTTATCGGAACGTCAAGATTAAAAATGGGATTCATTGACAAAAAGCATATTTTGACGCATAATAAAGATATGAAATCAATAAAAAAGGTTTTGCTTTTGATTCTGATCCTTGTACTAATTGCCCCTGTCGCAATAATTGCAACAGGATGCTTTGGCGGTAATAACAACTCAATCAATCGCGAGCACATACAAAATATACAATGGAATCTTGCACGAGTCGAAAGTTCCTCATCACATGACCCAACGGTTCATTCAATAGGAGCGGGAGATATTTTATTTGATAACCAATTTGCCGGTTTTTTGTTTTTGGGCGGAGCCGGTAATTTTATCGAAACACTTGGTATTTTAGGTGAATTTCATGGGCATTGGACATTGTCATCTACGCGATTGGTTCTTACTTATGATATAGGAGGATTTGTTGACAGATGGAATATAAGATTAAAGAACAATAACACTACGCTTGAAAAATCTCAAACACAGCTTGGTATAACTTCAACGTTTATTTACACCAAAAACGAAGTTCTGCCTAATGTTAATCCAATAAACCCGGCACAAATTGTCGATATTCAATGGAATCTACACTCGGTAAGTTATATAGATGAATCATCCAATGTAACAATTGTAGACGAATATGAACACATGGAGTTTGGAAGTTACAATCATTTTACAGAAATGTATGCAGGCTATCTCATCTTGCACAATGACAACAGATTTATACAAACTCAAGGTCAATTTGGCGCATTTGAGGGTGCTTGGACATTGTCGCAAGGAACGTTGGATTTAACCTTTGACCCAGAAATTATTGATAACTGTGAACTTTATCCAGAACATCAACATTATTGTTTCCCTCCAAGCCGTACTGAAACCTGGAGACTTGGCATATCTGAAGATGGACAAACTTTGGAAAAGGTGCGTGCGGAACTTTCATTTGAGGGTGGTATCGCTTTTGAAATTCGTATATTTACTCGTGAAAACTGAACCTCATTTATATATATGACCAAATTAATAGTCAGACACAAGTATTTTCATACTTGCTTTTCTTATGCACTTATGGTACACTTAATACCAATCTCTTCGAGGCTTGGTGGCTTTGTTCTCAGGTAAAATCACCCCTTGCTTTGATTAGATGGTAAAAAAAGGAGAAACATAATGTCAGAAGAAACAACAATCACAGCAGAAATTGCAGAAGTAAAAACATCCGCAAAGAAAACCGCGACGAAGGTAACCCCTGCAAAATCAACAAAGAAAGAAGCCAAAGCGGAAGCAAAAGATGCACTCAGTCAATTAAGCATTGCCCAAATTGTCGCAGAATTTGGGAAAGCACCGACCGATACGGGAAGCCCAGAAGTACAAATCGCACTTCTTACCGCACGTATCAATCATCTAACCGAGCACCTTAAGATACATAAACAAGACAAGCACAGTCGTCGTGGACTTATGAAAATGGTTGGTCAACGTCGTGGTTTACTTGTGTATCTTGAAAATAAAGATATCGAGTCTTTCCGTACACTCAAAACAAAACTTGGTATAAGATAATTTAAACGAAAGACGGTGCAAATCGTCTTTTTGTATGGCTCATGTCATAAAAATCCCCAAAATTCTATCATGGGGATTTTTATTTTTTATTCTAATGCCACTGTGGGTTGCTAAATTAACAACTAATTATCTCATAACAGTCACTAAAAACCAATAATTATTATGAAATTATGTATGACGTAAACTCTTTCGTTTTTCGTTGGCATATGGTATAATACCATACAAAAATGCCCCTCTCTGCGAGAGGGGCGGCCCGCGAAAGCGAGACGGGGAGGAAATAATGACCGACAGTTATAAAAAATTCGACACAGTAATCGGCAATCGTAAAGTAAGTGTTGAAACAGGTGCACTTGCAGGTTTGTCCGCAGGTTCATGTATTGTAACCTGTGGCGAAACGGTAGTCATGGCAAATGTAACCGTTGCAGACACACCACGTCCAGGAATTGATTTTTTTCCGCTTGGTGTAGATTTTGAAGAAAAGTTATACAGTGTCGGCAAAATCCCAGGTGGGTTTAAAAAACGTGAAGGTCGTCCAACAGATTCCGCTGTTCTTATATCTCGTCTTATTGATCGTCCAATGCGTCCACTTTTTCCAAAAGGGATGTTTAATGATGTGTCACTTGTCGTCACTACCTTGTCTATTGATCCTGAAATTTCACCTGTGCCATTTGCAATGCTTGCCGCATCTATTGCAACTGTCATAAGTGATATCCCATGGAATGGTCCAACAGGAAGCGTAGTTATTGGAAGAGGTGAAGATGGATTTATCGTTAATCCAACCACAACTGAAGCGGAAAAATCAGATATCGAGGTAATTATAAGCGGTACCGAAGATGCAATTATGATGGTAGAGGCAAACGGTGCGGAAATATCCGAGGAAGATATGCTTGGGGCAATTATGTTTGGTCACCAAGAAATAAAAAAACAATGTGAATTTCAAAAAACACTTATTAAAAAAGTGGGTAAAGAAAAACGCAACATTGAAATGTTTAAATTTGATGAAGATTTGGAACAACGGGTAGAGAGTTACGCAACAAGTTTTCTTGAAAAAGCAATGGGCGAAACCGATCTTGAAAAACGACGCAAAGCAGAGAAAAAAGTCGATGAAATGATAGCAGATCAATTTGCAGACACATATGAAGATGACAAAATTGCAATAGGAAAAATTGTTAATAATATTAAACAAGATATTATCCGTGAAAAAATCTTGCAAAAAGGACTTCGTCCAGATGGCAGAGGAACAAAAGATATCCGACCAATTTGGACCGCAACAGGAATACTTCCACGTGTTCACGGTTCATCTGTATTTACAAGAGGCAATACCCAAGTTCTTAACGTCTGCACTTTGGGCATGGTTTCTGATTGTCAAAAACTCGATGGTATTGATGACGAGGTTCAAAAACGCTATATGCATCATTACAATATGCCTCCTTATGCAACAGGAGAAGCCCGTCAAATGCGTGGCACGTCAAGGCGAGAAATTGGACACGGGGCACTCGCCGAACGGGCTATTGAACCACTTCTTCCATCCGAAGAAGAATTTCCATACGCAATTAGAACGGTCAGCGAAGTTCTTTCAAGTAACGGCTCGTCATCTATGGCAAGTGTCTGTGCAAGCTCTATGTCTCTTATGAATGCAGGCGTGCCGCTCAAATCTGCGGTTGCAGGTATAGCAATGGGTCTTATAAAGGATTCCGAATCGGGTAAAACCGCAATTTTATCTGACATTCAAGGTGTTGAAGATTTTCTTGGAGACATGGATTTCAAGGTGGCAGGAACAGAAAAAGGAATCACGGCAATCCAAATGGACATAAAAATTGCAGGTATAGACGAAGCAATCCTTAAACAGGCACTTAAACAGGCACGTGAAGGAAGATTACATATTCTTAAAGCAATGAATACAGAAATTGACAAGCCAGAACCTAAACTTTCAAAATACGCCCCAAAGATTACTATCATGACAATCAAACCAGAAAAAATCAAGGATGTCATAGGAAGCGGTGGTAAGATTATAAACAAAATCATTGAGGAAACAGGTGTTAAAATTGACATAAGCGATGATGGTAAGATATTTATTGGTTCGTCATCTGACCAATCCAATGCACGTGCAAAAGAAATTATTGAAGGAATTGTATTTGAACCCGAAGTTGGTATGGAATTTACAGGTAAAGTTGTACGCACAATAGAAATTGGTGCATTTGTTGAATTCAACGGAAAAGAAGGAATGGTGCATATATCAAAACTTGCACCTACAAGAGTGGAAAAGGTGCTTGATATTGTTAAACCTGGTGACAATATCCAAGTAAAAGTAATTAAAATCGATGATAAGGGCAGAATTGATCTTAAGAAGATTTAATTATTTCATTTTATAATCAATCACTCTTTCTAAATGATTTGCTGTTTCATTAACAAGAATATAAGAAAGTGCAAATTTTTCGTATGCTTCTTGTCTTTTTGTCATATTTGGGTTTAAAGGCGGTTGTCTTTTAAGTGCACGCGAGTAATCCACACTGCGAGGAACTTCGCCTATTTCTTTGTAGAGTGAATGCACAACCCAATTACGAAGTTGCCTCACATAATCAATTCTATCAAGTTCTGCAATAGTTAAAAAAATTCTTTTTCCACGTGCAATTTCATCCCTCATTCTTTCCACCAAATTCGACCAACCACGTTTGTCATCAATCTGCAGACTATCAACTTCGGTTGCCAAAAATACAAGTTGTCCCTCAATTTGTTGTTGCCCTTTGATAATACTTTCAACCCACATTGTTTGCCAAAAATCAGATTTACTTCCTTCAAGTAATCCACGTGCACGTTCTTTATATTGTCTGATGATATCGTCCATAAGCAAAGTGTACCACATATTTTCTGCTCTAGGAACTATCGCTTCAATCATTTGCAGGATATCGGCTGAAACGCACCGTATGCGTGCCTTTGTTCTACGAAAACACGAATAGTGTGTTTGGTGATAATTGCACATAATTAAGTTATGGAATCAATTTGGAAAAAATATTTAAAGCCTATTGACAATGTTAAAAAAACAGATGCAAAAGTTACAAAACTTGATTGCATAGTTGTGGGAGGCGGGATCGCAGGCATAATGTGTGCCTATATGCTTGCAAAAGAGGGTCAGAAAGTAACAATTATTGAGGCGGCCCAAGTTCTAGGCGGTGTGACATCTAACACAACCGCCCATGTTACAAGTTTACAAGGAAGATACAGAGACATACCTGGTGCAAAAAGACGAAAGTTATTTTTCCAAAGCCAACAACAAGGGATAGACGGAATCGAAGAACTTGTTAATAAACACAAAATAGACTGTGATTTTCAAAGGACAGATGGTATTGTATTTGGAAATGGCAAACCTTTAAAAAAAGAATTCAAGGTAATGAAAAAAATTTCCAGTGATATAAGATTAGAAAAAAACAAGAAACTCCCATTTGGTGATTTCGATTGCATAACTTTGAACATGCAAGCCCGATTTAATCCAATCAACTTTTGTTATGGAATAATAAAAGCCGGTAATTTTGACATAATTGAGAATTGTCGTATCAAAAAAGTTTGTTTAATGAAAAAAAGACTTGAAACCGAGAACATGATTTTTAAATACAACAAAGTTGTCTTTGCCACAGGGTTTCCGATTATAAACATTCGAGGTATTTATGCGTTCAAAATGTATAAATCTTCTTCATACGCAATTTGCAAGAACAATTCACAGCAGCTAGGTGCAATTTACAATTCGGTTGAATCTGATGGAATGACATATAGAGATTCCGAAGATGGAGTTATAATTGGTGGTTTTGATCATAGAACCGGTCGACATAAATGTAGCAAATACTTTTCAAAACTTGGTGATGGTAAATTCAAATGGGCGGCAAATGATTGCATGACCTTTGATGGTATTCCATACGCAGGTCGTTTATTACGTGTATTCGCACGCGATACATATGTAATAAGTGGATTTTCAAAGTACGGCATGGTGAACAGTTTTATATCGGCAAAGATAATCGCAGATACTGTTTCTCGCAAAAAGAATCTATATAAAAGACTTTTCAAGCCAACACGTGTTTTGAATGTCAAAGTTTGGCCTTTATTCTTTTTGAATTTTTTATTGGATGCGAAAAATCTCACGGCAGGACTTTTCAGCAGTGGCAAACGAAGATGCCCACATATGGGGTGCAGGTTAAAATTTAATCCTAACACAAAGACATTTGATTGTCCATGTCATGGATCACGACTTACAAAAAAAGGCGATATAATCATAAGTCCGACGGTTGACGCAAATGAAAAATTATTGTAATTCTAATTGTTCAGAAAGATATTTCAGGTCCGCAATTTGAGGTTGGGCAAACGTATCATTGTCATTTGTTACAACTATAAATGTTCCTCGTATTGGTTTGCCACTTTCAAGACGTTTCTGTAAATTTTTTGTAACCGAAAGAAAGGCAAATGCTTTAACATTTGCAAGTTCAATTTTTGTTTTCCCGGCCCAATCTTCTTCCCAAATATCACTCCCACTTACTTCATCGCCATTTAACCAGTTTACTTTTGCCTCAGAATCTAAAGCGGTTGATATAGAAGATAATGAATTTGCATTTTTGATTTTGATTGCTTTTTCAAGCACTATACTTTGTGACTTCAAAGTTACAAGATTTTTTGGCATCGCTATAACATGGAAAAAGTCAAAGAAATACCAAATAAAATAGAGCCAAGAAAGGAATACGATTATCGCTATCACGGTTAACATCCAATAAAGAAAACTTGGAATTACATTTTCAATGTCTGTACGAAATATTCCGAAAGGAATTATAAACGCTAAACAGATAACAATTGGCAAAAGTGCGAATAAAAAATTTTGACGCGTTGCAATAACCTTATTCATACTATATCATAGCACGCAAAATGCAAATCCAGAACCTTTATTTTTGAATACCTGAAAAATTATGACCATCAATTTTTGCTAATTTATCATCTGGCAAGCAACTGTAACTGACTTGATGAAAAAGTTGCAATAAATTATTTCTCACTATCTTTTTCATTATCTTGTTGCGATTGATTCCATTCATTCCAATCTTTTTGAATTTGTGCTTCGTCAATAGAACTTTGTCGGAATTGCTCAAGTGTCATGCCAAGAACTTGAACACAAACTTGTTCGCCCATTTGTGAAAAATAATCTCGCAGTTGTGACATGTCATTTGAATATTCAGAACGTTCGGCATCCGACATATGTTGCATATCTTCCAAACGAGAATACCCACCACCATACTTTTCTTGTACTTTTTGAACAAGGGTTGCGACTTCGGTTGCCTTTGTCATGTCGTTGTTAAGGTGACGTGCGAAATAGTTTGCCCAAGCATTTGTATTAATTGTTTTGTCGGTTTGTTGTTCTTTGTGGCTTTCGTTGATAACTGCAAGAGTGCTTATTGTATAGTCGTTGCCGATGTCAAGATTAATAATCCACCATTGCATGCCATAATCGCTTTGCATTTGTGGCAATGTGTCGTCATGGTGTTGTTGTAACAATTCAAATTCTTTGTCTAGGCTTTCTCGGTCACGGATTTGTGCACCCTCGTTTAATTTTCGCACAAGTGTCGCAATTCGTTTAACATCATCGGCAAACATTTTTTGTTCAACTTTGTCTTGTGCTTTGTTGCCGGAAATTGTTTGGTCGGCTGGCAATTCGTAATACGATGAAATCATGTCATATTGAAATGCAAGTTCTTGCAACGATTTTTTGGCAACATTAATATCGTGTTGATCTTGATGCGTTATTGGTTTTAATGGCTCGCTTGATTTGATTGGTTTTGGTGGGGTTGGTGCTTTGGGTGGTAAAGGTGGGGTTGGCATGGAGAATGTTGGTTGTTGGGGTGTTTGTTCAGATTCTATTGTTGTTTCAATAAAAGGTGTTATTGCATCAATATCCTCCTGCGTATAACTTCTATCAATCAACCTAGATGCACGATTAAATCCGATACGAAAATCTCTTTGAAGTCGTGATGTCATAGGCTGTCCAGTTGAATCTTGGGCATCATAAATGCGATCTAAAAATTCTTCCGTTGTGATTTGTCCACCTTTGAATTGTTCAATACAATCTTTCATTTCTTGTGGTGTTCTAATCGTTTTGTTTTCTTGTCTGTTATCTTGATAAATCTCATTTGCTATAGTGTCGTAAACTTGCACCAATGTTTCTGTATTGAAAAATGATTCATTTTCAAACATTGAACGATATCTGTTTTCTTCTTTTTTATTTACCGCTTGCCAATGCAAAACTGTCCAATCTACTTCATCTTCATTTTGCAAGTTTTTAAGTTCATCAAACATCAACGCCACAAAATCGTTTGAATTATAATCAGCAACATCTACAAATTCTTTTACAAGTTCTGTAAACAATTCTATTGTTGTTGGTGTGATTGCTTGTTGGTCTTGGTTGTGGATAGTGATTTTTGGTGTTTTTTCCGTTTCACGTTCTGCTTTCTCATACAAGTTAAACAAGTTTTGAATTTTATCCAAAGCAACTACTTTAGTTACTAGTCCAATTTCGTCAAGCAATGAATACATTTGCCAATAACTAACTTCAAGACCAAGCAATGAATCAATTTCGTATTGCGTAAGCATATCACCACCAGTTGCACTGCGATACGTAAAATATTCGACTGCGGTTTTGAAAATTTCCCAATCGTATACTTCATAATCACCAGACAATAAATGTTTTTTCATCGCATTTTGAATTTGTTCGTCTGTCATAGAAACCTCCATATCGTTTGTGATGCATAAAAATTACCGAAACTATTAAATTGTGGTTTGCTTGTCAGGCACTATAAATTATACTACATTTGAACTAAAATGAAAAGACAAAAGTTACGGGGCAATAACACAATAAATTACTTATTGGCGGACGAACAAAAAACCAAGATTTACTCTCGGTTTTTTGGTTTACCATGGGGTGTCAAACTTGGATTTTCTTTTCACGACCTGTTCAACTTCGCACGATATTCGCTGGCGTTTTTGAATAAGCTGTGATTATTTCAGGATGCTTGTCCACGAAATAATTAAATATAGGTTTGTGGGCATTTTCCCAAGACAGGTTGTCAGGTGGGCAATCAAAAAATCCAATTTCAGCTATCTCGCTTTCTTTGCTTAAATCGCAAAATTCATGAATTTCTGCAAAATAGATTCGACCTGGTCTGTCCGCGCTTTCCAGGATTAGTTCGGTTTTAATCGTAAAGTCACCCATATTATAGATGTCAAACTTAAGCGCGCCAGTCTTCCTCAAGCAATTCTCGTTTTGCGGCATCTATGGCAGATTCATTATCTTCAATGCCGCCTCCTGGTATATCCCAACCTTGCCATTTCTTGTTAAATGAAAAAACATATTTCCCTTGATATCGCGCAATTACGATAACGGCTACAAGACTGCTTTCGTCAAATGAATCGACTGGATAAATTTTATCCAGTATAAAAGTATCACGATGTGCTTTATTATATTTGTCAAGTTTCACTACGCCATTTTCCATAATCAATTGTACCATTTTAATCCATTTCTGTTTGTTTATCAGTCAAAAGCAAGGTGTTTTGCTGCACAGGGCTGGAACCATCCAAAAAAGGAGAGACCTCATGTATGTGTTTTCTCTTTGGTGGCTTTTCTGATGTTTCAATTTGTGCAAAACCTCCAAAGAGGAAAAATTCATTAAGTGTTTCAATATGTTTTCTGCCATGTTCTGTTTGTGAAAACTCATATTTAAATTCGCTAAAAGCGTGCATAATTATATCGGCTGCATTTTTATGCTCGGGCAAAGTATTCTCTTTATTTTTCAACAAACATTTTATTAGCCGTTTTACATATTGCTCGACCCCAAAAAAAGATGTCCTCATGTTTTTGAATTTTTCTTTCCATTCTTCGTGACTCATATGGTAGTCGAAACCGAGATGTCTTAACTCTCTGTTGTGTTTCTCGGTCTTTTTTTCTTCGGATGTTGCAAGTTCGCTAAAATATTCGTTGCACATCCAAAAGATTTCATATTGCTGCTCTCTATCAAACCATTTTTCTATTCCACTAGGGTCACGATTAAATAGTGCAATTAATGCTGACAAAAATGCTTGCTGATTTCCATTATTCAATGCCAGCACGCCTTGCAATTTGTCTTGAAATGTGTTTAAAAGCCAACGACCATATTGCGTGTCTGTTACGTGTTTAATAACGAGGTTGGCAACATCCATGTTTGGATTTTCCATATACCCATCAAACGTAAAGGCAGTCAAATTTCTCATAGAGAAAGTATAGCATCTTTCACACACCAATTACAAGACACAAAAAACGCCAGGAGTGCCCACCCACTGTCTTTGTGATATAGTATGACATGGGGAAAGAAAATCAAGTTGGGTGCAATAAATGTGGTGCAGTTGCCAGTCAAATTAAACAAGGATTCACAAGTGCTGGAA
>WRAD01000002.1 GCA_009780375.1 Bacillota bacterium
CATATAAACAAGACGCAAGTTGCTTTGAAATAGGCATATCTGGCTTTATAAAGAAAATTTCATTAATACCTTTTTCCGTTAAGTAATTAACAACAAAATCATTTTCTTCTGCAATAATCGCAATCTTTATAACGTTTTTTGCAAAAGGCCCATTCTTTAATTGCGTGCAAATATCTGAAATATGTTCATATCTTGGATAAGTTTTGTCACAGGTAACAAGTGCACGCCCACCGACAGGCATCTTTACACCACCAAAATCCATCTTGCGTATAGGGCGAAGTCCAGGCATCGCATCAAAACGCCTCTGCGGTTGTGATTTTCTCTCAATCAAATCTGTTGCCACAAATCCTTTGCGATCATTATCAAAATCTGCTCTGACATCAACATAATCACATTGTGCCAGATTATTCATACTCATAAACGAAGACGTTAATCGATATGAACTCAAGTTGCTTGCCACAAGAAAACCGCCTGACGTTGATGTATGGACATAACCGGTTGCAATGTGTGATTCATAACTTCCGGGGCATGCAACCCGACTTGGCATGTCGGAAGCAAAATCAAGTGCCGACTGATATTCAAACAACTTGACATAGGACGGCAATTCTTGGTAATTTGCCATGTGCGGTGACTCAAGAATTAACGTAATTAAATCGGTACGTTTCTTGTCACTGGGTCTATGTATTGAAAAGCTTCGTGCAAGTTCTCGAAGTTCATAAATCCCCATTTCTTGTAATTCTTCTTTTGTAAAATTTTTCATAATTAAATTATAACACTTGCAATCATTTTATACAAAAATATTTTCTTGTAAATGAATTAAATTAATTTAGGAAAAGCATCCTTGTTCTCGTATATAATATTAATGGCATTAAACAAAGGCAGAGGTGTACCACCAGAATTCATTGAACAAGTTGTGCTTGCAAACAATATTGTCTCTGTCGCATCAAGATACATGCAACTTAAGAGTCGGGGTAAAAACCATATAGGACTTTGTCCATTTCATCATGAAAAAACACCAAGTTTCAGCATCAATGAAAACCAACAATTTTATTACTGCTTTGGCTGCCAGGCATCTGGTAACGTTATAACACTTGTAAAACAACTTGAGAGCACAGACTATATTGGGGCAATTGAATACCTTGCAAAATGGGCAAATCTTGCAATGCCAACCGTTGCCATTGACCCAGACTATCTTGATAAAAAAAGAAAGAAAGAACGAACGCTTGAATGCCTTGAATCCGCATGTGCTTTTTATTGTGAACAACTTTATAAACCAGGTAATAAACAAATGCTTGAATATCTTCATGGGCGAAATATCACAGATGAACTTATAAAAACCTTTAACATAGGTGCAAGCCCAGACTGGGATGCCGTTATAAATCATCTCAGAAAAAAAGGCTTCAGTGATCAAGAAATCGTTGAAAGTGGGGTTGGGGCAAAAAGTGAAAAGGGCAAAGTATACGATGCAATGGCAGAGCGTATAACATTCGCAATCTTTGATATTTATAACAGTTGTATAGGCTTTACCGGACGAACAATGGGCACCGATAAAGAAATCGCCAAATATCGCAATACCGCTCAAACAATCGTCTTTGATAAGAGTAATCTTGTATACGGCGTAGATGTATTAAAGAAAAATAAACTTGCAAACTTTGTAGATAAACTTATTGTTGTTGAAGGTAACATAGACGTTATCTCACTTGTAGGTGCAGGTTTTATAAATACTGTTGCAATAATGGGAACCGCATTAACTCCTTTTCATGCACGTGTCTTTAAACGCTTTTCACCAAATATTTATCTCTGTTTTGATGGTGATGTTGCCGGTCGCAAAGCCGCACTTCGCTCGCTTGATATTCTTTCAATCGAGGGCATAAATGTACGCGTAATTAAAATGCCCACGGATATTGATCCAGATATTTTTATAACACAAAATGGTTCTGAACATTTTAAAAATTTACTAGACAACGCAAAGCCCGCAATTGACCATAAACTTGATACTCTTGAACAGTCCGCAAATTTAAAAGATAACCAAGGCAAATCAACGTATATCAAAGCGGCGATTGAAACAATCAAAAATCTTACAATTTCAGAGGCAGATTTATATATCCCCAAAATTTCAAAAGTCGCAGGGGTCACACATGAATCCCTACATCGTGATTTGGCAATCTTGCATTCAGGGACAAGGACAAGTCACACAAATTCACAAGATATTCATTCAAGCAACTCGCCTCCCCAAAAACCAATCCTTAACAAATATGTTGAATCGCTTAACTTTATCCTCGCTTGTTTGCTTCATGGCAAAATTATCATAACTGAGGAAATTATTGAAAAGTTGCAACTTAAAAACATTCACTATATGCAACTTCTGGATCTTCTTCATGACTATAAAAAACAGTCCAAAGTTTGCAACATAGGATTAATACTTGAAGATTTAGAGGATCAAGAAAAAGAACAACTTAAACATCTTATTGATTTCGAATTTATTCTCCAAGATAATGAAATCGAGCCTGAATTCAACAGAATGCTTGTAATAATAGAAAATTTAATTTTAACCAGAGAACGAGACGAACTTCTTAAAAAGGCAACATCACTTGCAAGCATAGACGATATAACAAATTTAACAAAACAGATTCAAAACATCCAAGAAAAATTGAACAAACTAAACAAAAGGACAGGATAACAAAAATGGGAATATTCAAAAAAACAAAAGCAGTTGCCGAGCAATCAAACATTGAAAAAAAGCAAGTTGCGACAAGGCTCGAAACAAAAAAGCCAATTTCAACACCAACCAATGCCAAAATAAGAGTAAAACCAGAAAATAAAACCCAACAAGTTAAAAAAGAAAAACCCATCGAGAAGGCAACTTCGAAAACTGTGACGACAAAAAAAGAGAAAGTGATTCAAGAAAAAACTGAGGAAAATAAAATTGCCGAAATCGTCGTTGTTCCAAAATCAATCGGCGGTATAAAAGTCATAGAAAAACAGGCAACTGGAGATGCCGAATGTGAATCAACCGCAGAGTACAGTAAGCCAGAAATAGAAAGTCTTCTCAGAAGAGTAATTGAAACCGCAAGTGGCAAGGGTCATATAGATGAGGACGAAGTCCATATAAGTTTTGCCGAAATCGATGCCACTGCCGATGATCTTCTAAAGGTTAAAACCGCAATTAAAGATGCCGGCATAATGTTAAAACAGGCAGAAGAGGACAAATTGCCAGATCCAGACGTTGAAAAAATAATTGCCGCCGCATCCGTTGACGACAGTGTTAAGAGTTACCTCAGAGAAATTGGTCGTTATCCACTTCTCACAAGTGAAGAAGAATATAACATTGCAAAAGCAATGTTTGAAGGTGATGAATCGGCGCGAATGAAACTTAACCAGGCCAACTTGCGTCTTGTTGTACATATCGCAAAACGTTATACAGGACGAACTAATCTTCAATTCCAAGATCTTATCCAAGAGGGTAATATGGGTCTCATGCGTGCGGTTGTAAAATTTGATTACCGCAAGGGCTTTCGTTTTTCTACATATGCAACATGGTGGATACGTCAATCCATAACCCGTGCAATCGCCGATCAAGGACGTACAATTCGTATCCCTGCACATATGGTAGAAAAGATTAATAAACTCATGAAAACGTCAAGAATGCTTCAACAAGATTTGGGGCGAGAACCAACGGTAAACGAACTTGCCGATGCAATGGGAATTACCGCTGAAAAAATCGAAGAGATTAAACGAACCTCACAAGACACAACAAGTATCGATTCCCCTCTGGGTGAAGACGGTGACGGTGTTCTTGGTGATACAATTGCCGACACAACAATCGAAGATCCTGCATCACGGGCCCAGTCACTTATGCTTCGTGATCAATTACTTCTTGTCATAGATACGTTAACTCCGCGTGAACAAAAGGTCGTACGTCTTCGTTATGGCATAGACGATGGCAAGCCACGAACACTTGAAGAGGTTGGTAAAATTTTTAATGTAACACGTGAACGTATACGCCAAATCGAAGCAAAGGCACTTCGCAAACTTCGTAACCCGATGCGTACAAGACGTCTTCGTGACTTTCATGAAGAATAGAGAAATTAATATGAAAAAACGTTTGACAATAAATTTTTCTTATAATATAATGATATTATTGAAACTGGGTATCAATAAAACTTATTTAAGGAGAAAACACTATGAAAGAAAACACTGCACGATCAATAATGACGGTAGACTTCCAATATGCACATCGTTTCATGAACTGGGACAGAGAGGCAAAACATTTGCATGGCCATTCTGGACTTCTTACCGTTGAATTGGAAAATACTGTTGATGTAAAAACAGGCTTTGCTTTTCCTTGTAAAGAGGCACAAAAAATCGCATGGGCCGAGGCACTTGATAACTTTCATCATGCAACACTTTTACAAGAAGGCGACCCACTTTTGCCGGTAATGATAGAAACATATCAAAAACACGGAATTATTAATGATCCAAAACATTGTATACCGCTTAAAAAAATTAATCATCCACTTGCTTGGTCGTATCCTGAATACAGAATCGTGGTAACAAAAAAAGTCTCTACATGTGAAAATCTTTGCGAACTCTTTTACGAACTTCTTAAAGATAAAATGCCAATCAAAAAAATTACTTTCCGTTCATCACTTATGAACGCGGCAACAATGGAATTTTAATTTTCGCGCTTATCTCGTTCCGGCCGCCTCTACAATTACAAGATTTGCTTTGCTTGTAACGCTTACAATGTCATTTGTTGTATTAACCAATCGAAGGAGTGTGCTGTTCCCGGTTGTCTTGACAAGGGCAGAACCTGTAACCGTTCCAACTACAATAGGCAAATACGACTCTGAATATATTATACCATCCACACTTAAACTAAAACTTACAGACGGTGATGTGTCTGTGCCATCTACTGGAACTTGCCAACTTATATAATACGTTCCTGGTTGGATAATATAAAAATTTCCTGCACTATAATCAATTCGGGTTGGGTCTTCAATTAAAATAACTGTGTCAAAAATAATAGGCTCGTTTGCTTGAACCAAAACTGTACTTGTTGTTTGAACATGAACACCACTTAAATCTGATGGTCCTGTTGCACCTTGAATGCCTTGCGGTCCGGTTGGTCCTATCGCACCATCTTGACCAGGAACACCATCTGCGCCGGTCGGGCCTGTTACACCTTGGGCACTGCTTTCAAGTAAAAATACACTAAGACCTGCCGTTACATCGGTTACTTCTGAAAATGCGGCACTTGCATCTGATGTATTCCATAATTCAATTGTTTCACCAATTGTGTAAACGGTTAAAAGTCCAAACCCTGACACAGGCGATACTTTATGATGACCGCCTGCCGCAATTAATTGACCATCTGAGCATCGGATTGCAAAATTGCTTCCTTTGGTTGACAAACTTGTTTGCTGTGCAACAAACCAGTTCACAAAAAATGTTCCCGTCACTGCAAATGTAACCGTGCCGTTATTATAAGCTATGTCTGCGCCACTGTCTATTACAATGTTATCGAATAACACTGGTGCATTTTGGGCAACACTTCCGCCTGTTATGGTTCGTTCAAGTTGAATAAATGTTGACATAGGTCAAACCTCCTGTTTAATGTTGAGTTTACCTGCACAATAGTTATATTTGCAATCGGACTTACTTCAGATAACTGAACAATATCGCCGGTATCATTAACAAGTGCAATTTCTGTCGGTGTTCTTTTTACCGTGACAATATTAGAACCACTTATTTCACCCACAGATGTTGGGCGTGAAGATGGACCACGAATTTGTCCGTTAACCATCAAGGCAAAACGTACAAAAGGTCTTTGATTTGTTCCATTAACCGAGATATTCCAATTTACAAGGTACACACCTGCAGTGCAAAGCCTAAATATTCCATCTCTATTCATGCAAATACCGGCACCCGATTTTTCAATAACTTTGTCAAAGGTAATAACTTCCTTATCGGTCAAGTTTTTTTCTGGATGCACTATTAATTGTGCTTGCAAGCTGTTTTCATTTGTTCGTTCCATCGCAAAGGACTTCATATTCCAGCGTATGCAATAATCAAGAATTGTGTGACTATATAAATGCCGGATCAACCAAAATCAATGCCTGGGTAAATTTAAATGTTGTGCCTGCATTTACGTTTATATTGTTTGACGGTCGGATATATATGCCTGTACTGTCAATATAAATTGGCATTGCTTGAGGCACTCCTGTGCCGCCCGACGAAAACCAAACCGTTCCTATTGTCGGATCGCCCTGATACCATGCAAGTTCTGGAAATTGTACAGGTGTAACCAAATAGATATTTGTTTGTGTCCATGCTTGATTGGCATTTAATGTGCCAACACCCCAGAAATTAAATGTAGGACCAATACTGATTACCGAAGCACCAAGACCCATCAACACGGTCGTAGTTGACATCCTTGTTCTTACATCCGAGATAGTAATACTTCTTTCAATCTCAGCAAGTTTTTTACTCAAAGTAAGAAGATCAATACCATCAAGCATAATACCTGCTTTTGTATGAGCATGAGTTGAAAGTTTTACCACAGTATCCGAGGAATTAAACAAAGCAACCGTTGCTTTTCCATACAAATTTATTTCTTCTTCTGTTACATCAACAGTACTAAAACCCGATGATGAGGCAAACTTGGCGTGACTTGTCCCACTTGCAATTGATACCCAAACGCCGGGGCTTGTATCATAATTCATCTTTCTAAGCACAAAGGACTGGCCTTCATTTCCAAGTCCGGTCATTTGCGAGACAAACCATTGAATATTAAAAACACCAATATTGAATATATCAATAGAACCATCGATATTGTATTGAAAATCGGGTTGTGTATCGGTCATGCTAAATGAAATTGGTGTATCAAATTGCACAATCGCATCTTTTGCTATCTGGGTATCAATATTGCGTTCACGTTGAATATAATACATTTTCATAATAATTTATTATATTTACGGTCGCTTATTTAAGTGATTACCTAGCAATGCAAAGCATAAATGCATGATTATATATGTAACCCCTTGGAATTATCCAAGGGGTGTCTTAACTTCGTAATATCTAACAAATTGATAGACCAGCGGTTGCCGCACCTGTAACCGTACTTACAGCCGACAAGATAGACGAGTCAACAGCAGTGAATACAAGCAAAACTTGTGTTCCGGCGGTGACAGGAATACTTAGACCTGTTGTAATTCCGGAAAGAACATTTCCAACGGCCAATAATGTCATTGATGGCGTCAAAGTAACGGTTGCAGCGGTTCCTGTGAATATCGTGCTGTTTGCAGGTGCGGTGAATATTTGTGCCTGGACACTTACTGAACCAAGGGTTGCAAATACACCGGCAGTAACGGTAAAGGTTGCAGACAGTGCGGACAGAGTTCCTGCACGTGGCATAGAGAACGCATAATCAAGCAAACCTGCACTCGTCAAATCAATCTGGTTTCCAGCGATGGAAAGACCAGGTGCCGCACTTCCAAATCCGACAAGCGAGGTAACTCCCGCAAGTCCGCCGACCGCTGTGCCAATCGCAACAGGTGTTACACCTGATGCGTAAGGAATAATTGCACAAGGGCCAGTTGGTCCGGTCGGGCCTGTTGCCCCGGTCGGACCTGTGCTTCCTGTCGCACCCGTTGCCCCTGTTGCTCCGGTCGAGCCTGTTGTTCCGGTTACGCCAGTTGGCCCCATCGCCCCAGTTGGCCCTGTTGATCCTGTTGGACCTGGTATGCCTGCGGCTCCATCAAGACCGGTTGCTCCTGTTGAACCCGTTGCCCCTGTTGGACCTGCGATTCCTGTCGCTCCTGTCGCCCCAGTTGCCCCGGTCACACCTGTCGGACCTGCATTTCCGGTTGGCCCGGTCGCCCCGGTCGCTCCTGTTGATCCGGTTGGTCCAACAGAACCTGTTCCGCCACTTGAGCCTGTCGCCCCGGTTGCCCCTGTTGATCCGGTTGGACCCATTGCTCCTGCAGGGCCTGTCACACCGGTCGCTCCGGTTGAACCTGTCGCCCCAGTGATTCCAGAAGGGCCAACAGGACCGGTTGGACCAGTTGGTCCGGTCGCTCCGGTTGTACTCGCAGTACCTGGCAAGCCTTGTGGGCCGGTCGGACCGGTTGCACCCATAGGGCCGGTTGCGCCTGTTGGGCAAGGACGATTACATGGACCCCAGTTTCCCCACCAGCCACCAGCAGAACCACTGCCAGAACCGTTGTCGCCACAGGAACAGCCTGGACGTTGCGAACAAGGGTTGCATCTGGGATGACAGAATCTTTCTTGTAACATGTCTAGATTATCTTCGATAAATGACATACTTTTTCCTCCTTTGTAGACCACGTTTGTGTGGTCCATAGTTTATTTGGCCATAGCCTAATTCATGTTATGTATATCAAATTATTGTGGTGCAGTTATAAATTGACAACAGATTCTTGCGATGAATAGATTGAGTAAGGGGTGATAGCATATGACTTCAATAAGTTTGTGTATGATTGTAAAGAATGAGGAGGCGGTTCTTGAACGAGTTTTATCAAGTGCCAAAGGCATTTATGATGAACTAATAATTGTAGATACTGGGTCAAACGACAAAACAAAAAAAATAGCAAAAAAATATACCGATAAAGTTTATGATTTTAAATGGATAGATGATTTTGCAAAAGCACGTAACTATGCCTTTTCTCATGCAACAAAGGATTATATTATGTGGCTTGATGCAGACGATGTGTTTTTGGAACAAGATCGAAAAAAAATTCTTCAACTTAAAAAAAAATTGGATTCACACTATGACATTGTTACAATGAAATACAATGTTGGCTTTGATGAAAACGGAAATCCAACTTTTCAATCAACACGTGAAAGACTTTTCAAAAGAGAAAAGAACTTTGAATGGCAAGATCCGGTTCATGAATATATCGCTCTGGGAGGTAGTGTCTTATACATTACAGATATTGCCATAACACATAAACCAAATAAAAAAGTTCGTACCGATCGCAATCTTAAAATCTATGAAAAAATATTGGCCAAAGAAGGTGACTTGTCGCCACGCAGTAAATATTATTATGCAAGAGAACTGAAAGATCATGGCAGATGGCAAGATTCTGTAGATTGGTTTAATAAATTTCTATCCGAGAATAAAGGCTGGAAAGAAGACAATATTGCATCATGTTATAATCTTGCAATTTGCTATCAAATGTTGGGTCAACCTGATAAACAATTTGATGCTTTGCAACAAAGTTTTATTTACGATGCACCTCGGGCTGAGATATGTTGCTTGGTTGGTTATTTTTATAAAAACAAAGGTGACTTTGCAATCGCTGCTTCGTGGTTTGAAACCGCACTTAATCTACCAAAGCAAGACACTATTGGATTTGTCCTGAAAGATTATCATGTGTTCATTCCTGCGATTGAACTTGCCGTTTGTTATGATAAATTGCAACAATACGATAAAGCAAATACTTTTAATGAACTTGCAGGAAAATCAAAACCAGATTCAAGGCAGTATTTGCAAAATAAAAACTATTTTACCACCAAAATATAACTTCGCCTTGTTACATAGGCTGGTATAGGAAGTCACCAAAGTGGCTTGCAGGAGGTAAACAATAAGAGACGAAATAATTAACAAGTTCTGTGGCTGCAACAATAATCATCACCGTTGTCCACCACATTGTTTAAGATGTTGTCAAGGTCCACAAGGCCCACAAGGCGAAAGAGGTCCACGTGGATGCCAAGGCTTTCAAGGTAATCCAGGGCCACAAGGTCCGACAGGCCCAGCTGGAACGGATGGTTTAATAGGTCCAACAGGCTCAACAGGAGCCGATGGTATGATGGGGCCAACCGGACCGCAAGGCATCCAAGGCGTTACAGGACCACAAGGAGATATCGGTGTAACAGGAATCACAGGACCAACAGGAGCAACAGGTTCTGATGGCGCAATGGGTTCAACTGGACCGCAAGGAATTCAAGGTCCACAAGGTGTTGCGGGAACGGTTGGAACCATTGTCGGCTCGCTATCCGATCCGTCACAATTGCCTGCCATCGGTGTGCCTGGTGAATTTTATTATATCAATCCAGATTTGTGGGTGTGGGATTCAGTAACAGGAACATGGCTTGATGTTGGGCAAATTGCAGGGCCACAGGGCGTCACAGGACCACAAGGAAATGCCGGAGCAACCGGTCCGACCGGCCCAACTGGTGCAACCGGAACATTTGCCGTAGGTGCACCATTGTTTAATGCGATTGGTCCGAACGGAGTAACAATTCCCGTTAATTATGGTGATAACATGATATTCCAAACAACGACACCAACTGCTTTGAATATTACTGTGACCGCTGGTTCGGCTGTTATGACACTTGATCCAAGTGCTTTGGTTACACAAGTTAATACAAATACAACAAATATCACGACTAACACGTCAGCAATTGCATCAAATACAACTAGCTTGGCGAATGCAATTAACTATCCGGTTGGCACAGAAATAATTACTGGAGCAACCGCAGGAGGTAAAGCAGTTTATAGGCAAGCATGGAATTTATCTATAACACAGGCAGCAAATGCCGAAAATACTGCAACATTGATTACAACCGCTGGTTATGTGACAGGAATAATTAATGCAGGTGGATACTGGTCATCTGGAAGTTCTGTGGAAAAATTTATGATAAGTTCGTATATAACCCCTGGGGCCCAGTATTATGGTACTGTTTCAGTGAATACCTCGAATCAACTTGTATTCAGAAGCATGTCAGGAAGTGCAAGAACTACATCTTCTGGATTCGTTTGGGTAGATTACACAAAGACGTAAGAAGAAGATTTATAAACGAAAACTGTTTTATTTCTCTCGGTCTTGGCAGAGAGGACAGGATTCGAACCTGCGGTGCTTTCGCACACGACCTTTCCAAGGTCGCACATTAGACCACTCTGACACCTCTCTATGTTTCAGTATAATTAAATTAAATTTAAATGTCAACCGTGTGGCTTTTCTTTCAATTACTTTTTGTAATATCTACAAAGTAATGCCTTCCAATTGCAGCAATGTAATTTTGGCGGACATTCCCCATCTGAACCCAACAAGAGTGCCATTTTTGCCAAGAACCCGGTGACATGGAATGATTATTGGAATCGGATTACGATTGTTTGCCATGCCAACCGCACGTGCCGCTTTGGGACTTTGTGCCATTTCTGCAAGTTTTGAATAACTTGTCGTTTGTCCAAATTTAATATCTTTAACCATAATTGCCCATACTCTTTGTAAGAAATCACCACCTTGTGGATTAAGTGGAATATCGAATTGTTTTCTTTTGCCTGCAAAATATTCTTGTAATTGCAGTGTGGTTTTTTCAAGTACAATTGTGTCTTTATTATCGTTGATAACCATATTTGGGTGGGGTAGTGTTTCGTTTTCAAAAAGTATCTTGGTTAAAAAACCATGTTCGGCAACAAGTGTTAATTTCCCAATTGGTGTTTCTATTGTTGTATTATTCATTAATCAAGTGTATCACAGTTGAACATCTTAATAATGCGTTTAATCCGAGATTTTAACAAAAAAGCACTCAGGTCAAGTGAGTGTTTTTTGCAGTATGGGAATTATCACTTTCATAATTTGTACTAGGATTTTGGATTTAATGCAGCGTATACGTGTTTTTGTTTTTTGGTTTGTTAATGAAATGGATTAGATTTTGCTTTCTTTCATTCTGATGCAAATGTGCTTGATAAAATCAACAAGTATAGCAAGTACAGTTGCAAATGCAAGGGCACCAGCGACAATTGAAATCACGCGTTCATCTGTGAAGAATGCAATTCCGGCAAATAATGTGAATAATGAAAACAATGCGAGTATTGTAAGTAACATTATCATTTTCATTCCCATTTTCTTCATAACTGTGCCGGCAAGGATTGTAAATATAACAACCGTCCATGCCATAAAGAAGATTCCAATTGTGTTTCCGCTTGGGTATTCACCACGAATTGTTCCTGTTATAAAGAAGAAGAATGTTAAGAAGAATAAACTGAATAAAACGAAAGATGTTGCACGATATGAATTACCTTTAACATATTCAAGAATTCCCGCAATTACAGGTGCAATGAAACCCATTGTAAGAACCGTTGCAAATACCGCACTGTTGAATGTGATGATTTCGCAAAAGGCAAATGCCAACATGAACAATGCAACCGCGATCCCCGCCATTCCAAATTTTGTTGGGTTGCTTAGACCGTTACTTGCGTTCTTATCGTTTTTGCCAACACCTTGTTTTTCGACTGTTGTACTTTTTTCCGCCATAATTTTTTCCTTTTAGTTTGTAGAATAGGGAATAGTCTACGCACTTTGTTGAAAAATATACGTGAAAATTAAACTTCTTCTTATTTCAAGTTTTCTGCATTTAATGATTGTAATTCAGGCAATACAAAAACACCATCCTTTCGGATAAGGATATCGTCAAAGTAAATTTCACCACCTCCATTTTCTGGAGTATGTGATTGAACGATATCCCAATGAATTTGGCTGCGGTTACCGTTGTCGGCGTCTTCGTAACTATTACCAAGGGCAAGGTGGATACTTCCCATCATTTTTTCGTCGAACAGGGTATCGTACATAGGCTTTGTTATATATGGGTTAACACCAAACGCAAATTCGCCGATATAACGCGAACCTTCATCACTGTCAAGTTCATTCAGTAAAATATCGTTACTGCTGCATGATGAATTTATTACTTTCCCATCTTTGAATTCAAGAACTATGTCATGTAATACAACACCTTTGTGAAGTGAGGGAATGTTAAAGTGTATGCGTCCATTAATCGAGTTTTTAACAGGGCTTGTATATATTTCACCGTCTGGAATATTGCATTCGCCACTGCAGATTTTTGCTTTTTGACCTTTTATTGAGAAGCTTAGGTCGGTATCTTTTGCAACTATGCGAACACGGTCGGTGCGTTCAATTAGTTCTTTTAATGGTAACATTGCTTTGTGCATTTTTGCGTAATCCAAATTGCAAACATCAAAAAAGAAATTTTCAAATGCCTCGGAACTTGTTTGTGCAAGTTGAGCCATACTTGGGTTGGGGTAGCGCAAAATAACCCATTTTGTCTTTTTGACCCTTATATCGATATGAATTGGTTGGCCATAGTGTTTTGTATGAATATTCTTTTTCTCAACAGGCACGTCTGCGGTTTCGAAGACGTTTGAACTTACTCCTATACCAATATATGCCGCCGCATCCTCGAACAAAGGTTTTGCGTATTTGCATGCCATCTTTGAATATTCTTCGGTTACACCCATAAGAACTTCGCGTCCGATTTGGCTGTCGCTTAGACGTACCATAGGATATGCCCCAATTGCATAAACCTGACGCACAATTGCGATAATCAAATCTCGGGCTTCGTGCGTTCCTTCAATGATGATTGTTTGTCCTTTTTCAAGTTTGCAACTGTACGAAATTAAATTCTTTGCAAGTTTTGTAATTCTTTCATCTTTCATAAAAACTCCTTATTTTAAAAGTTATTGCCATTATATCACATTAAGAAATAAAAGATGTATTGGTTTAGGTGCGTTTATTCGTTTATCTTCATAGAATGATATAAGTCTTGGTATAGACAAAAATTACACAAGGAGAATTACATAATGATATTTAATCCAAACCCAAATTGGCATTGTCCTCATTGCCAGCCTGCAATGCCACAACCACCTCACCATAATCAAAATCATCGGTGGCCACAAGGCATGACACCTCAGATGCCTGTTTTACCTCATCCACCAAGGCCAACAGGTTCACATATTCCTCAAGGTTTTCCTATTCTTTCCCAAGCAAGACCAGGAATAGTAATTGCAGGTCGCAGAACGACACCGCTTCACAGATGGCCAATGATCTTTTCACAGATTATTGATTACATACCACATAATACGCTTGTTTGGACTTTTGGCGAGAGAAATGGTTGGACACTAATCCATTTTAAGGGCAGGTTTGGTTTTGTGAATTCAAGATTCATGATTTTATTATAAGTGAAATGAATAGTGTCTAGGCCCTTTTATTTTTCACAATCAAGAAGATTGTTGTTCCAATGAAGAACGTACCAAATACACCGAATATTATTGCAAGAATTGTTCCTGCTCCCATACCTGTATTTGCATTTAAACGTCGTCGCAAGTAATCGATTTCATTACGCAAATCGTCATTTTCATTTTGTAAATCATTGTTGATATCGTTGTTTCCATTGCCTGCGCCACTGTCATTGTTTAAAAAATGGTTTAATAAATCAACAAGCATAGTTTGTGCAAGTTTCGCGTGACCAGCCGCATTTGGATGAATTGGATCAACCCAGTAAGCAACAAAGTCCGTCTGATCAAATGTGTCTCTTGCATTGATTAGGAAAAATGCGTTTGGGTTTTGCGTTAAGTACGTATCATAAGCGGCAATCAATGTGTCAATCGCAAACAAACCAATTGGGCCAAGTACATTTCCAGGGACCGCAGGAACAAACCCTGGAACATTAGAATCACCAAAGATAGAAAACATAGGAACTGCATTACGGAGTAATGAAATAGAAGCATCACTGTTAAGTTCATTTATGCGTCTTATGATTGCAGAAATTCTTGGCATAAGTTGAGTTTCAACATAAGAGATAAGTGGGGCCATCTCACCTGCCATAGCCGCCGCAAGTGCAACACCAATTAATAGATTGTCTGTGTTTGTTAGATCGTTTCCACCAATAGAGATATTAATTACATCTGCGTCTTTGATTGCTTGTTGAACGCGAAGTGACCTGTCTGTTTCTTCGGTAAGAAGGTTATATAAATCAACGTTTGTACGACCATATGTTCTTGCACCATTAACCGCTTCGTTTACATAATTCCAACCTTGTCTTTCTGCAACTATTCTGCCGTAACTGTTTAAAAATGTTGTTGGACTTTCAAATCCCGCCGCGATAGAATCGCCAAGCATAAGTAATGTTGTACGATTATCATTTTCGTTTGATAGTGACATCGCATTCACATTTGATAGGGTGGCACCCGATGGTAATGCAAACACCACGGTGAGAGTTATTATCAGCATTGCAACAGGTAAAAATTTTAGTAATTTTTTCATTATTTAATCTCCTTTTTAGTAATAAGTTTTTTGACGCCCCATGCAAGTGGCATAAGGCCAAATATAATTAACTGTACGACAAGCGTAACAACACGTGACATGAATTGGTAACTTGCGACATTCTTTGCGTTATTAATTTGGACAGGGGCAACTTCTGCTACAACATTTTCAACCGCATCATTGAAGCCGGCAACAAGTCCTTGTCCAAGTTGTTCTCCGTTTGGAATGCCAAGTTCCACCAATCGATTAACCCAAGCATCAACGTGGTGATTATAAAGCAAGGTTCTAAGTGCAAATGCATCCCCACCGGCGGCAAAGACCCCACCATCTGCAAACATTGCTTCTCGTACGCCAAGTCTTGCTTGAATTGTGACTGCGGCGGTAATTGTTGTGTCGTGTTTACCGTTTATTACACTTCGGGCAAGGCGTGAATTTTCGCTTGCAACCGCACCAAACACCGAAACCAACATGAATGCCGTACAGAGCAATCCAATGCCGCAAAGCACGAATTTTCCATATGCTTTTGTTTGTTTGACCATCGATAATGCAAAGAATATGGTTGCAAGTAAAAAGAATGTTAACCCCGCGATATGTGCGAACAAGAAACTTGTTGCATTATTTGGGTCGTAAACAGGATCTGGCAGTAATTCATGTGTAAGGTTGTTATGATGTGATGCATCATATTGGGCGATTAGAACAATGAACAAAATAGTTCCCGCCAATGTAAATGTCACAAGCACAAATTTTAACCAATGTTTCTTTAAAAATTCCATAATTAACTCCTTTTAATTTTTTTGTACTCTAAGAATTATCGCTTCAATCATTTGTACTAGGATCTCGGCTTAAACGCACCGTAAGGTGCTTTTGTTCGTTCAATTTTCCATGAATATCACCCCCAGTGCATTTCTCCCCACGTGAATTGTGAGGGCCGTTCCAACAACGATTCGCCCGACATCTTTGAAACCTGCACCTTTCAACGAGTTTATAACGCCGGTGACAATTGAATCATCAATGTCGCTGTGGACAACAAAAGCCAACTCTTTGTTTGCATTTGAGGCTTGTTCAATTTTGAATTGTGTCCATTCTTTGACCGTGCTTTCAAATTGACCTTTGAATTTTTTATCAGGTACGATTTTACCTTCTTTGTTAACAATTAACGATGGTCGAATTTTCAACAAGTTTGCACCAAGCAATTTTAATCCACTTGCACGACCGCCACGATATAAGTAGTTAAGATCTTTTATAATAAAACCAACATTCAATTTGTCAACCATTGGTTTAATAGTTTCAAGGATTTCTTCAACAGTTTTACCTTGATCACGTAATTCACTTGCCTTTATTGCAAGAATACCCGTTCCTGCACAAGCACTCTTTGTGTTAATGACATGAACTCGTTCCATTCCTTTTGCCGCTCGTAATGCATTTTGGTGACTTATGGACATTTTATCTGACATACTGAAATGAATAATGCTGCCACCATTTGCGGTTGCCTTGATGAACAACTCTTTGTAATCCATTTCCAAAGCGGCATTTGTCTTTGGTAAAATACCATCTTTTTCAACCGCTTTGTATATGTCATCAGGTGTAACATGCTTGTCTATAAAGAGTTCACTTCCTATGACAACACCAAAATAGATGACTTGCAGATTATACTTTTTATATAAATCCTCGCCTAAGTCAGAAGTGTTGTCGATTCCAATTGTTATTTGTGCAATTGCTTTGCTTGGTTTATTTTCCATATATCTAACTTTACTCGCATATATAAAAAATGAGTGTTAAAAAAGTAATGGTTGTTGGTCAATATATAATGTTTCTGTTATATAATGCAGGTATGGTTTGTTGCAAGTGTCAAAACGAGTACACTATAAAGAATGGGACTCGTCATGGAAAGCAATGTTATTTGTGTAAAGGTTGCGGGTTTCAATTCACAGGTGACTATGCATTTATCGAACAAGAAAAGCGTGTTGTGTTGACACTTGCTTGTTTTGGATTATCCATGCGAAAGATTGGCATGATGCTTGGGTACAGTCACGTTACAATTTGCAATTGGATACGGGCGTTTGAAAAATCCAGAGTCACACCAAACGAAGATTATTTTATGGATCTAGACGAAATGTGCGAGTTTTTGAAAATGCGGCAAAGCAATCCACGATTAGGCAGGCGGTTTTCAACAATACAACAGGCACTTACTTGGAATGTTGAAAATGAAATGTCAAAGATAATCGAAAAAGTATTCACGTCATTAGCATAAGGAGTAAAAATGGGAGCATGGTTTTGGACAGCACAAGCATTGGGGTTAATTACACTTGTATTTGCATTTGTATCATATCAACGTAAAGAACAACGAAAGTATCTATTTGCGATGGGTATAAGTTATATCTTTTGGACATTGATGTTTTTGGCAATGGGGCTTGAGGGCAATATGACACATTTCATACCCGCTATGATTGTTGCCGGCGTTGGAACTTTGCGTTGTTTTGTTTTTTGGTGGATTCTTGCAAAAGAAAGCAAAAAGCGAAAAATAGGTGGTCGAGTATTTTTGCTTTGTTTTCTTATTGCCGCATTAACCGGCGGTATAATCGCTATTATCAATTCGGCACCAGAAGTTCGTATATTGCAATGGATTATAATGGTGACGGCACTCTTATTCACCGCCGGTCAATACATACCAAACAAACATTTTCTGCGTATGGCTGCAATCCTTTATGCAACGGCATTCAGTTTCGCATCAACCCCTCTCTATATTCTCGAAGGCGATTTCCGTTGGAATCCAATAGGAATTGCAATTGAAGCATCTAAGATACTTTCTGTTATAATTTTTTATATACTTCTTTTGAAAAAGAGAAAAACGATTAAATCATCCGAGGGCGTAACAGAGAACACATGATATTGTTTTGGTTATAAGACATATATTTTCACCTTAGGTTTCGCGTTGACATTTTGCAAGTTGTAGCGTATATTAGTTGTATGGCACCGTCGCCAAGCGGTAAGGCCGAGGTCTGCAAAACCTCTATCCCCGGTTCGATTCCGGGCGGTGCCTCCAATGAGTAATATTATTGCTAAACGTTCAAGCAGGGCACGTATTGATGTAATAGGTGCCGCAATAGTGTTTACATTGATTGCCACAGGGTTTTGTGCACTTTGGGTACTTGTATTTGTTAATCAGCCACCAAGCGTTAATAGTATTGTGATAGCTGTGGTTTCTATGACCGCGTTATTACTTATAATATTTTGGCAGCTTCGACTTAATTATAATAAAATCCATCCTGACAGAATAATTATTGATGGCCAAAAACTTGTTCTTGTAAAACCCGCCTCACGGACAGATATAAAAAAAAACGCGTCAAAGCAAGAGCGGAAAGAAAATAAAATTCAAAAATTTGAACACATAGAAATTTATCTTAAGGATATCATGTCGTGTACATACGAAAAGCACACGATAACAATAACAACGCAAAGTGGGCAAGAATTCAAGCAAGACTATATTGACGGTACGGAAGAGGTTGCCAAACTTGTAAACAGTTTATTCGCAAGTTATAGGTAACCTTTGGGGGCGGTACAGACATTTGCCAGTAAGAGTTGAATAAATGTCCGAAACCTTTCATTGACATAGAGTATTTTGGTTCGTTAATTAATTATATGATAGAGTTTTATTTTTGCCTAACGATTTTTAGTGTTTTTATTACTTATTTTTGCATACAAAACTTGACCGCTTTGTGTTTGCGTAGCAAATCAAAGTGGAACGGGGTTTGGGGGATTGTTGTAATTTACGTTGTACATTTGCTGAGATAATAGGACTCAATTTTGGCGATAATATTTAGATTTGTCCCCAACTTTATTTATCCTTTATGCACCCTTTAGGGTACTACGGGCGTGAATTGTTAGTTTAGACCATATCGGGCGAGTTCTTGGGTATGGGATGGAATGAAGTTTATATTTTTGAGTAGGCGGATTTTTTCGGTGATTTTGCCTTGTGTAATTTGGGTGAGAAAATCTTTACGTTTATGGTTTGGTGTGATATGTCTTTTGCCTGTTATGTCAGATTTTAATTTGCGATGGGTACAATAATTATTTTGACGGTAATTCCATAGTTTGCCTTTGTCTCGTAAATCTTCGAGCGAGGAAAAACTTGCGATGTGCTTTGAATAGAATTGTTCATTGTCAATGCGGTGGACTGTTTCAACTTGCCCTTGTTGCCATGGCGTACGTGGCGGAACTCGCTTATGTATGATTCTTAGCTTCCTGCAATATTCACCGAAGATATGTGTAGCGGTTGGAGCGTGTGGGTGACAAAATTCTTTCCCGTTATCTGTTTGTATTACTTGCGGAATGCAACCACAGAATTGAATATATCGGCGTGTAAAGTCCTTTGTGTTTTCACCACAAAGTTCAGAGTACCAGTATTTAAAGACTTCTTTACTTGCTTCATCTTTGGCTGTGTATTGATAAAATTTTACATTGTCCACTTCGTTCATTAATAAGGCTTTGCCTGTTAAACACTCGTCAGGAACGTATTTGACATCGAATTGTACTTTGCCACCTATGACAGTTGCACAATGATAAATTTGACGTTCAATTTTTGTACGTGGTTCTTTGATATTGAAGCCTAGTTTTCTTGCTCGTTTTTTAAAACCCTCATAACTGCGTATATATTTCTTTTCGTAAACTAATCTACCATATTTTTCATTAAGTCCGACATCTGGGTATATTTTGAAAATTCGTTTTATAAGGTTATCTTCTTTTGGTTTGTGTGTTTTCTTATCTGGTGTTTTAGGACAACTTGATTTGTTTGTTAAACTTGCAAGAGTACCATCATACTTCCTTCGCCACTTCCATAACGTGCGTTCATGGCATTGGAATTTTTCAGCGACGATAATATCTTTTTTATAATCATAGTCATACTTTAATTTCCAGTACTTAAGGGCTTTTTCTTTTTGCTCGGGTGTATGTCTTTTGCGTATTGTAATCATGCATAATTATACAAAATGTAAATACGAATTTCAAGACCTACTCAAAAAATACAGATATATTTTGCAAAAATCTAAACTTGGTTGTTTTGTAGATATATTCTTTTACCCCAATTTCAATTAAACGTGTAACGTCCTGAGCGATAATTTCATGTGTTCGATATTTTGCAGTAGTACACGGCTTCCAATCGAAATAGATAACTGCTTTTGTAAATTGTAAATTTGTAAACATTTTAATTCCTTTTATTAAAACGGCATTTTTGCCTTTTTTTCTTCGGTTAGTTCAATCAAACCATATTCAGTGTCAAACATTCTCATTTGTCGTGGGTTCGGTGGGGGTTGGTCGTTTATAAATGCGTCTATATGGGCTTGACTGTCAAAGTTATAAATGTGATGTATTCGCCGTAAAAATGCATTGTATGTTTCGGGTTCTTCGACTTGAATATTTGGGTATTGCCTATGAATCGGTATGTTTGTTGTGATGAAAACTTTTGTATAACATGCGGTCTTATCTTCATATCGACAAGGCAACCGTAACGGATGTCCATCTAAGTAGTTCAATATTTGCGATATTTTAAAGCCGTTTCTAAATTCTTCTAACATGATAATGTCTTGACCTTCGTAATTATCAAAAGCCCGTTGGTCATATTCGGTAACCCTAAAAACATTGCGATAGCCGTATTTTTGAGTTATGTTTCTAGTTTTGTGTACACCTGTTTTACCATAAATATAGCAAACTTTCATTTTGCGAAACACGTCACCGAATTTTTCGTCTTGGTATTCGTTGATAAGTTCAACAATTTTTTTCTTGTGCATAAATGCTTGGGTCGGGTATAATTCGCGAATTTGTGCAAGTCTCATACCACTTTTGGCAAGTGCCATGATATTTATAAGGTCGGTTCGAGTTCTTTCTTCTGTAAGGTCTCCACCTTCAAAAAATTTATGACCTTCGATACTTGTTGAGCGTTTTAAAATATAGTTTCGGTTTTGTGTAGCATTGCCTTTTGATTGAACACACCAACAATTGGGGGGTAAAATTTGATGCTTGACAGTGTTCCAGTTTTTGCGATTATGTAAAACTATGAAGAATTGAAAATGTATTAATCTTGTTTCTTCACCCTTTTCACGCTTAAAGCAAAAATATTTAACTTCGGGTTGGTTATCTAAATATTCGAAAAATTGCTCATCAGTCATTTCAGGGTTTGCAAGACGGCAAGTCCAACGAACACCAGTTTTTGTTACATCAATATTTTGTTGATTATCTGTTTCAACGATATCAATGATATTTCCGTCATCGTCGGTTTTGACTTCAAAATTTTGCTCTTTTTCCATGTGTTCCCCTTATGAAAATTTTGTTCGGGCGATTTGTTCACCCTAGAAATTTCGTACTGTATCCAGCTTCAATTTTGGTTGTTTTTGTTCTTTGCATTCGATTGCCTTCATTTTTCGGCTTAATGCTCTGTATTCATCTTTAAGTCGCCAAATTTCCACTAAACACAATTCGGTTGACTGAATAAGTTTTCTTTCAATTTCAGCCATGCGGTGAAAAATATAATTTTTGTCGTTAATCATTTTTGATTTCCTTTTTTATTTTTACTTCCACTTCCGCAGTGTGCTAAAGGGAACGAACCTTTAGCACACTGCGGGGCGGGTAAACCGCAAGCCCAGTCCGCTAAAGGCGGGCCTGGGCGTACAGGCATTACACAAGCAGTACATCCTTGTGTACGGATAAGGATAAAATACTGTGGGGTCATGCCCCCACACGACGGGGATCTAGGGAAATGAAACAACTCTTGTGTGAAAGGTGTGTATCACTTCCTAATTGTGTTTGTCTGTGTTTATTGCCCTGAGCCCGTTTTTTTGGGTAGCACAAAACTGTTTGTTGCGTGCCATGCGATTTTTGAATAGCCGTAGGTATTCAAAAATACGATAGCACTTCACGGCACAGTTTGTGCATTTTAATAAACGGGACTCAGGGAAATAAACGCTTCCAAACATTTATGGGTGTAGTATCGTTTGATACTAGTGCTTTTGATTTCAGCAAAACTCAAAGATTGGGAGCCAAAGCACTATGATGAATTGGGCAAAGCCTTTTGTGGTGTGCCTGTAACAGCCTTTGCAGGGCTATTAGGCAGTGTAGTTTGTTCGGGTGTCAACTTCTTTTCTTTCTTGATTTCTTTCGTACTGGGTGAAGCGTCACGCTTCTGATACAACATGTCATTGACTTCTCTAATCGAGTAAAAATTCCTTTTGCCGACTTTCTTTACTGCAACTTTTTGAGACTTTTTCATGGCACGTTCCCAACTATCAATAATCCGAGTTTCAATGTCGCAAGCGGTTTTTTCGTCACTGTACAAATCTTCTGTGTCCATGACAGCGGTTTCGAGGATGTCGATTAATTCAAGAACACCTGCTTTCATAAATTGGGCGTAGGTGTATATTTGTTTTTCTTTTTTTCGTCCAAATAATAGACCTAAGGTTAAAATGCATATTATGCTTTTAATTATCTTCATTTTATCTCCTTTTGATTAGATTTTTCTATTTAAACAATCTTCGTAATCTTCTACTGTTTGAGCCGGCATTTTGACTATTTCACAGTCATAGTTTCTTGGATTGCCTTGATAGTCCTTGATATAATACGGGGCAACAAATTTTGGCTCACAACTTTCACTTTTGTAGAGGCGATGGATGTCATAGTTGCACTCGATGATTTCTTCTTCATAATTGTGAATAGGGTTTTGTGCCTTTAAATACTGGTCATATTTGTAACTATTCTCGAATTTGCGTATGACCCACTTTGTGCCAACTACACGTCTACGCTCGTTGTACAAAGTTTCTTTGCTTTGAATCTCTATTATCTGCGCAAGATTTCTAATGTTTTTGTCAATCAAATCATACCGTTGAACATCTATATAAATGTCAAGATGGTTGTGTCCATGTTGTTCGAAAAATGATGACTGAGCACGTGTGAACTTGGTATAGTTGCGACTATCAAAGAAATCTTGACCCTCTGTTATAAATAAGGTCGAATATGGGGGCAGAAAATGAATGTCTTTGTTCGGGTCTTCTTTATCATACAAAGCCAATTTATCCGGTTCAAGGTCATATGCCTGTCTTGACGTAAAACGCCATTTCTTTCCGATGATTTCAAAGTTGGCATACACGCAATGTTGATGTGGTACGTCCAACTTGAAACCACCTTGTTTTTTTCGGGCAACTGCACGCAATGTTTTGCGGTAACGGGGTTTATCAAACATCCTGTCATTCGCAAGTTTGGTCATAAACGATGTCTTCCCAGTTCGCGGTGGGGCGCAGAGGATGGTTATCGCCATTATCAAACCCTCGTTATGCAAACATCGTTTATAATGCCACTTGAAATTGTGATTAAATTTCCTAATAACCTACAATTAGTAGGGTTTGTTATATTCCATCTAACAAGTCTTAAGTTGGTAAATGTATTAGGATCAATAATGTTCAGCATAGTATCTTGAAAAGATTCCCATTGGTTAAATGCAGTTCGCAAGGTGCTGTTTGGTGCAAAATTCCACATAACAGTATTTCCAGTTATTACAACTGTATCGGTTTGAAGTACGTTATTTATGCGGACTTCCCATGTGCCATCAAAAAAGTAAAATTGCCATATTCCATTAAATGTGACATTACGTGTTACAACAAAGTCAATAGGGCAATTAATTGCATTAACGCCTGTGCCCGTACGCCAATTAGTAAATCTTGCAAAACCGTTATCAATATGAGATGGGGTTGGGTTGTATCCAATTGTATATCCATATCGGACTTGTTTATAAATCCGTTCGGGGGTAAAGTTGGAATATATTTGTGGTGTTACAAATGTCACTGTAAACCATCCTCTATCTTCACGAACAATAGCAAAGAAAGAAACACTTTCACTTATCGTTATACTTTGCACGTCCACAACCTCAAAACCATCTAAAGACCAACCAAAAATATAATAGCCGTCCAGCTCGATTTGGTTATAGTCAGGAATTGAAGCAGGTTGTAAAGTTGACCCAACTTCCACAAGCACCGAATTTACAACTTCACCATTTACTAAGAACGAAACCATAACTTGATTGTGTTGATTAAGTAGGTTGTCAATTTGACGTTGGTAGTAATCAATTAGGTTTTCAAGGGAGCGTAATTGGTTTTGCAACTGTTCATGAAATATTGCATTCTCTGACATTAGGTCACGTAATTCTTGAATAGTTGCATTAAGTCCATCGACCATCGCCATCATACTCCTAACCTGTGCTTCTAACTGTTCGCGTAATAGTTGACCTTGTGCCATTCCACCGTCAAAGGCATCTTCAACGTCACCGCGAGTATAAAGGTCAGCACCACCAAGTCCACGTTGAACAGTTTGCCAGTTATTAACACCCCATAAAACTCCAAAGGTTAAAAGCCCCGCAAGCAAGAGGGCAACAACCACGATAACAATTTTATTTTTGTTCATGTTGACCTCCTTACTACTTCATTTACGAATATCCTTAGAGCACTAGCCTCAAAGTGTCGATGTAGAAATCTTGCTTCTTGAGAGCCGTGAACAGTAAGTCTTAAATTTGTTCTGTCTTCCCAAAATAAAATTCTTATCTCCAAATTTGCAGTCACCAGATGAGAGCCGTCAATATAATAGAAACTAAAAGGAACGGTTGCCGTTACAAATCTTTCACCTATTACCGCGTCAAATACCACATTGCCGTTTAATTCAAGATAATATTCAAAGTTTGTGCCATCAAATGTTGGAACAGGGCGAAGTACCCACTCATAAAAGTACATATCAGGTCTTTCGTTAGTATAATCAATGTGAAAGCGGACACCGTTGGTTACATGATAAAATGTTTCCATTGAGAGTCTATTTCTTATGTTTATTGACCCACGTTGAAAGCCTTCGCGTGTTAATTCATTGTACACCATAATTATAGAAAAACCACCAAAGAAGATAATCATAACACACAATATCCAATGCCATGGTTTAGATAACATAGTTCACCCCCTGCAAATTTATAGAGTTCGCCACTTCCCAACTCTCAACTGTTGAATCTCTGAATGCATAGTCCAAGAAATAAAAATTTCCTGTTCCCGTTATTCGCATTGTTGCAATTTCTAAACCACGTAAGCCGTTGAAATCAATACCTACAACACTGTTTGACCTACTCAAATTAACAAACAAGTAGAATCTACGCATGTCAAGGAGTTGTTGTCTTACTCGACTTGAAAGGGATAGAACATATCCACCGTGAGCATGTGAGAAACGTATGTCAAAATTTTGTGCCGTTAATGTTACGTGCTGTCGTAAAACTGCAAAGTCTGTATTGTATTTGCCATCATCAAGTAAATCAAACTCACCGCAACCACCTAATAAGCCAAATAAAGACTCACGGTTTGCACGGAAGCCGTTAGGGTTAATTGTTACACGTGCAGAAGAAAAAACGTCAGTTCGGTCAACTCTGTCAGTATGAACTTGTCCATCGTTTCCAATTCTACGGACAGAAAATAAATCCCAAAGTGACAATCTTCTAGTCCTTGTACCAAAGAATTGATAAGTGCCATCTGTTGTCACAGAATTTCTGACACGTCCAATGATATTCATGAATACCATGTCCCAATTATAATAATTAATTCGTTCTTGTCCTGTGCCTAAGACTGTCGTACTTGTACGCCAAGAACCATCAACATTAATTTGATAAGGGGTATCCTCAATAGGTACTGTCATACGTGTTTCTGCTCTTGAAAATCTGTGGTCGTGTGAATCATCATCTGCCATAGTTACGGCACGCAAACCAATTTGAGATTGTCTTCTATTTATTGTATCTTCATTTGGATTCCATGAACTAACCGAAAAACCCCACGAGCGACCCCTAACAGAACGCCACCAACTTTGATCATATATTGGCATAGCATGGGTACGACTTGCCCATTGTAAACCACTTGACCGTTCCATGCCTTCTTGCACACGAAGTCCATCAAAGTAATTAAACTTGATTTCGCTAAAATGCAACCCATTATTGTTTTGATTAGTAAAAATATTTACTTCAATAAAAGGGCGATATACGTCTTCAACGTCTTCACTGCTTGCTCCTGTATCACCAATAATATATGACCCACGATAATAATTTCTGAAAAAGGTCATAACATATGCCCATACGAAAATTGCTAAAATACTCAACATAGTCAAGCCAATAACACTCAATCTTATAACGACAGAACTTGTTTGTATTACTCTACTTTCACTCATATAATACCTCCTAGTGATAAAATTCCATAGTCTAGGCTTTCAAAGCCCAGTATTCCGCCCCATCCAAACCAGTCAATACCACGTCCGACCCATCTTAGAAACCAAGCAATATATGAGAATATATTTGCAACCAGTATCAGAGGGAATGACCCCATAACTAGCGATAGGACAAGGGCGAAACATATAATTACGCCTATTTTCATAGTTCACCTCACACTTTCGTTAAGTACAGTAATAAAGATTTTTGAGTACCAATTAACTCTGAATTTTCCCAAATTTCTTCAGTGAAGTAATATCTCAATGTATTTGTTTCCTGATGATGAGTTAAAAAGTATGCTTGTGTAAACCCTGATTTTTCACTAAATATGTGCAAAACGATTTGACCGTTGGCAGACACAACCGAAACTTCTGTCTGAACTTCTTCAAAGTATTTCCAGTCCATCATACCATTAGTAATTGTTACAATTCCTGCGTCACCAAATTTAGGTTGACTTGTTTCTTCATTCCATCCCAAGCCATCAAAACGTAGCATCCAAATTCCATCGAATTTAGTTGGTTGTACGTTATCACAAGTGATTTCCTCACATTGGTTATTCCAATTACCCCAATTGTCGATGGTGCGGTACATTGAGTAACCTGCAAACGAAACAATACCCAAGACAAGGGCGGTTACGATTGCGATAAATATTTTTGATTTTTTCATAATTTAAGTCCTTATTTTTTAGATTTCCAACACATATTGACTGCTTAACAAACGGTTTAAGGCTGGATAAGAGATATTTGAGATTGATTTTATTTAGGAATTGCTGTATAATCAGCACAAGAATATTAAGTTGTTGGGGGTAATGTGGATATAAGGCAAGGCAGATGTACATCATGTAATGCAAGTATCGAAATTGATTCGACACAATTGTCAGGCATTTGTTCATTTTGTGGCAATGCTTATGTAGTTCAAAAAGCATTGCAAAATATTGTTGTGAATAATAATTCTGTTACTAACATTTATAACAACTTTCAACAAAACACAGTCGGGCAAGAATACGAAGAATATCGAAGTGCTAACACATTTGGTTTAATTTGCTTATTTGTACTCTTTCCTATAACAGCAATTTCCGTTATAATTCCACCACTTGCGGTTGGATTGGCATTAATAATGCTTGGGCTTGCTATTCTAGGCATCGTACTTGGTGTCAAAAAACAATTAAGTTTATTTAGTCCAGTTGTGAGTACAGTATTATCAGTCGTACTTTTATCGGTTGCATTGGCTATTTTGATTAACATTGACGTTATACTGATTTAGTTAACCCCCCAGGGCGAAACATATCGCCCCAGTTGTCACTTGCGTGGATTACTTTTGATGTAATCTGCGTTGCGTGCGGTACGACCTTGACGTCTTTCAATACGTTCTGCTCGTATACCTGCACGTTGGCGTTCATAGGCTGTGGGTTTTCTTGTTTTGCCTGTGTCCTTGCCATTCTTGTCAAAAACTTTGACTTCGCGTGTGCCATTAGCAATTTCAATATTGTATTGCTTGCGTTCACTAGGACTGAACTTTTGTTCATAATTTCTAGACATATCCCTTCTCCTTTTAATGTGCCTATTTTTCATCGACTGGCTATTCGTCGCTGGTACACTATCGGGATAATAAATCTTTGCGTGGGGAACACAAAACCGATAGCGTTGGTGGTGGTTTCCACCACCAGGTTTTCATATCCCAAGAATTTTTCTTGCATACTGTCTTTCAAATTCTGTTGGGGTATATTTGACATCGATTTCTAATCGAATGTCATATCCCTTTGCCAAACATTGATTGAAATTTTTTTCCGCAATATTTCTATCTGTTGTTTCAAAGTAGTAGGGCAACCTTTTTTCTTTGTCACGAGTGCCCGAGATGATATAAACTTTTTGCATTACTTAGCACCCCCTTGTATCACTTCGACAATTAACTTGTCTATCTCTGCAATTGTTTTGCCGTTTGCTGTGATGACCCCCATTTTGAAACTGAATTCAATACCATTTCTTTGGGTTATGTCATAGGCTGGTTTGTTTTGTTCTGACGTAATAAGCGTCCTTAATTTTTCCAATGCTTGAAGTGCTGTCATTTTGCACCGCCTTGTTTTTTTGTTGAACCATATACCTTGTCGTAAACTTTCTTTGATACACCGTTCAAAAAGAAGTTAAGGCTTATATCCTCGTCGATTGGCACATCAATTCGCACAGCATTAAAATCTCCGTTCTTTTTGCTTGTCGCTTGACCTTCCATGACATCACCTTTAAACTTCGTTTTTCCTTTACCCAATATCAAAATGACACTATGCTCGTCTTCAGTTAAAGCATTACGCGAAGTACCTTTGACGCCATTCGGGAACGTCGCAACGAAATAATATTTCTTTGACCCGAACTCAGTTTTTGTTTCAAGGTTTACGTTGATTTCCATAACCTTAGTGAACTTTTCGCCTTTCTTTTTTTCTGTTTTGTTTTCCATACTTTTCCTTTTAATCGGTACTGACCTTATCCGACCGGTCTATTTTGTTAGCCCTCGACATCTCAAGCAGATATCAAAAAAGGCTCGACCGCAAGCCGAACCCCCTATAAAAAGAAAAGTCCGCTTACTGGCGAACCTCTGTACTTCCGTCAGTTATAGGTAACCTTTTGATTGACATTATCTGCAAAATATGATATGATTAAGCATCAAGGTGCATATATTTAGGGTACAAGACTCACCTTGTCGATTATATAAGATAAATACTGTTTCAAAGTTAATATATTTTTGTTGATACAATCAAATAGGAGTTTTATACTTAAAATGAAAATATTTTTTAAAAGAACGCAAAAGGTTTTCCTTTCGCTTATGCTTACACTTTGTATAGTGGTGCCTGCGGTTCTGCTTGCCGGTTGTGGCGGTAATTCGCGTGCGTCAAGATTTCGCATAAACGAGGGCACATACAGGGCATCGGCGATTCATGCAACTTTGGGAAATAATACATTTGACCTCGTAAATGATAATTTGGCCCAGCCTATGGCAAATGAACTTCGTGATATTGTTCTTGGTTTATTAAATGAAGATAATTTAGATGGTTTGTTTGGGCTTCTTCAAAGTCTTACAGGAAGTTTAGGTGACATAGATCTTCTATCGTTGTTGAATATGGATTTAGATCAAATTATTGAGGACGAACTTTTGTCACTTTTGTCACAAGCAAATAACTTACATCTTACCGAACAAATGCGTAATCAAATTGCCAATCTTATAATTCGTTATACAAGAACACTCGGTGATGATATAAGCCGACTTGTTCGAAATTTGCTTGGAACAGAACTTTCACTTGATGGGTTTATGCGTGCCGCACTTGTAGAAAACATTACGACTGATTTTCTTATGCAAATGCTTGTATCTGGTGATGTTCCGCCATCTTTTCATGCAAGTTTGCGTGACATTTTCTTGGAATTTGGATTTATACGTACAAATCAATCATTGCTTGATGTTGTCAGAGATGTTATTCCACAAGGGATAACAGGTCTTGGAAGTGCAATTGATTTAACAGGTCTTGTAAATCTTTATAACATAGTTAATTCGGTTTTGCCAGAAGGGGTAGACATCGAAGATGTTGCATTTGATTGGACAAGCGACGAGCAATTTGCACTTATATTTGATTTGATTTTTGGCATGATGGATCTTGACGAGCCAAATGTTATCGAGGCAAGGCTTGATCCAGGTTTTGATTTATATATAAGTCTTGATGTAAATGGACTTATCTTATCACTTCCTGGGCTTATGACCGATGTTCATTTTCAAGGTTTTCATGGTTCTGCACTTTTTGATGAAGTTGTAAAGCATCTCTTGTATGTAATAGTCTCGGATGTTTCATTTTATCACTTGTTCAGAAACATCGAATTCTTCCGTTTCATGCAAAGTCACATGCCATCAATGGGTGGATTTCTTGACGGCATTCTTGCGGTTACCGAGTGGCTTAATATAACTAATATTGCACAAGGTCTTTTTAATACGTTTGATCAAAATATACGTGAAAAAGTCTATACCGCGATTGCACTTGATCTTTGGCAACAAGAATCAGGTTGGGTAAATTGGAGTGCCGACATAAATGCATATCTTGCAGGGCAGAGAACAAGACCTGGATCCGGAATAGGTTATGGGTTTTGGCATCTTGATATTAATTGGGGTAATATGACCCGTTTTGGACCATATGACATACGATCGTATCATTATATTTCAACCGACATAGCAATGTGGAGAAATCGAATAGGCAACACATCTCAATGGTATACAAATTTTGCAAATAGAGGAAGTATATCAAATCATATGCAACTTTTTACCCGTGTTGGTGAAAACATGCGTGCAAATGGTCGCTTTCGCAATGATCACACAATGGGTGAAAATGTTGATACCGCACTTTTGTGGGGGCGAAACGCATGGCACTTTGTTGACAGAGGATATCTTACTGTTCGCCAAATCGGAGGACTTGTAAGTGTAAGTGTAGGTCCAGTCATGGAAGTTATTCATATGGCACTTGATGATCTTGTTCCAACTCTTATGGCAGCCCAAGGTCTTAATATCCAAATGGAAGATCTTATAAATTTGATAGTAATATTTTCAGATATGTACAGTGTGTTTTCTCATCAAATACATGACATATATATTCATCTTATACGCCAGCGTGATGGTGTTTCTAACAATACAGATGGTGAGGTTATTGTAAGACTCTTGGCGTCCATCGAGCCATTTCTTATAGATCTTTTGCAAGATGAAATGATAATGGGCCTTGCAAGGGATTTGTTGCCAGGTCTTGTTGCAGGTCTTGTGCCGCCACCATTTGACAGTGATTATCTTGTCGAATACGCGTTTGATTTTGTGTTTGATAATGTCGAGGAGTTTATCGGAATTCTTCTTGGAAGTGATGATATCATAACAGACTTGTGGTTCTTTTTTGAAGATGCAATTCTTGACATTCTCGATGATGATTATCTTATGCAGGTTCTCGTCAACATTGCAAATTATTTTATACCGCCGCAATTTTCTGATCCGGTTGCGGTTGATTTTCTTGTTGATGTTATACGTACGCAACTTCCAAGACTTGTTCGTACAAGTTGTGTTGTGTCCACTTTATTTGAAACAAACGGTGTTCTTTCTGTGCTTGTAAATACAACGCGTAATCCGATAATTGCAAATTATGTGCTTGACACCCTTGTTCCTATACTTGTAAATATGGTGCCAGTTGAATTTCAACCAATATTTGATATTCTGGGCGAAGATTCAATGTCATTTATATATTGGTCGATTGTTAATGCATTACCACAATTAATCGCAACAAATGATTTTGCAATGATGATGGCGTTTGTGTTGTACGATACAATTGTTCACCTTGCCGCAAATGAAGAGCTTATCGAATTTGCAATAGAACTTGTTATTGAGAATATGGCATCCTTGCTTGAAATTGAAACATCTTCAGATCCAAACCAAGCAATAGATCTTGTATTTGTAATTATTTCCCATCTTGTTCCAATGCTTGTTGCAAACGATGAACTTGTTGACATTACAATTAATGTGCTTGTTTTTAACATTCCAGGTGTTCTTGCCGTTCCAGAACTTCGCACATTTTTGTTTAATCTTATTGAAACGGAACTTCAAAATGCGGTGGACGGCCTTCATCTCCAGTCACTTGTACGTAACGCACTTGAAACAGGTAATGCAACTGTTGATGCAATCTTGTGGGATTTGACCATTGAGCGATTTGATTTTGATGCGATTCTTGAAAACATAATATCTAATGTAGTAACATTTGAAAATTTTGATGCAATTTTGACGCTTTTGACAACAGAACTTGAAAACTTGACCAGCGATTTGACAAATGTTACAATTGACAATTTGCTCGAGCAACTTGTTGCACGACTTACTTCGCCAGAACTTATCACAGATGGTGTTGATTTTGTTGCAGATTCAATTAATGAGGCAATTGATTTTATTGCAACAACACTTGCAACCTTTATACGTAATGGCGGACTTCAAGGTTTATATGGATATGTGATTGGCGGCGTTGCACATTTTCTTGATATTGGTGCAATCAAACATGACATAACAGGAATCATTACAGATTATGCTCCAGACTTTGTTGAAACACTTGTTCAAAATTTAGATTTATCAGTATTAATTACAGGACTCGTCGAAACAATTCAAATACAAGACCAAGATATTGCCAATATTATAGACATTGCACTTGACATTATTAATTTGGAAGAATTTGCAAATGTGCTTGTTGTTGATTTGGTTGAATATTTGGTAGATCTTCTTGGTGATTATGCAACAGTATTAACATTTGTAGAATTTATAATCGCAGATCTTTGTCAGATAGCAAATCTTGATGGGCTTAATAACATTACAAATGCACTTGTAAGAAGCATTATTAACGGATTTGATGAAATTGAAGTTATTAATAATATTTTGGAAATTACATTTAATCACCTTGTAATAGAGATTAAAGATATTGTTTCAAGTGAGAGACTTGGTTATCTTATTGATGCGGTTATAACAACTTTTATAGGCGATATTGGCGAGATAATGAGTGGTGTTATTGACTTTTTGCAAATAATTACGCTTGGTATAAGTGGCGATAATTTCAGAATTGGTGGAATTAACCAGTTACTTGGAAGTTTGCTTGCCGGATCGGTCTCGCCTGCTATGCTTGATGCGATTAACGTGGCACTTAATCCAATTTTAAACAGAGTGGTTTATAGGCTTGATTCAGATGGAAGTATTGGGTTGTACTTTCATAATCAAGGTAATTATACCCCACTTCTTGATATGATATTGTCAATTCCAATTCTGCATACAGTGATAGGCACATTTACAGATATAAATATAAATGACTTTTTGGCATCAGGATTATTTGGTGCAAGAATTCACTATGATACACTTAACGGTGAAATTACGTTTATAGCAGGGCTTAGTGTCGCTGATTTATTTGAACTTGTTCCTGTTCTGGATCTTGTAGGGATATCTATACCATCTGCTGTGCCTAATTTTGTTCTTAATTTGAACATGGATATTGCTTTGACTTTTGCTGCATAATTTATTTAATATTCAAAGTATTTATACATAGTTTCTTGACATCAAAAGCCAAAATTGGTAATATATATTAATACCTTGTCATGTAAAGATTGGGTTTCAAATATATATAATAAAACTTAATATATAACCAAGTGGTTTTGTGTTGCTTGGAAACATATGAAACTAGGAGACAATTTATATAATGAAAAGACTAGCACAAAGAGGGTTGCTGGCTTTTGGAATAATAATGACACTTGTATTTATGTCTTCGGGTGTCGTTAAAATGGCAGGTACAGGCGGAGTATATACCTCATACGCAAATACTGACCAAACCGCCATTAATAATCCACAAACCTTTAATCAAAGCATTAATATACAAACACCAGGTAATCATGGTGTTCACGATACAGAAAACCGTGTGACACATGTGGTTCGTCCGAATTTAGTTAATTTCAGTAACATTGAAACAAGTGGTACAATTGGTGCAACATCTAATCCTGGGTATACTTTTGGAAGAATGAATGCAAGCACAGGAAGTGACACGACAGGTGGGCTTTCAGATCGTGGGCCACTTACTAGTGACAATGGAGCCGCCCTTGCTTATACCAATTTTCATCCAATTTCGTCCGCAAGTTGGACTCGACAATATCGTTGGGCCTCGACCCAGGTATGGATTGGTTTTTCTGGTGAAATGCAGCTTGCTATGATGAACGGCACACTCACTCGTCTTGATATGGATTTCTTTTTTGGGCTTGGCGCATTAAGTGACGAAACTTATGCGAATAATGCAACAGGTATAACAAGAACCTTTTTTGATCTGAGTTTCAATCGTGTTACAAATATTTCTGCACAACCAAGTCGTGAAATAACAGAATTTAACACCGTTCCACTTGAAACACCTGGTGATATATATGCTGGAACACGTGCAATAAACCAGGTTGCATGGGGTGGACATAACAGGGCACTTAATGATACACGTTCTTCACGTGCGGTGAGTCGTGGTCTGACACGTGGTTTAACATCATACCATCGTTCAAGTTCAAATTATAACAACCACATACATGGAAACCATTGGGGTTTTCACGAATATACAGACATTCGTATAATGAACCCAAATGTTATCCAGCGTATCGGAAACCAAGGTGGTTTTTGGCTTAGGCTTTATTCTTTTGCACACTCGCATTCTGGTGGGGTAAGAAGTTACTTTGCCCAGGTTGCAAATGTGTTTGAAGGTATGAATTGGCGTGCGACCTTTGCCGATAAAGATATGAATTTTAGAAGTGGTAACCAAAATTTGGGAATTGTTGATCACCCATGGATAAATTATTATGAGGGCACTTCTAATCCAAATCAAACTTTTAATTCGAATGCAATTGCCAATGCAAATAACATGTTTGTAAATTGGACAAGTCGTACTTGTCAACTTGGCCTTCAAGGAACATCATCTGACCCGAAAAACCCACATGCAACAAGTCGAAGTTATTTGGAATCTGCACGGGCCCATCAAATTGTAACCGCAAATTTTGCTCCGATTCCTGTTACAGGCGAAAATCTTTATGTATTCAATGGACAACCTCAAAGTCCTTTGGTTGATTTGGCACAAATAAATACAGTTGTTGACAGACAGCATCGTATTGAACAAACCTTTACAGGGCGAAATAATACCGAATTTAATTCTGAAAATCGTCCTGTTGACGCAGGTGATTACACTTATGTTGCACGTGTATATCGTCAAGTTGGTACACCTCGTGGTATGGAATGGGTTTTCGTTGGTGAGGCAATCCGTGATTTTACAATTGCCACCGCAACGCTTGATCAAGGAACACTTGGTATATCGCTTTTAGGTTGGGTATGGGGCAATATTCCGAATATACCTGCCTTGATTGGTACACTGCCATCAATTACAGGCACATACACATTTGAATATCAACATTATCAAAATGGTGAATGGTCAAGTGAAGTGCCGCAAACCATTGGCGTGCATAACGTTCGTGCTGTATTTACTTCTCCAAATTGGGAAACCTATATAATTCAACATGTACCGTTTATCATTTCACCGCGTACGGTGACACAGAATGAATTTGAAATAATATTATCTGCAACACAAATTGAATATAACGCAAATACACAATTACCAGAAGTCATTATAACGACAACCCTTAGAGAGGTTTCATACACATACAGTGTGGATATTTGCTCGCCAATTGATGCAAACTTAGGTACACGTACAATTACAATCACACTTGTTTTCACTGGTAATTACCAAGGCATATTCCAAGTTATGAAAACAATAGAGATTATTCCTATGCCAGAATCTGGGGGTGAAGAAACAGAAGGTGATAATGATCTGGCAACCGGTGATAAAGATGATAATATTGATAATAACATAGATACAAATGACAAAGAGAGCGGTGAAGAGGAAGTTGAAGACGAAACAACATATGAAGGATATTCCAATGGTACAAAAGTTCCAACAGGTGCGGTTGCAGGTGGAGTCGCGGCCGGAGGTGTTACCGCTTTAGGAATCTTTGGACATATTGTAAAGAGTCGAAGGATATTCTAGTTGCCTTGCCTAATATATTAGTGTATACTGTGCATAATATATTAGGGAGGTAAAATGGGAAAAACTTATGGAAGAGGATTTCTAAGTCTGCTTGCGTTTATTGCTTTTGCCCTTGTAGGGTTTGCTTTCATGCTTTTCATGATTATAAGGGCGGCCGGATGGAATGATAGTATTGCTCATGCATTTTATTTGATTGGTATAATTCTTGCGTGTATCGTTATCGGTGTAATATCGTTTATATTCTGTTACCGAAGGATGAGAAGACAATGGTGGTGTATGCTTGTATGGACTATTGCCGCAATATTTATTACAATAGCTTTGATTCTTGGCGAAACTGGTGTAATCTAATTGTGTGAAGTTCCTAATAAACTTTTTAAAATCTTTTTGGGTGGCTCAAACATCGACTTTGCCCAAGAAGATTTTTGTTTATTCACTTGTAGCCACTTTATTTTTTTTGATAATAAGTGTGTCTACAGGAATAAGCGAACTTTACACAACCACAAAAATTCTTGCAATAGTTAGTTGCTGTGCAAGTTTTTTTATAACCGCAACAAGGTACAGGCAGTTTAAACAAAAAATAGATGAACAACGCAGAGAGAGACTTCGCGACCGAGGTATAGAAGAGGCCGATGACATGCGAAAAAGGGAACTTAGAAAGCAAAAAGTTTTTTATGATCAAGAGAAGCAATGGATTAAACGTAAACAACGTGAATTTAAATTCACGATATTTATGCGTATTATGATAATTGCGTTGCTTGTTGTTCTTATTTTTAACATACTTTAAAACTTGCTTTTAATATAAAACTGTGATAACTTATGTAAGTAATAAAAAGGAGTTACAAATGGAACATAAATTTACACAAAACAAAACCGATGCCACATTCGAGCTTGTTTTTACCGCAAGTGAATATGAAGAAGCGATGGAGTCCACGTTTAAAAAGGAGGGCGGCAAGTACCGTGTTCACGGGTTCAGAGCAGGAAAAGCACCACGTAAAATGATAGAAAAAAATTATGGCGAAGGTGTTTTTATCGAGGCGGCAATTGACCAACTTTTTAAACAAGGTTACAATACAATTCTTGATGCAAATCCTGAATTTGAACCAATCGCACCACCTGCTATTGATTTTGATTTACCAAAAGAAGGCGGTGTAACAATGAAAGGTACGGTTGAAACTATTCCTCAGTTCAAGCTTGGAAAATATACCGGACTTGAGGTTGCGTCGGCAGATATTAAAATAACAGACAAACAAGTTAATGAATTTCTGGAAGAGGCAAGGATAAAACGAGGTCGTCAAGTTGATGCACCGACATCACACAAGATTGTAAATGGTGACATGGTTACGCTTGATTTCAAAGGAAGTATTGATGGTGTAGAATTTGCAGGCGGAACCGCCGAGGATTACGAACTTGAGATAGGTTCAAAATCGTTTATTGATACTTTTGAAGATCAACTTGTTGGTCTTTGTGTTGGTGACACAAAAGATGTTAAGGTATCTTTTCCAAAAGAATATCACGCCGCCGAACTTGCCGGAAAACCTGCGAACTTTGCAATCAAAATTAAAAAGATTAAGCAAACCGAATTGCCAAAACTTGATGATGCATTTGCAAAAGATACAAGTGAGTTTGAAACACTTGCCGATTATAAAAAAGACATCAAGGAAAAATTGACCACAAGTGCAGAAGCCGAATCTAAACAACTTAACGAAGATGCACTTATCGCCGAGGTTGTAAAACAAACCCCAGTTGAAATCCCAGAGAAAATGGTTGAACGTCAACTTGATATGATGATGAATAACATTAATCACCGTCTTTCGATGCAAGGATTTAATTTGGAATTATTTGCCCAAATGCAAGGTACAACGGTTGATGCAATACGTGAACAACACAAGGAAAGTGCAATTAACACAATAAAAACGCGTCTTGTACTTGATGAGATTGCAAAAAAGGAAAAAATTGTTCCAATGCCTGAGGAAATAGAAGACATTATTATGCAGGCGGCACAGAAAAGTGGCAGAAAGGACAAAGAGATAAGAAAGGACGTCGATTACGTAAATATGCTTGTCACAAATAAAAAATACGATATGATTACCGAATTTTTGAAATCAAAAAATTCTATGAAATAGATTTTAAGAAAAATTTCATCTGAATCATAGCCTTGGATATTTGGTGATAGAACTAAAGCAACTTACGGTGCACATTAGCCGAGATTCTAGTACAAAAAATTTAGCAGAAGACAAGTTCGCTCAAGCGAACCATTAATATCTTCCTTAATGTCCACGCATGTATAATTCCTAGACTATAAAAAAGAGGTGCCTCTCTTTTTTGCGTGCAATGTCAATGGTTAAACTAGTAATCCTCTGCACCGACCAAGTAGCCCACGGTAACATTATAAAATTTGGCAATTTTTATCAGATTTTCATAACTTGCCTCAGTATTTGTTTCGTATTGTTTATATGTACTATGAGCAATATCTAAATGTTTTGCAAGTTGCCTTTGTGACAATCCTTTTTCCTCTCTTAATTTGATTAAACGTTTTGCAGGTGACTCCATAATTTTTCCTAATAATCTTCCGAACCAATTAAATATCCAACTGAATAACCATGAAATTTTGAAAGTTTAATTAGATTAGTATAGTTTGCCTCGGTACCTAACTCATATTCTTTATAAGTTCCTTGTGGGATGCCCACTAGTTCTGCAAGTTGATGTTGAGTTAGAGATTTTTCTTTTCGTAATTCAAGTAGCCTTTTAGCAAAAGGTGTAAGTTGTTTAATATCTTTTTGTTTCATGTTTCTAGTAATCCTCTGCACCGACCAAGTAGCCCACGGTAACATTATAAAATTTGGCAATTTTTATCAGATTTTCATAACTTGCCTCAGTACCAACTTCATATAATCTATATGTGGCTTGATGAATACCGACAACTTTTGCGAGTTGTCGTTGCGACAATCCTTTTTCTTCTCTTAGCTTGGTTAAACGTTTTGCAGGTGACTCCATAAATCCTATTGACATATTGACTTCATTTAAAGTATTATTTACTAATGACTAAGAATATAGTCATTCAAAGGAGAAAAAATAATGGACAAAAAAATAGTAAACGACGATTACAATGAACCAACATATTTGAAAGCATTTGGAATGCATTCAACCCAAATCGAAAAAGAAAATAGAACTTTTAAAGAATTTCAAGAATTCAAAGAACTCAGTGCACGCCTTGAATCATTATTAAAAGATAAACAAGTAACACAAGGGAAACTCGCCACAAGTCTAAGTACAACTCAAAAGCAAATAGATAAACTAATTGAACGAATTCCTTTTGATTATGCAAATCTTGCTTATTATCTAAGCGTTGTATTTAATGTGATTTCCGATTTTCTTGTTGGGGTTTATGAATCTAATAGAATAAACTTGTGAATATACACGAAAACCACACATATATGCCTATTATGGTTGACTTTTTGCACAAAAGTTGATAATATTCTTAATAGAAGCCACTTTTTCAATAGCAAAATGCAATTAAGGAGAAATTATGAAAATCACAAAAATCAAAGCAATCGAAGTGTTAGACAGCCGAGGTAACCCAACCGTTATGGCAGAAGTTTGGGCAGGGCGTAACGGCAAAAATTATGGTTATGCAATTGTGCCAAGTGGGGCATCAACAGGCGAATACGAAGCGGTTGAACTTCGCGATGGTGACAAAAAACGTTACCACGGTAAGGGTGTTCAAAAAGCGGTTGAAAACGTAAACAAAGTAATCGCACCTGCACTTATTGGTAAAAACGTAACCGCCCAAGCGGCAATTGATAAACTTATGATTAAACTTGATGGCACACCAAACAAAGCAAAATTGGGTGCAAATGCAATTTTGGCGGTATCACTTGCATGTATGTATGCGGCGGCAGATGCAAAGGACATGGCACCTTATGCGTATATGGCACAACTTGCAGGTAAGAGTGGTGACGTGTTCCCATCACCTATGATGAACATTATCAACGGTGGTGCACATGGTGACAATAACGTTGATATCCAAGAATTCATGATTCAACCAAAATCGCACAAAAATGTGGCAGAGGCAATACGTATGGGTTCGGAGGTTTTTCATACACTTCGCACAATTTTAAAAGAACGTGGCATGAATACAAACGTAGGTGACGAAGGTGGGTTTGCACCAAATCTTGCAAGCAATCGTGAAGGTCTTGAACTTTGTGTGCAGGCAATCGAAAAAGCAGGGTATAAACCAGGCACAGATTTTGGACTTACATTGGATGTTGCGGCATCAGAATTCTATGATGCAGACAAAAAACGTTATAACTTTGATGGACAACAACGCAAAACAGAAGAAATGATTTCATACTATGAACAACTTTGCAAAGATTTTCCAATCGTATCTATTGAAGATGGTCTTGACCAAAATGATTGGAAAGGGTACACAGAACTTACAAATCGTCTTGGTAAAAAAGTTCAAATTGTTGGTGATGACTTTTTCTGTACAAACACGAAACGTCTTAAAAAGGGTATTGGGATGGGTGCATGTAACTCGATTCTTATTAAACTTAATCAAATTGGTTCGCTTACCGAAACACTCAGTTGTATAAAAATGGCACATGATGCAGGGTATACCGCGGTAATTTCTCACCGCTCGGGGGAGAGTGAAGACACAACAATCGCCGATTTGGCCGTTGCAACAAATGCCGGGCAAATTAAAACCGGTTCACTTTCTCGTACAGACCGTGTTGCAAAATATAACCGCCTTATCTGTATTGCCGACCAAATGGGTAAATTAAAATAACCAAAAATTTAACGATAATTCCTAGATTGTAAAAAAGCGACTGTCAAAGTCGCTTTTTGTGGTTTGCAAGGTACAGATTTTCTAGTATTTCTCAAAAAGATTATCTAGGTCCTCTTCAGGTGCGGTCGTCGCAATAATGAAGAGTCCAAGTACATACCCCGCCTCCTTGAAACCTTCATCAAGGATTTGTTTATGCTTTTCACTCACGCCTTCACGAGTCTCAGCATCCAATAAATCCAGTACCAGTTTTGACAGTCGAGTTCTCTCAGGTGTATTTGCTTCGAAATTTGTTACATTTGGTTTGCCATAACTACTCTCAAGTGGTATAAGCATTAGTGCATATGGTGCATCACTAAATCCTTGATCAACCATCGCATCCAACATAACCAACATTTGTTCGACTGTGTCTGCGGCCAGAAATTCAAGTGTAAGCCGCTTTAATTGTTCTTGTTGTACAGGTGTCATTTGACAAAACCCTTTCATCTACCCATTTGTGGGTGCAATAAGAAACAATTATAGTATATATATATTGATTAATAATGTCAATACCTGTTTTTGAAAAGCGACCCTGTGCAAGGTCGCTTTTTTGTTGTGATTAATGCCAAAATCCATGTTGAGTTTTGTTTTCTTTATCTTTGGCAAGATGATTTTCATTGGCACGTTTTAGTGCTTCCTCAATGTCATCAAGTAAAGTTAGAGAATGGCTTCCAAGTTTTTCAGAATTGAGTTGTCTAAGCTCATCAACTTTATTGATTGCATCAGTTAAATAATTTACTTTAATCATTTAAACTCATCCCTTTCCTAGGATTAATAAAGAATATTTTAATTATACCAAAAAATGAGTTATTTGTCAAGACTTGCTTTTATCAAGCCTACAAAAAGTGGATGTGGATTATATGGTTTTGAAACAAGTTCTGGATGAAATTGGCATGCAATAAAATACTTGCAACTTGGGTTCTCGACAATTTCAACCAAATCATCGCAATCAACCCCACTGAACACAAGTCCAGTATTTTCAAGTTCTTTTTGATAAGCATTATCAAATTCATAATCATTCCTGTGGCGTTCTTTGGTTTGTGTTGTATTTTTTTGTATAGTGTTATATGCGTTATATGCCTTTGAACCTTTTTCAAGTTTTACATCACATAGACCAAGTCTGATTTTACCATTTGTAAACAGGTTAAAGAGTTGCCAATTTGCAACATTTTTTGCAAAGTCAACAACCGCCGCCTGTAACCCAAGCCCAATTCCCAAATATGGAATATTGTTCTCTCGGGCAACTTGTGCGGCCAATACACAGCCTTCAAGTCCGGCCCGCCCATGTGCATTTGCAACAACTATCGCATCAAATTTACCTAAAAAGGCCTTTACAGAATTTGCCATCAAGTCGTCAGGGTTGACAAGATGTATGTCTGCTTTTACATCTGTAAAGAGTGCGGCGTGTTTTATTGCCTCTGTCACCGAAATATAACTGTCAGGCACAGAGGCGTACTTGCCAATAATTGCAATTTTCTTTGGGGTCTTGTTACTGTCGTCAAGCATTTTTAAAACCATATTTTTCCAGTCTTCAAGATTGCCTTGCTTTGCCTTTATTCCAAAATGTTCAAGTACGATTTCATCAAGTTTTTGTTCTTTCAGGTTAACAGGAACCTGGTAAACGGTAAGGCAATCAGGTGCATGTATAACGTGGTTGATATCTTTCAAATTGCAAAACAGTGCAATTTTTTCCCGGGCTTCTGTGTCAATTTCAATCCCTCTGTTCGTACGGCATATAACGACATCGGGATTTATTCCCATATGTCTCAGGTCACGGACACTGTTTTGTGTTGGTTTTGTTTTAATTTCTTTACTGCATTCAAGGTAGGGTACAAGAGTAACGTGAATATTAAAACTTCCATTTGAACCAAGTTCAAGTTTAAGCTGACGCACCGCCTCGATAGTTGTGGATCCTTCAATCTCGCCGACCGTTCCTCCAACTTCGATTATTGCAACATCAACATCTTTGCTTACTTCTTTGATTACACGCTTTATTTCATCGGTGACATGAGGCACAACTTGGACATCTCTGCCTTGATATTCACCTGCACGTTCTTTACGAAGCACCGATTGATATACTTTTCCCATTGTGCTGTTAACATTTTTGTTGAAATGTACGCCTGTAAAACGCTCGTAATGCCCAACATCCAAATCTGTTTCTGCACCATCATCTGTGACAAAAACCTCGCCGTGTCTGAATGGATTCATCATGCTTGGATCAACGTTAAGATATACATCAAGCTTTTGAATAGATATCTTAAGTCCTCTGTTAATCAAAAGTCGCCCAAGTGATGCGGCGACCGTACCTTTCCCAAGACCAGAAACAACACCCCCAGTAATAAAGACATACTTTGTTGCCATTGCAAAATTCCTCCTAAGTTAATCTCAAGATTTATAAGTTAGTATGGTTTCAACAAGCATCAACAACCACTCATGTCATTGAGATTAACCTATATTTGGAAACTGGGCAACTAAAATAATTAAATAATAGACATAATTATATCGTCTTTATATTAATCCCGTTCATATAATTTTCATGATACTCTTTTAATATTGCAAGTTCTCTTTCAACAACAGGTTTATGCTTGATAAATTCAAGGTTTTTCATATCTTCGGTAAAGTTTTTGGCATCTAGATACTTTGCCCACTCTGAAGAATATTGCTTTTTCTCTTCTTCTTTGAATATTAAAATTGCATCATTTATGTCATACCATTCAAGCTTGTACCCACCAAAAATCTCACCCTCGGTAAATGATACAGATTGTAAATTACCGATAACCTTTGCCACGTAGCAATAATCAAAATTTAACCGCGCATCGGTGTTTCGTTGTGTTATTGTCAAGCCAAGTTCGCAGAGTATCTCGATGCTTGCCCCAACTTCCTCTAAACATTCACGATAACATGCCTCGGCATTTGTTTCATTCCCATCAATACCTCCACCAGGCAAAATATGAAATCCTGCCTTGGTTATATTCATAACTGCAATCCTATTGTCATCATCCAAGAGAATTACTCGCACTTTTCGCCTAAGTTTAAATTGTTTACACTTGATTTCTTTATCTTGACAAATCTCCGCTATTAATTTCATTGGTTCTCCTAAGTATCGTCAAGTATAAGACATAAAACGAAAAATACAAAGCAAATCTCTTGCACGCACCAATCACTTGTGATATAATTGGAAAATCCACGGGGAAGTGGTGGAATGGCAGACGCGTCGGACTCAAAATCCGATGATAGCAATATCGTGTGGGTTCAAGTCCCACCTTCCCCACCAAGACGTGTCAAGTTTGAACCGCTATGATGTATCATATACATTCGTCAACGGTTATCCAATCTTGATCGCAAAAAAACCGAGTAACGCGCTCGGTTTTTTTGTTATGCTGTGGTTTTTAAGAACAAGACGAACAACATTGACAATCAACGCATGAACACTTGGATGAACATTTTTGCTTGCCATCCTCTTTGCCGTTTACGAAACAATCGGTTTTGTGTCCAATAAGTTCCCCGATCTTCGCGAGAGTAAAAACGTCTGGCAAACTTTGCCCACGTTCCCATTTGCCAACCGCCTGCGCGGTAACATGAAACACCTCCGCGAATTGCGCCTGTGTCATGCCTTTGGACTTTCGTCCATTTGCAATAATTATCCCGATATGTTCGTTCATAGCCACCTCTATTTGCAATTTCCACCGCATCCACAATGATTGTCTGGTGTGCATTTACAGTTATCGCACGGACAACCGCAACCGCATTTTTTATACTGTTCCATGGTCGCTACCTCCTTTATTAAGAATGTTTGGAATTCCTAATATGATTATATTCGAGCAAGGCAGCCGATGCAAGAAACCGTTAGTTGTTTTTACCTCAATACGTGTACGAGTATATTTTAATATCGTCATAACCGCTTTTACGGGGCGCGTTGTCTATATGTTGCCAACCTAGTTTTTCGTAGTAATCGCTATGCTCGGTGATTAGATACAATTTTTCAAAACCTAATTTTCCTGCAACCGCCGTGCAATATTTTATTAGTTCTGTGCCGATACCTTTACCGCGAAATTCGTTATCAACGTAAAGGCAAGCAAGCCACGGGCGCAGATCTTGACGGACACCGAGATCGTTATTCCAAAGCGCAACCGTGCCGACAAGTTTACCATTATGCAGGGCAATAAAAGTCTGTGGAACTCCGTCCGTTTTGATTGCGTGTTTAATTTGGTATATTTGACGTTCCAGCGTACCGCCGTTATTTGCCGACCATTCATCGAACACCCATTTTGCGACCTGTTCAATGTGTTCGGGGTGATGCGCTAAATTTGCGATTTTCATAGCCAAGTTACACCTCATCTGTTATAAATCCATATTCCATAGACGTGAGTACCTTCCTTTGACGGTTCGGTGTTCTATCTTGTCTAACTCGGTAAAACCAACATCGCGGTAAAATGCTTTTAGATCTTCGTTGTTATCGCGACAATCCAAACGTAAATGTTTTGCGCCTTTGGTTTTATATAATTTTGCGACTTCCTCTATGATTTTACGACCCGCGCCTTATCAATGAAAAATTGAAAGTATGTATCGAAATCACTTTCGCTCCCAACGCAAAGTTCTATACGTTCCATAATCAACCTCCAAAAGCAAACTCTATCAAATCGCAATTTTTCATATCAGGCGCATCGCAATACAAACCGCTTTTTTGTTTGCCATGGAAATATGCGTGTACAACTTTTGCAATACCACCATGGGCAATAACTAAAATATTTTTGCCGTTATGTTTGGCGCGGAGTTCGTCAAAGAAATTTTTAATACGCGCCTCTACCGATCCAAAAGTTTCAACTGTCTTGTAATTATATAATTCGCGCTTGCCATAGAAATCGCGATCAAATTCAGGATGCCACGCAAACCCTTCATATTCACCAGAGTACCATTCAACAATACGACTATCTGTAATCACAGGCGGTCTATTTTCGTGGGCGCGAGATGATAGTGCAATCTCTGCCGTTTGCCGTGCGCGTATTTGTGGGCTCACGAATACTAGATCAATTTTAACGTCGCGCATTTTTTGCCCTAATTCAAGTGCCTGCTTTACACCGAGAGTAGTTAGACCTGTGTCAATCAACCCAGACCATTTACCCTCTTTGTTATATACGGTTTCGCCGTGTCTTACATAATAGATCATAATTCATTTTATCACATTTACAGGCGAACGGGCAAGAAATATCAACGTGAGATAAATGAAATTTGACCGTTGGCATCGACATTGTTCAGGCGGTCAATGGCGATGGCATTCGCAAAGCATTTAAACGCGCATGTCACGGCGACAGACATCAGCGAGGAAGCACTCGAGGTGGCGCGCCATAATGCAAGGATAAACGGCGCGGACATTGAGTTTTTACAAAGCGACATGTTTGACCGTATTGCTGACGAATACGACCTTATAGTTTCAAACCCACCAAGCTCGACAACGTACAAAATCATCGCACTAGATCAAAGCGGCGAATTGTTGTGCCCAAGGATAGCGAGGGATGGAGGCGAGGATGGACTGAAAAGATTGCGTCAAGTGACAGCAGGAGCGGGCGATTACCTCGAACGCGGCGGCTCGCTTGTTGTGCAAACATGCTATAACCCCGCAGAGATAGAAAAACTGATAAAGATGGATCGTAGGTTTTCGCAAGAGAATATAAACAGAATCATGTGCGCAAAAGGATAGACACGTGCGTTCGCGGCAAAAATATCAGACGAACGCGAGATATAAAAACATTGACACACCGCTGCAAGTGGCATATAATATACACAGACATGAACGAATTACGAAAATCGGTAGTAGCAGTTTATTATTACCGCAAGTCGAGGCAACGACGTGCGGCTTTTTGCGTGAGATAGTGCATAGCATATAAGACAAAAACACCACACCCCGTCCGCCTCGAATTACACGAGAGCAGGCGGGTTTTTTTTGTGAGTCGTTCATGTCGAAAACGAAAACAAAAAAGGAGTCCAAAATGGAAACAATAAGAACCTCGACTCCGTCGAGAACCTTGGACATTAAGGATAATTTATCCAAATGTTCGCAAGGCGAACGGGTCATAAAATTGCTAAGCGGTGAGGATTTGCCGCTTGAAATGCACAAGACGACAATCGTCAAAAAATTAAACTTGATGCCGATTGATGAACGGGTGGCCGCAATTGGGCGTGCGGGCAGCAATACCTTTCTGCTAAAAAGCAACGAGGTATTTTTGGATATGCTGACGGACAGCGGAACCAATGCCATGAGTGACAAACAGCAGGCATCCATGTTCATAGCGGATGACGCCTACTCAGGCAGCGAAAGCTTCTACAGATTAGAGGCCATCTTGCAAAAAGTATTCCGCAAGAAATTCTTTTGGCCAGCGCACCAAGGGCGAGCTTGCGAACATATCCTTTCGCGGTTGCTGGTAAAACCCGGGGATGTTATTCCGACGAATTACCATTTCACTACAACGCGGGCCCACATTAAACTGCAGGGCGGAACCATGATTGAAATTTTCACGGATGACGCAATGCAGGTCAAATCAACAAACCCATTCAAAGGCAATATTGATATTGGGAAACTTGAACAAGCATTCAAAGACTTCAGCGGGAAAATCCCATTTGTGCGATTGGAGGCGGGAACGAACCTGATCGGCGGCCAACCGATTTCGCTTGAAAACATCAGGCAGACGGCGGAAATTTGCAAAGCGAACGGCGTGCCTTTGATGATGGATGCGAGCCTTCTGCAAGACAATTTATTTTTCATCAAAACGCGTGAGGCATCATGTCGGGATAAAACCATCCTTGAAATTTGCAACGAAGTCGCAAGCCATATCGATATAATCTACTTTTCGGCGCGAAAATTCGGTGCAGCACGTGGCGGCGGAATTTGTTTGGATGATCCGATGCTGGCCGACAAGATCAAGGAACTCATCCCCCTATTCGAGGGCTTTATTACATACGGCGGAATGAGCAGCCGCGAGATGGAGGCAATCGCTGTCGGGATTGATGAAACGATGGACTTTGATAACATCAGTCAAGGCCCACAATTTATCAAATTCATGGTGGATGAATTGGAAAACGCAGGCGTTCCCGTCGTGACACCAGCGGGCGGCTTGGGTGTTCATTTGGATGCGCGGGCATTCCTTCCCCATGTACCACCCGAGCAATTACAGGCGGCATCATTAAGCGCGGCACTATACATCGTATCAGGCGCACGCGGGATGGAACGCGGCACGGGATCCGAGGATCGAAACCCAGATGGAACCGAATGTATCGCCAATTTGGAGTTGATAAGATTGGCAATGCCGCGGCGGGTTTTCACCATGAGTCAAATCAAATTCGTGATTGATAGGATCATTTGGCTTTGGAAAAACAAAGAACTTGTCGGCGGATTGAAATGGCGAAATGAACCCAAAATCATGCGTTTCTTTTTCGGTGAGCTTGAACCAATTGGGGATTGGCAAGAACGCCTTGCCAAGAAATTCAAAAAAGACGGGGGCGCATAAGAACATGGTTTTTGATTGACAATCACTATGTGCATGATTTCATCCGACCATTCATCGGTAGCCACGGTGGGCATGAAAAATATTGGGAACTCTCCGGAAATATATTTGATGGGCTTTTGGAAACGATCGGACATTTCCACGAAAAAGACAAAAAACAAAATATTCGGACAATGGCACGACGATGGACGATTGCTGGATTATTAGAATTAGCATAATAAAAGGCTTTGCGGAAAAGCTAAGCCGTGATACAATAAAGACACTTGGGTTTAATTTACGCAAATTCAAAAACGACGGTCGCACAAAATCATATTACCTAACAAACAAATTAGCGTTAAACCATAAGAAAGGAGAACGAAATGGCACTAAGTGTATTTGATGAAAAAGCATTTGTGCCAAATGACGAAATGGCATCGTCTGCTTTGGGCAATAGTAATAAACTATGGGAAGAAATAAAAGCCCATTTACAAGCGAGCTACAAAAATATAAATGAAGAATGGAAATTCTATGGAAAAGAGTCTGGATGGACAAAAAACATAAAAAGTAAAAAACACAAAGGAGAAATCATTACGCTCAAAATTTGATTTCCATAAATTCAAAAGACGCCAGTTACTAGATGTGTTGAATGGTCAAATTATTGGGGTTTTTTCTCTCGTATACGTTTCGTGTGGTCAAGCACGGTTTTTCTTATTCGTAAATTCTTTGGTGTGACCTCGAGAAGTTCATCATCGTCAAGAAATTCTATACATTCTTCAAGTGACATAAGTTTCACAGGAACAAGTTTAAGTGCATCATCCGCACCACTTGAACGGATGTTGGTAAGTTGTTTTTTCTTACATACGTTGACCGTCAAGTCCATACCTGCAGGGTTTTTTCCAACAACCATGCCTGCATATACTTGGGTTCCTGGCAGGATCAGTAATTTGCCTCGCTCTTGTGCGGCAAACAGACCATAGGAGTTTGCTTCGCCTGTTTCGTGTGCAATTAATGCACCAAAATCGCGTTTGCGAATATAGCCTTTGAATGGTTCGTATTTTTCAAATAACGAGTTCATGATTCCATTCCCACGTGTGTCGGTCAAAAATTTTGTTTTATAACCAAGAAGTCCACGACTTGGAACAAGAAACTCGCACTTTGTGCGTGTTTCACCAGTATCCATAGTTACAAGTTCACCTTTGCGCTCGCCCATTTCGCTCATAATTGAACCAACGTTTTCCGTTGGAACGTCAATAAATACGCGATCAATTGGCTCATGTTGTTTTCCATCTATTGTTTTGTAAAGTACTTTTGGCACACTTACCATAAATTCATATCCATCGCGCCGCATATTTTCTACAAGAATAGAAATATGCATTTCGCCGCGACCAAGGACTCGGTATGCATCTGCACTGTCTGTCGGTAAGACTTTTAAACTTAGGTCTTTGATTGCCGCCTTTTCAAGTCGGTCTTTTAAATGGCGACTTGTACAAAACTTGCCTTCTTTACCGGCGAATGGGCCGTTATTGATACTGAACGTCATTTCGATACTTGGTGCAGAAATATTAACAAAGGGCAGTGCATTGTCAACCGATTTATCACAAATTGTATCACCAATTGCAACATCTGTTCCGCCTGCTATACAAATAATATCTCCTGCACCGGCTTCGGTAACAGGAACTTTGCCAAGTCCATCAAACAAAAATAAATTTGCAACCCTGAAATTGAAATTTTTATTGGCATCGTGAAAATTAATGGCCTTTAAAGTCATGTTGGTTGAAATCTTGCCACTTTCAATTTTACCAACCGCAAGTTTTCCTAGAAAGTCATTTTGCTCGGTAGAACTTGCAAGCATTGTAAATGGTTTGTCCTCGGCAATTTCTGGGCCTGGGATATATTCCACGATTTTTCTAAATAAAGGTACAAAGCTTTTTGGTGTTACCGACATATCAAGCGTTGATACACCTTCACGTGCACTTGCGTAAACAAATGGACTGTCAAGTTGTTCAGGTGTTGCGTCAAGTTCAAGTAACAATTCAAGTACTTCGTCTTTAACTTCGTCAATACGTGCATCTTTTCTGTCAATTTTATTTACAACGACAATGACTTTGTGTCCAAGTTCAAGTGCCTTTTGTAAAACAAATCGTGTTTGTGGCATTGGTCCTTCGAAACTGTCTATGACAAGAAGTACACCATCAACCATTTTAAGAACCCGTTCAACCTCGCCACCAAAGTCTGCGTGACCTGGTGTATCAACAATGTTTATTTTCACATCCCCAAACATACATGATGCATTTTTACTTAGTATTGTAATACCTCGCTCTCGTTCGATTGCATTGTTATCCATAACTCTGTCTGATACATCTTGATGTGATTTAAACACACCACCTTGTTTTAATAATTCGTTAACCAAACTTGTTTTACCATGATCAACGTGTGCAATTATCGCAACGTTTCTGATTTTTTCATTTTTCATAAAGTACACTCCAACATATATTATAGCATAAAAGTACCGTAAATGAAAATACTATGTTCATGAACCTTGTAAAAACACTTGCTACAAAATATTTTATACTGCTTTTATCTTTTGTTCTTGTTGTGTCAACTTTGCTTGTTGCGATGATTTTTTCAAGTACTTTACAATCTGTGCCAAGAAAATCATTTGCATTCAAAAGCCAAAATTTGGAAGTTCAAGAGGAAATTCGTTTACCAATTATCATGTATCACAATATTCTTAACTCGAGAAAAGGCAAGTATGTGGTGTCCGAGCAACAACTTGAAGATGATTTTTCTGCCTTCTTAAAACATGGGTTTACTCCTGTTTTCATGTCAGATGTCATCGATTGGGTTGATGGTAAAACAACATTACCAACCAAGCCAATAGTCATTACTTTTGATGATGGACATTATAATAACATTCATTATGGTATTCCAATTGCAAAGCGTCTTGGTGTGAAATTCATGATTAATCCAGTGACAAGTTTTTCCGAGTTTACGGTAAGGTCAGAAGACCACAGTAATCCAAATTACAGCCATATAACATGGGATCAAATGAGAGAAGCACATGAAAGTGGAATCGTAGAATTTGGAAACCACACGCACAGAATGCATAAATTCAAACCAAGATTCGGAATAATGAGGCAAGGGGGAGAGAGTGATGCAACCTATACAAAAACGTTAACCGAAGATATCAATGAATCACAAGACAATTTTACAAGAGCAGGTGTGCCAGTACCGCAAACCTTTGCATACCCTTTTGGCAAGTATTCTAAGGAAAGTAAACAGATTCTGCTTGATCTTGGGTTCAGAGCACTCTTGACCTGTGATGAATGGATCAACACTGTACGCAAGGGTGATGAAACATCACTTCATAAACTTGGGCGATTTAATCGTGATGGGCACTTGTCTACCGCCGAAATTATAAACAGACTTGAGAACGGCAAAGTTAAAACTTGACTTGTACATAATTAATCTGTTAGAATTTACTTAATGGATATAAAAAATAATTTAAAATCAAAACTTGATAACAAAAAAATAGTCATTGCAAATAACGACCAATTTATTAACAATCACCTTGATAATACCAGAGATAGAAGTCTTGATTCATCCAAATTTCGTGAGTCTTTTAGTGTGGTAGGAAGACATGTTCTTCAAACCGCGATTGCGAGTATAATGTATAAAACAAAGACCGAAATTCCACCAATCTTTATTCCTGTACTTCGTGCAGGGGTTGCCGGACTTGATCTGGATTTACAAAAATTGACATCCGCACAAACGTATTTTGTGGGCATGCATCGAAATATACTTGATGCAAAACTTGCACCTACCGTTTATTATGACGACATTCCGCAATGCGAAAATCAAAATCAGCAGGTATTTGTAATTGATCCGATGCTTGCAACTGGTAATTCGCTTTTATATGTGGTTTATCGCTTGCAGGAACTTGGTTACAAAAATATAACTATTGTGTCAATTTTATCTGCACCAGAAGGGATTTTAAACATTCAACAAACTCTGCAAGATATCGCACCTGAACTTGATATAAAAATTATTGTTGCCGCAATTGATGATTGCCTTGATGGCAAAGATTATATTGTGCCTGGGCTTGGTGATGCCGGAGATCGTTATTTTGGCGAGAATAAACTTGAATGGCTTGTGACATTTGCAAATGATTTGCGGTTAATTGCAAACGATTGCCAATATAGGGATATTATGTCTGCGTTAACCGATGTTCATCATGCCAAGATTATTCGTGAGTATAAATAACAAATTTTATTAAAACACATCATTTAAAATTCATGCTATACTTTAACCATGAAGAAAAACATTACAATACTTGGTTGCGGGCGCTGGGCATCATTTCACGCATGGTACCAGGCAACACATTTAAAAAACAATGTTCTTATGTGGGGCAGAAGCGGCGATCCAATTTACGAAAATCTTTCTATAACACGAAAGAATGACTTTTGGCAATTGCCTGAAGATGTTTTATTGATTTCTGATCTTGATAAAGCACTTGGACATTCTGATTACATTTTTGTAATAATAAGTGCACAGGGCATGCGAAGTTTTTCTAAAGAAATTGCAAAAACCTTACAAAACGTGTTTGAAAAGTATATTGATGAAAACCCAAGTGGTGTACCAAATTGCAAGACCTTTGTTCTTTGTATGAAAGGCATTGACGAACAAACGAATCAAACGTTAACACAAACGCTTAGGGATGCAATTACAGACGAACTTTCAAGTGTCAATGAACATCTTTCAAAAATTTGTGTTTGGGTTGGACCTGGGCACATTCAGGAATTTCTTGAAGGTCAGCCTGGTGTAATGCTTGTTGACGGTGAAGACAAAGAAATTGTACAACGTATTGCCACAGAGTTCAGAAGCGACACGATGAAACTTTATGTCGGAGATGATTTAATTGGGGCAGAAATCGGAGCGGCCGCAAAAAATGTTCTTGGAATTGCCGCCGGAATACTTGACGGGTCAGGAATGCCAAGTTTAAAAGGTGCACTTATGGCGCGTGGGGTATACGAAGTATCAAAACTTGTTCAAGCAATGGGTGGTAAACAACTTACCGCCTATGGTCTAAGTCATCTTGGCGACTTTGAAGCAACCTTGTTTTCACACAACAGTCACAACCGACGTTTTGGAGAGGAACTTATCAAACTTATAACAGAAAATAATTGGCATGGACCAAATTATTATCGAGGTTATTTGGCAGAAGGTGTGGCAACAAGTATCGCTTTACAAAATCTTGCAAAAAAGTATAGCGTATCCATGCCAATATGTGATATGGTATATAAGGTAATACACGAGAAAAAAGATCCGTTCACAGGGTTCAAAGAACTTTTCCTTCGAGACAACGTGAATGAATTTGGTGAAAATTAAATATTTATTATCAAGGAGTTAGTATGCGAAATGCAATGATGACAATGCTTGGGTTTGGTGGTTTTGAATTTGTAATTATTGGTGTGGTTGCCGCACTTATGGTAGGTCTTGTTTTTTGGCAATCAAGGAATCGTAAAAAGATGGCAGAGCAACAAGATCAAATGTCTAAATCTCTTCGTCCGGGGCTTCGTATTAAAACGGTAGCAGGGGTGATAGGTCGAATAAAAGAAATCAGAGAAGAGGCTCCTCATCTTACGACCGTGTTAATTGAAACTGGAAATGGTAAAGATGTTTCGTATATGCTTGTTGATGTTAATGCAATTATGGCGGTTATAGACGAGGAAATGCTTCTCAGAGCCAAAGAAGACCAATCACGCATTGAAGCGGAAAAGCGTATCGAAGCGGCACGGCAAGAGGCAGAAGCCCGTATTGCAAACACTACGATATCTCCAAAATCTAATGACATAACTAGCTCTGATGATCCAACGCCCGACTTTGATGCCGCCGCTTTTGTAGAAAAGAGCAATGCCTCACGCAATACCACAAAGAAACGCACGACACAAAAGAAATCATAAACCCACCGACGACAGGATAAAACCATCCGATAACATTGCTGAACCCAATCATACTTACCGCAAATGCAAATGCAGATATTGTAACAAGTTTTAATACTGGGTACATTTTATTTTGTGTGTTTGGGATTTGATTTTTTATGGTGTTTCCAGATTCGTGAAGATTGAATAATGCAATAAACATACTTGTGAATACACTAAGTAATACTGCACTTATTGTAAACAAGTTACGTCTTATCGCAAGTATTGGCATAACTTCACTTTGTACGTCATGTATCGCAAGTAGTATTATAAAAACAAATATTGCAATTACCGCAGATGCCACCGCGAATGAAATCATTACTTGTTTACTTGATAACTTTTCCCGTGCTTTTTTTACAAGTGGAAAAAGCATACAGGTGTTAAGCCCTGCATACAACAAAACCATTCCAAAACTTGAAAATAATCCTCTATTGCCATATTCTATCTCGCCAACATTTGCTGCACGGGGCAGAGTAACCAAAACAAGTGTGAACAAAACAAATATAATGATGTACTTGTTAAACTGGATAAGCCTGTCAAATCCAAATAATACAATTACAATACATAATCCCAAAGCGACAAGCCCGGTGATAATTCCACCAAGCGACACAACCCCCGCGGTCATTGCAACAAAAAATACAAAATACACAGGCATGAATATCCATTTAGGTGGATTGAATCCTCTGTCACATAACCAGAGTACAAGTCCACAAATCACAACCAACATCAACCCAATCATTAATGCAATCAAAATAGGATGGACGCTTGATGATCCAAAAAAACCTGATAATTCTGCGCCAGTTGCAAATCCCGCTCCTATAATTGAACTTACCACCAAAAATATTAAACTTATCATTGCTCCTCTCCTAGATAAATTTTTACAAGGCACATGTTTCGCTTTACCTTTTCGCTTTTGCCTTCTGCCAAATTATTATGCATAAGCCCTAAAAGCACAGGTGGCAAGTAAACATTTTCATTTACAAGTTCACGGTATAGTAAATTGCTCTTTTCTAAATTCCCAAGTCGGCTATAACATCTTGCAATAAAAATTCTAAGTGCTATTACTTTGCCTTCGTCTACCTGTTCACCGCCTTTACATAATTGCAATGCCTGTTTCGCATCTATAATCGCTTGCCTGATATTGCATTCTTTATATGCAATTTCCGCCCTCGAAAGATGATATTCAACACCATCAAAAAGTATATTGCCATCAATCATAATAATTACTATGTATAAATTTAGTTGACTATCTCACAAAATTTATGATATATTGAAGTGTTGTCTGTACAAATGGCACACAGCCCCTTAGCTCAGTTGGTTAGAGCGCCTCTCTGATAAGGAGGAGGTCAGTGGTTCAAGTCCACTAGGGGCTACCAAATTGTAATGAGTCGAACTTTTCCTAGTTTGGCTTTTTCTTTTTCGAACTCTTTAATAATATCTTTGGTGGTAATCTTCTCGCCGAATACCATCAATGACAACATCGAGGACTGTCCTGCCAAGTGGGTAATCTATTATTGCCACTTGTTGAAACTATCAGGGAATATTACAAAGACCCTAAAAATTGCCGTAAGTTTGAAGAATGGAAAATTGAATATCTCAAACAGAACCCCGATGCTGAACGGGGTTTTTTATTTGGGTTATGTTCAAATCCATTGTATTATATATATATGGACAAATTAACTGAATATCTAAATTTTGCAAAATCAATCGCTGAAAAATCGGGCGAAATTATGCTTAAATATTTCAACAAACAAGCCGAACACACCTATAAAGGCGACAAGTCGATTGTAACGATTGCAGACACCGAAATTAATTCGTATGTAATTGAACAAGTCAAAAAAAATTATCCAACTCATGCGGTTATGGGGGAAGAAGAAAGTTACGGCAAAAGCGACCATGTTTGGGTATGCGACCCAGTTGATGGAACGGCTCAATTCTCTCGTGGTGTTCCTGTGTCTGTTTTTTCTCTTGCATTAGTGATTGATGGTGTGTCAACTGTGGCGGTAATTTATGACCCATTCCTTAAAAATATGTATCACTCTATCAAAGGTCAAGGTGCGTACAAAAATAACGACAAACTACAAGTAAGCGATGTTAAACTGGATGATAAACAAGCGGTGGTAAATTTAAGTATCGGCACTCCACGAGTAAAACTAGACTTAAATATTTTGGATAAGATTAGAAATGAAAAGCGTGTTTACTGTACAAGTCTAGGAAGTATCGCTAGGGCGGGTATGCTTGTGGCTGAGGGTCATTATGTTGCGACAATTTATCCACATGACTTGGGTGCGGATGGTGTAGCAGGAATTAAATTAATAGTCGAAGAAGCAGGCGGTTTTGTGTCAAATTGCAAAGGCGAAAATGAACGAATGGATGGAAGATTGACTGGTGCGGTCGTTTCAAATAAAGTCGCTTTTGATGAGATTATAAGTATCTTGAAATAATCGTGTATTGACATTTATATACAAATTATGATAATATTTTTTTCTATGAAAAATAACAATAAAAACTACCAACAAGCACTTGACTACATTACGCAATGCTATCGTGAAGCGTTGTTCCCTGAAAAAGAATTTATGTTCTATGAAAATAGACGAGATTACAAAAACGAATTTCGCACTGGAATTTACACACCTGAAGATATGGAAAAAATGTTTTTCAAAGTCCTTGACGAAGATTTCACCGACCAAGAAAGACAAATCATATTAAACCTTGACCCAAATTTTGACATTATCAAAACTCTCTTAGTCCAACGAAGCAACGGACATCATATACACTTGTACCCATATGTTGATACGCATGATATAGATGGCTATTCTTACTTGCGTAAAAAAGATATTTCACTTGATGACAAAAGGGATAAACTCGCCGAATTTTGGGGTAACATGGAAAACCAAATTACTTGCTCTATCAAAACTGGGTACTCGACTTCACAAAACGAAAGTAATGCTCTATTCTACCCAAGGCTTACACCAAAAGGAAGAAACTACGATTACTATGGGCGAAACTATGAAATGCTACTACAAGACATTCAAAATCTTGCACCTGAATTTTTGGAAAATTTCAAAATACTTGTCGCAGATGTTGAAAAAGAAAGAAATTCAAAGCACCCAACAGTCCACGCATATACACATGGCGACTTTCATGACTTTAACTATGATGGTTTGTTTTGGGACTTAGATACTTTTGGCAACAACCCAATAACAAATGATTTTGCTATTTACTTTTGGCATTTCTTTTCAAGAGAAGATAACCTAGTGCCAAAATATAACTACTGGCTTTCTAAATATATGGATAATCAACTTGACGAAAATGAACTATCTGATGTTAGAGATGAGAAACAAATTATAGTAGAAAACTACTACAACCTTATTAGGGATATGTTTATCCAAGAAGGCAAAGGCGATGTATTTGAAAGAGAAATAACACTTAAATTATTCTGTCGTGCGTTCCTTATTGACAATGTGCTTAAATTTGACGAGCAAGACCGAAAGCAGGTTTACGCATTTTGGCAAAATTATATGGAAAAATTAGGTACACAAGATTTTGAAAAAGAAATTTTATTTCCACACAATGCCAACAATATTGATGACGCTTTTGGAATGGAAGAAGAAAAATAAATTTTTATGTTGACACGACATGAAGTATAGTGTAAATTATTGTGGCATCTGCATTCCAATGGCGAAATAATCTCTCTTGATGATTAGTTCGACTGCGGAGCAGTAGGGGCTACCAAATTGGAATGAGTCGAACTTTTGCTAGTTTGGCTTTTATTTTTTCTTTTTACCACCAAACATTCGAAATAGCAAGAAATTTAATGTTATAATTGAAAAAAAACGTGATGTAAATACTAGGAAAGCATGCTGTCTGCTTATGACTTTTTGTTGAGGCAGTTTTTTGCGTCTTTGCAATTTAAAGATTCGCTTTGCAACGTAGTGCGGGGTCATGCCTTTACGTTCATCGCGTTCCATTATGGCAATTGAATTATTCGCATATTCTTGGTAAACCCCGTCGCATGTATTTCGTAATCGCATAAAGTTAGTGTTTATATCGGCGGGCATTATAGTCATAACTTTTACTCCGAATGTTCGCACTTCGTTCCTTAACCCATTTGAAAATGCATTCATTGCGGCTTTGGTGGCGCTGTAGAGTGTTTGATATGGAATTGCGAAATGTGCGGCTACAGAGGATATGTTAATAATTTTACCTTTTGTTTCACGGACAAGTGGTAAAAATATTTGGGTTACATTGAATATGCCAAGCAAATTCACGTCAATTATTTTTTTCGCATCTTCAAAAGAAGTATGTTCAATAGATCCGCCTGTACCAATGCCTGCGTTATTTACAAGAACATCAATTGTTTTTGTATATTCAGATACCGTTTCAAAAGCGGCTCTTACCATCTGGTAGTCGGAAACATCGCATTGAATATGAATAAAATTTTCCAATTCTATATCGGGCTTTGAACGAGACAAACAAAACACTAAAAAACCGTCTTCAACATACAACTTTGCAAGTTCAAGACCAATACCTTTTGATGCTCCTGTAATTACTGCTGTTTTGATGATTTGATACCTTCTAAAACGTTATCTATGATTGTTACTGCTTTGTCTATAATTTCTTTCGTGTTAAGTGCAGTGTAACTTGTACGAATAAGTGATTCACCAGGCGGGGTTGCGGGTGGAATAACTGGGTTTGCATAAACTCCGGCTTTTAAAAGTGCATTACACACAACAAAAGTTTCTTGTAAATCGCCGATGTGGATTGGAATTATTGGTGAAGTGCTTGGAATAATTCTTATTCCACGAGCGGATAATTGTTCACGTGCATAGTTCGCAATTTCATTGACTTTTGCAACACGCTCGGGTTCTGCTTTGAGTATACGCAGAGCAGAAAGAGCAGACGCCGCATTTGCGGCAGGAATGGCCGCCGAAAAAATGAACGGCCTTGCGTTATGACGAACAAAATCGACTATTTTTGCATCCCCTGCCATGTAACCACCAAGACTTGCAAGAGATTTGGAAAAAGTACCCATGATAATATCAACCTCTTTGGTAAGTCTAAAATGGTCGGCTGTTCCTTTGCCTGTTTTTCCAAGAGTACCAAAACCATGTGCATCGTCAACCATTACCCTTGCATTGTATTTTTTTGCAAGTTTTACAATTTCAGGAAGATTTGCAATTGCACCGGTCATGCTGAACACGCCATCTGTAACTATGAGTTTGCCAAATCCGTCGGGAACGGACTGGAGCTGCTTTTCAAGATCCGCCATATCACTGTGATTATAACGCAACATTTTACCCCAACTTAACTTACATGCATCATAAATACTTGCATGGTTTTCTTTATCACTTAAAATATAATCATGTCTTCCAACAAGTGCCGAGATAATAGATAAATTTGCCTGAAACCCTGTTGAAAAAACAAGTGCATCTTCTTTCTCAAGAAATTCTGCAAGTTCTTTTTCCAAATTGACATGCAAATCAAGTGTTCCATTTAAAAAACGAGAGCCTGAAACACCTGAACCGTATTTTTCAACCGCTTTGACCGTTTCCTCTATAACTTTTGGATGCGAAGTCAGACCCAAATAATTATTAGACCCAAGCATAATTGTTTCCTTGCCTTGCATTTGTACCGTAGAGTTTTGTTTTCCTGTTATCTGGTGAAAGTACGGATAAAGACCCACCTCTTTGATATCGGTTGCAAGTTTATATTCAAAACATTTGTTAAACAAATCCATTTTAGATATTACTCCTTCATATAGAATAAAGTACATTAATCGACAAGTCAACTTTTTTATGGATATATTTAGAAAATGGGCACATTTGCAATTGATGAATATTCAAAACATAAAGAAGCACAAGAATCAAAAACTGAACAAAAACAAGAAACCGTCGCCAAGACAAATCAATAACAAGATAACACAGAATTCTGATTCATTTTTCAACCCTTGCGATTGCAAGAATATCCACGTATTTTGCACCGTGTTTTATAAGAATGGACGCCGCCTCGTTTGTTGTTGCACCACTTGTAATAACATCATCTATGAGAAGAATTCTAAGATTTTTAACCGCGTTCTCCTCTTTGATTACATAGGCATCTTTTTGATTTTCAAGACGTTCTTTTGTTGTCATGTTCTCTTGCGGTGTTGTTTTTTTAGTCTTGAATAAAATATCTTTTCGAAAAGGCGGGGTTTTTTCTTTGATTACATAATCGGCGATGACTTGTGCCTGATTATATCCACGTTGACGTTGGCGTGATTTTGAAAGAGGTATAGGAATTATTATATCATAATCGGTTATGTTAATGTTTCTTTGCATGAATGGGGCGAATGCTTCGGCGGTTAAACCATCGTTGCCGTATTTAAGTAATAATATAGGCTTTGATATTTCTTTATTATAAGTAAACGGTGCAATGACTTTTCTTAGTTTTACTGTATCTTGTTCAAGTTTTAAAACCACTTTGGCATTGTTTATTGGTTGGTCTGCATGTTTTATATTTGCAAAGCACTCATGGCAAATATGTTCACAGTCTGTTTGATATCTTAATTCACACCCACATACTAAACATGTGAAATTAGGAAACAAATAACTTAGAACCTTATGAATTTTGTTCTTTGGCATAATCCAAGTCTATCATAATTAAGTACAAGATAGAAAAATCAAATCATATTATATAATATAACTATGAACAAAAAAGTTAACCGTGAAAAAATTCCAAAACATATTGCTTTTATAATGGATGGCAATGGACGATGGGCAAAAAAACGTGGACAAATAAGAACGTTTGGTCATCGATTTGGGTACAAGCGCATGATGATGGCAATACGTCATTGTGCGGACATAGGTATAAAGGTGGTGTCAATATACGCCTTTTCTACCGAAAATTGGAATCGTCCACAAGAAGAACTTGATGTTATATTTTCGCTTATACGTGACAACATGCACACAGACGCCGAAGAATTTATAAAGCATGATATAAAAGTGGTAACTATGGGAGACATTACTCGTTTTCCGCAAGACATGCAAGATAAACTTCGAGATGTTGTTGAACGTACAAAACATAATACTCGGTGTACCTTTAATCTTTGTGCAAATTATGGAGGCAGGGCAGATATTATAAATGCCGTCAATAAAATCATCGCAAAAAACCCAAGTGAACCGGTTACCGAGCAAACCTTTTCAGGTTACCTTTATAATCCAGACTTGCCACCACCTGATCTCATTGTTCGCACAAGTGGGGAACAGCGTATAAGTAACTTTATGCTTTGGCAGATGGCATACAGTGAATTTCTTTTTATAAAAACATTTTGGCCCGACATGAATGAAAAACTTATCGACAAATGTGTCATAGCCTTTCAAAAACGAAAGCGTCGTTTTGGCAAAATTGAAAAAGAATAATGCACTTTTCAAAAATTGGTGTATAGAATTTTGATTAACTGCACACAATATGTTTATCTGAAAAGGAGAATTATATGAAACAAACAACAAGGGATAACGCATTTAAATGGACAAAGTTTATTGCATTCGTGCTTCTTATTTTGGGCGGACTTAATTTACTTCTTATGGGGCTCTTTAACTTTAATCTGATAGGTGGTATCTTTGGTGGTGGTGCGGTTGCACGAATATTTTACACACTTTTTGGACTTGGTGCACTTGTACTTCTTGGTGTGATTCTTGCAAAAGTTTTTTCAAATGCAAAAGAACAACACAAAAAAGAAACCAGAGAACTTGATGCAACAAAATAATTATTACTTTGCTAAATAAAATTAGAAGAAAAGCACCTAACGGTGCATTAAAGCCGAGATTCTAGTACAAATGATTGAAGCGCCTAGATTGTAAATAAAACGGGAAGCAAATTGCTTCCCGTTTTGCTGGTTACACCGATTGTCCAAGTCATCCAATGAATTGGATAAAGTCTCGTGAAACCCAACCGGTTCTTCCATTAAATACTGTTTGAAAAAAGTTTCCAGAAACATCGGTTATTGTAAGTACCGTTCCATTAGGGATACTTGCAAGAACCGGGCTTGTGGTATTAGGAAGTGCACGTAAATTCAAGTTGCCTCCAGTGGTTGTAACGCGTCCCTGACGTGGTGATATTGTTACAAAGTCTCGTGAAACCCAACCGGTCGCACCACCTGCGGTTCGTATATTATAAAACCCGTTTTGTTCGCCTGTTACCGTCAATGGTGTTCCATTTGGAATTGTGGTTACAACACCAAAATTTGTGCCAGGTCCACTTCGTACATTAAGATTGCCACCTGCGGTTCGAACTGTGCCAATTAGATTTCCGCCGGTTGATGGTGGAAGTGGCGTGACCGGCGGCTGTGGCGGATTAACCGGTGGTATCGGTGCCGGATTTGGGGAACTTCCTTGAATACTTCTAAACACTTCGTAAAGTCTGTTCCATGTATTTGGTCCTACTATTCCATCTGGATTGAGATTAAAGTTTCGTTGGAATTCTCTCACTGCCGTCGTTGTATTTGCCCCAAATCTTCCGTCTACGACAAGTTCTGGTTGTATAAACTCGTAATACTGGCCTATGTAATTAAGAAGCCACTGTAGTTGTCTTACGTCGTTCCCAGAACTTCCTTGACGAAGTACAACATTCGGTGGCGTTGCCCCTATGCCAATTCGCACACCTTCGGCATTAAGGTCGGCAAGTCTTGTAACCGCAACCCATTGCTGTGTAATTCTGTTCCATGTTGCCGGTCCGATTATGCCATCGACGTTAAGTCCGTTTATACGTTGGAACTGGCGCACTGCCGCATCTGTTGTCGCATCAAAAACGCCGTTTGTATTAGGGATGAGAGGTATAAGAGGAAAGTTCTGGCGAATGCGATTAAGATAAATTTGTATTTCTTGGATATAGCGACTTGGTGGACTTCCTAGACGCATTGCCGTTCCTGGGTAAGTTGTACGGATATCGCGGACAGGTGCACTTGAAATTTCGACATCTTGTCCATAAAAATTTCTTAGGATTTGAAGAGGGCTTTGGCCTTGATTTGCAAGTGTTACTGTTCCCCATTGGCTCATACATTGTGCACCGCACGCATTTGCACGATAGGTTGTAAATAGAGGATTTCTAAAACCGATTCGTCTTACGTATTGATTGAAAATCTCGCCTGCAATTTGCATAAGGTTTTCAAAAATATTACGCCCATGGACATAGTATTGGTCGAATGCGGTGCTGTTTGTAATATCAAAATTACGTCCACGACTTCGGTACCATTCCGTATATATTCTGTTTAATGCAAAAGTTGTAATTGCGTGGATATTTGCACGCAAACTTGCATCTGGCCAAGTAGGGAATATCTCGGAACTTGCAACGTTTGCAACATATTCTACAAATGGAACACGTACATTTCGTGCATTGAGATTATCTGGACGACCAAGATGTACTGTGATGTATGTAGGTATAATCACCTCGCGAACAGGTCCGAAATTTGTACCAACACGTCCACTTTGAAAAGGTTGTAAAACGGCGGGTGGACCTACCTGAATATCATCAAAATTTTCTCCAATATTTTCTGTACTTAGGTCACCAGGCGGATTTATTCTTGTTGTTGTACTGATCGGAGAAATTATAATTTCTTGTCCATCCATAGGTTGATTTGACTGGAACGACCCATCTCCTTGATTTGTAATTGACGCAGTAGGTACACCTATATGACGTCGGTAGAGTCTTGTTATATTGTTACGCACATCTCCCTCTAAATTTGGATGCATAAACGCCGGCAAATAACTCTTTGTGTCTGCCACAATCTCGACATCATGCACAACAACGGGGTGGAATCCTTTTGCGGTAATTTCTACATCATAAAGTGCATAACTTCGTTCTGCTGTATCTGGATTTAATGTAAGGTCTTTACTTGGTGCTTCAAGTGGCACATACTCGGTCATGCCATCTGCATCGGTCAATTGATCTGCAACAATACGCCCACCTTTATCACGAACGATAACTCTTGCCCCTTCAATTGGTAATGTTTCTAAAGCTGCTGTAACTTTTGTATGTAAATATCCTGTTGCCATCTAATACTCTCCTTTATTTAATCGTTTGCTGCTCGTGTTGACGAATACTCTCATTTTATGAAAACATTCTCTATTGCGTTACAACAATACATGGTGAATAAAAGTATCTTTCGTAGAGCATCAAAAAAACCCCTTGCGGGGTTCACTCTGAGCCAGCCTGTAAGCCGAGTTCTGTATTTGATGATTATCTATCTAGGCGCTATGTTGCCATAACGCTCGAGCGGTGTATGGACGAACGACGCTGGCCACGTTTAAATGTTCGCCTCTAACCTTGCATCGAGTGGGGTTTAACTTGCCACCCTTGTCACCAAGAGTGCGGTGAGCTCTTACCTCGCCTTTTCAACCTTACCTGCATTAAATGCCGGCGGTAATTTTCTGTGCCACTTTCCTTCATGTCACCATGACAGGCCGTTAGCCTGCACCCTGCCATATGATGCTCGGACTTTCCTCGTAGGTTTTTGACCCACGCAATCATCTGACTGACACTAATATTATATCATATAATTGGCAATATATCAATACATGGTGTTTCCAAAACTTTTTATTATTATATTTTCTGCGTGGCTTGTATTTTTTTCACTTGTTCTTATGATTTATTTTATCAGGCGTCAAAGTTTGCGAATTTCTCATCCTTCGCGTATAAAAGAGCGTGTTGCATATTTGCCTACGCTTCGATCTGTAAAAGGGAATGCTCATTTTATACTTGATAAAATACAAAGCGAGGTAAAGATTTTTAACAAACTGTTTCTTGTGATGCCTTGCAGAGGTAACGCACCCAAAAAATATTTTGATTATCTTGCAAAGATTTATAACAAACCTAAAATATCATTCAGAACACTGGCGAGTGATGCATGCCCATATTCAAAACTTATGTATCTTTATGCATGCATGACATTGTATATAAAATCAAAAGATTATAACTTGCGTCGCCAGCTTGTCAAGAATATGATGTGCAATTTCCATGTCTCGCCGGTTATCAAGCGTCGGGTAACTTTTAACAAACTTGCAACTTGTAATTTTTATGCAGGCACCGGTGATACCTCGTTCAAGATTTTGGCAAATCGAAAAATTATATCTGGATGTGTGCCAAATCCTTTTGAGATTACAGTAAAAGGGCATCCTGTCAAGTTTAGGCCAATTTTAATGAACTCATATGTTCATCATACAAGTGATACAATGCGCGTAAAGAATTATCACGATAAAACAAAAAGCATTGAATGCTTTGAAATTTCAAGTGCAAAACCACAACTTGTTAAATTTATTCATAAGAGTGAAGTTAATAAAATGTCAATTCGCTTGTCACAAACATCAGATGCATTTTTTTATGTATGTAATCTTACAAAAAAAACAACAGCAATTTATGCAGAACAAAAAAAACAATTTGGTACAAATATGACGTCACGACAAAATGATTTAAACGTCAATGTTGAATTGGAGATTAATAATGAACCGGTCAAGGTTTTTGTGATTACCGCAGAGACAAAACCACAGGCAATCAAAACTATTACTTGGTTAAAAGATAATGACAATGAGATTGATTTTCTTTTAACAAAGAGAGAAATTCTTGTCAATAAATTAACCGAGAATGTTTTAACCGAGCTTTACAATTCAAGATATATTAATGGCAGCAAACTTCGCACAAAGTATCTTGATGCACTTAAATATATCCCAAGTTTGCATTTGCCTTCTCATGTCATTCCTATAGAAACACAAGCAGATTTTTTTAAAGTGATTGATAATTTGGATGTTTATAGAAAGTTATCAGAACTTGGATTATCGTTTAATGTCATTTTTCTTTATTCTTCTCAAAATGGTGTAACAGAAGTAATCAAGTCATTTATGGATACAGAGGTTGCAAAAGAACTTATAAAAAGACAACTCTTCTTATATTTTATTGATAAAATGACAACACCTGTTGATGTTGTAAATCTTCTTTATAAAGCCTTTAAGGCAGGTAAAGAATTTGTCATTGTGCCAAATGTACCGATTGCAACAACACACAAAAAAGTTATGATAACAACTCAAGTTAAGGACAATGCACAAGTTATTATAATAACAAGTCAACTTAACAAAGCAATTCAAATCACTGCAACGATTCCGATTGATATAGGTAAGAAGCAAGATTGTTATTTCATGCTTTCTTCTGTTATTGCAAAGATTGGCACAAAACTTGTAATTACAAGTATGCGCTCGGGACGTACATATACATTGAAAATTCCAAAAGGAACAAAAGTTTTCAGTGCCCAAGGTATGCCTATACATGAAAGCGGCGAATATACGACAGACAAAATACTTTTGCAAATTGAAACAAAGCTTAAGCCTTATGAAGAAAGGATTTTTGAAATAACAAAGCAATCAATGAACAGTATACAAAATCAAATTGAGTCAATTTCTGCTTTGTATGGTACTATGTAAGAGTTAATCTTATAGGAGGACAACATGAATAATAAACTTGAAGGAACACGCACCAAAGCAAATTTGGAAGAAGCATTTGCAGGCGAGAGCCAAGCGTATAACAGTTACGGATACTTTGCCGCAGTTGCAAGAAAAGAAGGTCATCATGGTATTGCCAAAATTTTTGACGAAACCGCAATTCAAGAAAAGAGCCATGCAAAAATGTGGTTCAAGCATCTTGGGAAACTTGGTACAACTGCACAAAATCTTAGAAAAGCCGCCCATGGGGAAAACCACGAATGGACCGAAATGTACCGAAAAATGGCAGACGATGCAGACAGCGAAGGTTTCACAGAAATTGCCGATGAAATGCGTCTCGTAGCAAGCATTGAAAAACGCCATGAAGAACGTTATCTTAATCTTCTGGGACAACTTGAGGATGACACCCTTTATACATTGAAATCTGAGATTTGGTGGGAATGTCTAAATTGTCATCACCACCAAAAAGGCAAGTCTGCACCAGATCTTTGTCCAACATGCAAGCATCCACAAGGATTTTTTATCCCAAGTTCAAATTAATATAATTTAATATTTGCAAAATTTGCATATACTATGCCCAATGAAAAAATTTTATTTGGGCATCTTTTTATTTATGTTCGTCTTTTCTGTGGCAATTGTTTTTGTGGCGGTTCCTTTTGTTGTTGCAGCTAATTTGCCAAGTGAAGTTCGTTTGACAAATGAAGAATTTGCACAGGTTCAACCAATCCAGTTGCAGGGATCTCGTTTTGTCAAGCAAAGTACTAATAAACAGTCAACGGTTGGGGATGAAGACGCCCGCTTTGTTGAACTTAAACTTTTTGGACTCATTCCAATTAAGACCGTCAAGGTCGATATTCTTCCATTTGATACCGTCATTCCAGGTGGAAGGCTTATAGGATTAAAGGCGAAAATTGACGGTGTGCTTGTTACCGATGATAATAAAGAACTTCGGCTTAAGAAAGGGGATATTATCAAAAGAGCAGGTGGTGAATATATAAATTCGATTGCCGAACTTAATAAAATCTTTGAACAAAATGATTCTTTTATATCACTTGAAGGTGCAAGGGGTAATTCCACGTTTAAGGCCGAAATTGATATGCAAAGACTTGGAAGTCTTGGGCTTGTTTTAAAAGATGAAACATCTGGTATAGGCACACTTACATATGTTAATCCAGAAAATAATAATTTTGCGTCTTTAGGGCATCGCATGAATGACTTTGAAACCTCAACACATGTTGATCTTCGTGGTGGGTCGGTACATGATATAAGCATTATTGGCACAGAACGAAGTCAAGGTAAAAGGGTAGGAAGTTACAGAAGCAATTTAAATAATCAAAAACTAGGAGATATTTTGACAAGTAATAATTTTGGTGTATTTGGTTGTCTCGCAGATATTTATGATGGCAAGCCTCTTCCAGTTGCCTCTCGTTATAATATAAAGCCAGGCAAAGCAAAAATCTTATCAACATCTGTGTCAGGCGAAATAAAAGAATACGACATAGAAATCATAAAGACTCGCTATCAGAAAAAACCAAGTACAAAATCAATGATACTTCGTATAACAGATAAGGAACTTCTTGCCGATACGGGCGGGATAATCCACGGGATGTCAGGTTCACCTATAATTCAAAAAGGTAAAGTGGTTGGTGCACTAACTCATGTGATTTTGGGTGACCTTACAAAAGGTTATGGTTTATACATAGATTTCATCATGCCCTAGATTAACAAATTGACAATTTGTGCTTAATCCTCTCACATGGGGAAACAATCCAAGTGGTCAATAAAACACTGTACATCGTTTATTAAACTGTGCTATAGTACATTTATTAATCTTAATTTAAAAAGGAGAAATTATGATAAAAATTGGAATTAATGGATTTGGACGCATCGGACGTCTTGTTCTAAGAAATGTGGTGACTCGTACAGATGCACAAGTGGTTGCAATTAATGACCCTGGTGTAACGCCTGATTATGCGGTATATATGTTAAAGTACGACAGTGTACATGGCAAGTTCAACCATCAACTTAGTGCAGGTGCCGATCACATTATGGTTGATGGTAAGAAAATTATGTTCTATAGTGAGTGGAAGCCCATAGATGTGCCATGGGGGAAAAACGGTGTAGATGTGGTGGCAGAGGCAACCGGCGTATTTACAACAACTGAGAAATGTCAAGACCACATAAAGGCAGGTGCAAAAAAGGTTTGTATCACGGCCCCTGCCAAAGATGACACACCAACATATGTCGTAGGTGTTAACCACACTCAATACAAGTCAGAGCAACTTGTCGTATCTAATGCAAGTTGTACAACGAACTGTCTTGCACCTCTTGCAAAGGTTATTAATGACAAATTTGGTATTACAGAAGGCCTTATGACAACGGTGCACGCGATGACCGCAACACAACTTGTTGTTGATGGTGCGTCAAACAAAGATTGGAGAGGTGGTCGTTCTGCGTCTGCAAACATTATTCCGTCATCTACAGGAGCCGCAAAAGCTTGTGCATTGGTAATTCCATCACTTAAAGGCAAACTTACTGGTATGGCTTTCCGTGTTCCTACGGTAAACGTATCTGTTGTTGACCTTACATGTAAACTTGAAAAGTCAACAACTATGCAAGAAATTTGTGCGGAAATCAAACGTGCATCAGAGAACGAACTTAAGGGTATTCTTGCGTACACCGAGGAGGCAATCGTTTCATCAGACATTATTGGTGATCCGCATACATCTATTTTTGACGCAACCGCAGGTATTATGCTTAACCCAAATTTTGTGAAACTTGTATCATGGTATGATAACGAATGGGGTTACAGTGCAAAAACCGTAGACATGATTGTACACATGATGAAATAAATTTCAGACCTAAGGTATGTCAATTACATATTTATTATACAAAAACCCATTCTGAACAAGTGGGTTTTTATTTTGAATTAAGGCAAAAACATTGTAAATTAAAACTATGAATCTTGGGGGAATGTCGGCAACATATTTTTTGCAAAATGCTTTGTATAATCTAGGGCAAACAATCGTTTCCTTATTATATATAATATGGGCGGGAATTTCATTAATTGTCGATTTGCTTGAAGATCTTTTTAATATGATTGCGGGTATTGATACAATCTATAGTGTTCCTGGTGTTCAGCAACCCGATGGTTCATATTCCGATTCAAGTAATTTGACAGGTGACGGAGTTGTAACAAATTTAATATCAAGTTCTATTGTACAAAATATTTTCTTTTCGCTTATGGCGGTTGCTGTTGTATTACTTTTATTTTTTACAATTATTCAACTTGTTCGAAATCAATACAAAGAAAAAGATGGAGGGAATCCGTTCCAGGTTGTATTTAAAACAATCAAAGGTCTTGTGATGTTCATGTTTATAACCGCCGCCGTTTTGGTGGGATTACAACTTTCTGGCATAGTTTTCACAGCACTTCGTAACGCAACAAGTGGTGGTCACCATGCAACATTATCAGGAATGATATTTGAAGGGATGGCAGGTCAGGCAAGTCGAATAAACCAACAACCACTTGATACCACAGGATTTGAAGATGTCCAGCAAGAAAGATTTGATAGAATTTGGCACAATGATCGCGGCGGCGGCGGCGGTGTTGTGGGACCAAATAGAAGATTAGGATATTTTGTAAATAATACACGGCAACGCACTCCTGGTATGCCACGATTATCGGGAACATATTTTCCAAGTTTTGCAACAGGCACAGCCGACGCAACAAATTCATTCTCCCATATAAATATGTACAGAGTCGAGGCAACATATAGGTACGGCAGAACCAATGTCGTGGAATCCTATGTAAGAACCTCACCTCCAGGGGTGCTTCCTACGTGGAATCTTCTTGCCCCTGCACAAAACGTTCACATGACAGGAAGTCCAAATCTTTTTATAACAAGTCATATGAATATCGCAGATATGCTTACCGTTAATCGTTCTGCGGCAAACAATTTCAATGGATATTTTTTCATAACTCAACCGAATGTATATTTTGGTCCAGATGCAAGAAGCCCTGTTGCAAATCATTGGCTTCGAAATCGTGTCGCATCAAGTTGGCATAACGTTACCCCAGGATTTGAAACTCAAGAGGACGCATTAAGGGCATATAACCAGGCAATTGTGCAAATGGGTGCGGTGACACAAAGACTCTTTGCTATTCCTCCTGGCACAAGTATTACCGCTGGAGGTATTGATGAAAGGCTTGAACTTGTACAAGGCATAACTTCTTCCCAGATAATACATGAACCTGTGATGTGGAACGGACCTTTTGTTGTTGGTGATATTAACACAGGCTGGACAGTGACATTCAATCGCCTCAGGCCACATGGTGGATTTGAACGTATGAATAATTTTTATATTCCAACCGTGTCAAGTGAGATCGCGAATGCCGCCCAGTTTTATATGTTAAACACATGTGAAGGGGTTGCCGATGGAGGGGCCCAGCATTGGTGTACTCATATGACCAGCATAGGACCAAGATTTTCAACGAATGATCCAGGCAGCAATTTTTCCTGGCTTGAGGGACCTAGGCGTGTGCAACGAGATGATTATATTTTTATGAATATGGAACACAATCAAAATGCATTTCCATTGTTCACCGTTGGTCAATCAACACATACCGCAGGTGAAGATCCAACTTTGGAAAACATGGATCGTGTGCATGGTTGGGTCATGGAACAGATTACAAGCCCTCATAACGAATATAATCTGTATTTGCATGATCACCGACATACTGGTGAGAATACCACTTCAATGAGAAGAATCGGTCATATAGGATATCGTAACGTCAGGGTTGTATACAACCTGTTCTATCTTGGCGACATATACTATGTCTTTGGGTTTCTGGGTATACTTGTTGTTGTTGGCGTTCTTATAAACTTTATGTTTGCCGCACTGCAACGCATAATTGACCTTGTTGTTTTATACATGATGTCCCCTATAACCGTTGCGTTCTTTCCGTTTGATGAGGGTAATTCGTTCAAGTCATTGTTTGTAAATCCATTTTATAAAAAGACAATTTCAATTTATGCGGTTGTGCTTTCACTTAATATATTCTTTCTTCTTCTTCCTGTTATACGTGGAATTCGTTGGTATAATGAAGATGGTGGATGGTGGCGTAATACATCGAACCATCACCGAAACAATCTGACCGCGGTTATTGTAACAATCGCATTTATGTCGATGCTTCCGTCTATTCGTACGCAAATCCAAGGCATGCTTGGTGCAGATTCTGTATCAGAAAAGAAAACAGGCCAGATTCTTAAAGATTCTGTAGGTGCAACATTCGGACAAACAGGTGCAACATCTGCAATGGGAAACAAGTTAAGTAAAGCAGGTGATTTTGAACTTAATGCAAAACAAATTGCAAGTGGTCGTGATTTAATGTCGCGTACCGTCATGCAAAAGGCACGGGACAAGGCACGTGCAAGGCAAGATTTACATGGCGGAAGTGGTGGTTTCATTGATTTTAGAGGCAGAGCCAACAAGGCTGTTCATGATGCAAAAGTACTTGGAAAAGGTATAAAAAAAGGTACGATAAAGTTACATAATTTCACAAATGATATAGCAGGTCCAGACGAAGAAAAAAGAAAAGCGGCATGGCAAGCGGTTAAGGGTGACGGCAAACGTTGGTCAAATTTTAAAGAACAGGCAAAAAATGCAGGTCAAAAACTTCAAGATCGTTCATTAATTGGTCAGGCATTTATCGAACCGATTCGTCGTGGTTTTGATGAAAGTGTAGGACCAACCGCCCAACTTCGTGCAACCGCGGAAAGGCGTGGAGTACTTGAAAAATATCACAAAGACAGAAAAGAATTTGCCGAAGAGCCAGAAAAATATTTTAACATGGTTGAGCAGCTTAGTGGTCGTATAAGTGGTATTGGTGATGAACACATCAAAAACCAACTTGAAGATAAATTCGGTAAAGGAACGGTTAATAAGGATGAACTGCGTGCTCAGATAGAGGGTGAACTTCGAGGAAACTTTACATCAACCAAAATTGTTAATGGCAAAGAAGAAACAACCGTTGATAAAACCGGACTTGACAAGGCGGTTGATGCCGAACTTAATGCAAGAATTGCAAAAATCGAAGGCGAAAACGTAGCCAAAGTATGGGCAGATTTACAAGCAAACCCAAATCATAAAGTTGAAATTGGTGGTAAAGAGCGTAATCTTGCCGAACTTCGCGAATGGGCAATGGGCAATGATGGACTTAACCAGTACAGTGAGGAAAGGGTTGCAAAATTCAACAGAGAATTGCTTCAAGATATGGGTGGTGATCCGAGGATTCTTGCAAGTGTTGACCCATCTGATTTGCAAAATCTGGTAACCGCATTGCAAAGTGGAAATGATGGTAAAATTAAAGAAGCATTAGATGAAATGGCAAAAAAATCAGGGCAACCAGCCGACAGCAGCCCTGAGGCAATCGAAGCAATGAAAAAAGCATTTACAGTCGCAACCCCAGAAGGAAGTGAAAATTCAAAAACACTTCGTGACATTGGTACAAAGAAAAAATTGGATGGTGTCGAAGGTAGTTCAGACGAATTTATCGGTGATCTTGGAATTAATCGTGACCAATGGGATGAACTTATGCGACGTCTTGATGATATGCGAGGCGGTGGAAAGATGGATCAAGAAATCAAGACGATGAAAATGCGATCTGACCTTTCCGAAGGTGCAAAAAAACAAGAGGCAGAAAAAATTAAACGCAAATACCAAATGCATCTTGATAACTATAAAGGAAAAGTTTTTAAACCAAGTCATCTTGTATCACAAGATCAGGTCGAACGATTTAATGAAAACATATACGGTCAATATGCCGCAGGCTTGGCAAAGGAATATATTAAAAACGCAGGTTTCCTTATCAGTAATATGAATGACAAAATGCTTACCGCCATTACATCCGAAGAATCGTTCTTGGGTTCTATTGAAAATGGCAAGTTCAGTGAATTCGGTACAAAGCTTAAAGAACTTATCGCATCAAAGGGTGCGAACACAGGTGATTTTAATGCCAATGGTAAGCTTGCAAATATGGTTAAAAGTGGACAGTTCATTGATGATGCATATGGCTTTGCCGATTTCTTTGAAAATCGTGTTGGTGATGTTGATGGGGCAATGCGTGGTGCTGGTGTTGATGGTGTGAAAAATTTGGCCGCGCAAATGCTTCGTCTCTCGCTTAAGGATACACTTACAGAAAAGGTAAAGGCCGCACAAGGAGAATTCTCATCTGGTCAACGTAAATATTGGCAAAATATGGAAGGAGTTCTTCAAGATACAACCGCAAATATTGGAAAGATTTTCGCAGAGATGTCTGATGGTGCAAGTGAAATGGCTTTGGATTTGGTTAAACATGCGGAGAAACTTACAGGTAAAGTTTACGATATGTCTCAAGGATTGCGTGATGCAAGTGGAAATTTAACCACTGGTGCCGAGTCTGCGATGAATGATTTAAAAGAAAAACTTGCAGATCGCAAAGAACATCTTGATGCAGGTGAAACTTCTGATCTTCTTAAAGGTATTGGTGATACTATGCAGAGTTACTTTAACAGAGATGCATCAAGACTCTCAAAGCGTGAACTTGCTCACTTGAAAGGTTACTATGATAAGGCTCACTCGTACCTTGGTCAACAAGCCCTCTTTAATGAAAACGACCGTCAAGAACAAGAAACGATTGAACTTATGAAACGTCTTGATAATATCGATATGCTTAAATGGTGGAAACTTATGCGTCAGGCATAAACATAAAAGTTCCGAGACACTAATGTAAATTCAAGTGATAGTTAAAAGATGGTTTTTACACCATCTTTTTCTTTGACAATCTTTGGTTAAAGATATATCCTTATTTAGGCATACCTTAAATGGACATACTTTGATGCAAGAGCGATGCCTGGTTTTGGGGGAAAATAGTAGAGTGTCAAACACAAGGTTTATTCCAAGAAAAACAAGGGTCAAAACAGAATTCGCCCGTGGTATAACCGGTGGTGACCTTTTTTATATTGCACTCACATTTGCGCTTGTTCTTGGTATTGGTTTATCAAATCTTTCAACAATTATTGGACGAATCATTATTGCGGTGTCTGTGTTCATTGTAATGGTAATAGGTTTTTTGAAAACAGGTGAGGGCGTACGTGTTTATGCGAATACCTGGAGGTTTTTTAAATTTATCGCTTATCGCAAAAAATATGCAAAAATACCTGGTGGAGGCTGGGGTAATATTAATGACCTTATTCCATACACAGGCATAGATGACGACAAATATATAAATTTTGGAAAAGATTATTATGGCGCGGTTATTGAAATACATCCACTTGAATTTGGACTTCTTGATCGTATGAAGCAAGAAGCACTTGTTAACACTTTTGCAAATGCGATAAGGCGAATTAACTCGCGTCAAAATGCGTCTATCATAAGGCTTGAAAAGGGTATGATTCTTGATCATTATATCGACGCCGAAATTGAAAAATACGAGGCAATGGTAAAGAATGCGGATAACGGTGCATTAAGCGATGATGAACTTGCAAGTCGGGAAATTGTATTTAACGAACGAGGCATTCTTTTGTCATATATGAACGACGAAGAGAAAATTTTTAAAGGAAGTTTTTATCTGGTCGTGTATGACAGTAACAAAGAAACACTTGATAACAGTATCCAAGGCATACTAAGTACACTTGGCGGTTCTTCTTATTCAATTGAATGTGATCATTTAACAGGAAAAGACCTTGCATTATTTATGCGTGCCAATTATAACAAGGACTTTGATGAACGACAACTTCGAGAAATGCCCACAGAAAAAGTAATGAATTGGGTCGTTCCAAACAAAGTCACATTTAATGCAAAGAGTTGCAAAATCAACGGTATTCAACGTGCCGCATTTACAATCACAGATTATCCACTTGAGGTTGGAACCGCATGGGGCTTTGGAATTTTTAATATGCCAGGCACAAGAACGGTTTTAAATTTTCATATGGTTCCAAAATTAACCGCCGAGAAAATAATTGACAAGGCAATAATTAAAATGAAGACACAGATGAAGCAATCGCACAAGTCTTCTCATAAAATTGAACGAGATGCCCAACTTGACACAATATCGAATCTTCTTGTTCAAATTAAACAAAATAATGAACAGATGTATGACTGTACAATTCATATGACCCCTGATCACGAAATGAGAAAAGAGGTCAAAGCAAAACTTAGTGAAGAAGGTTTTCGTTACAGTGAATTATTCGGAAGACAGGTCGACAGCTTTATAGGTGCCAATGTTTCCAGACTTGAAACTTTTCCTGAATATGCAAGAGGTATTCCGACAACAACAATAGCCGCCGCATTTCCATTTATAAGTGACAGGCTTCAAGATGATAAGGGCATATGTATAGGTGGTAATTCTAACCCTGTTTTTGTTGATTTTTTCAAAAGAAATAACGTCAGGGTCAACAGCAATATGATTGTTATCGGCAAATCCGGAAGTGGTAAATCCTTTGCCACAAAGTCGGTTCTTGCACATTTGGCCGCCGATAATACCAAAATTTTCATTTGTGACCCTGAACGTGAATATACCCAGATGGCAAAAAACTTTCATGGGAACAGTATCGATGTAGGTAACGCAGGTAAAGGTCGTTTTAATCCATTTCACATCTATCCTGCGATGCTTGATGATAATGATGAAACAGGGCAAGAATATGACGACACGTTTGAATCACATCTCAGATTTTTGGAAAGTTACTTTAAAATCGTTATGGAGGGCATCCGTCCTGATGCACTTGAAATGCTTAACTCGCTTGTTGCAATTTTGTACAGATTAAAAGGAATTGACAATCGTACCGATTTCAAAAAGGTCGAACCGCACCAGTTTCCAATATTCCAAGAATTATTTGATCTTACAAAGAAAAAATTTGCAGATGCAAAAGATGATTTCTCGCGTTCGAATTACAGAAATCTTATAACCTATCTTGAAAAGTTTGCAGAAGGCGGTCGTTACAGTGGCATTTGGAATGGTCCGGCCACAATTAAAACAAATGAGAACTTTTTTGTGTTTGATTTTTTGACACTTCTTGCAAATAAAAACTCTACCGTTGCAAATGCACAAATGCTTCTTGTATTTAAATATCTTGACGGGGAAATTATAAAAAACAGAGAATACAACAAACGACATAATACAAAGCGAAAAATTGTAATTGTGGTTGACGAGGCTCATGTATTTATTGATGAACAACGTCCAATTGCACTTGACTTTATGTTTAATATGGCAAAACGTATTCGAAAGTACGATGGTATGCAAATTATCATTACACAAAATATAAAGGACTTTGTTGGTTCTCCTATCATTGCAAAAAAGTCGGCAGCGATTATTAACGCAAGTCAGTACTCGATGATTTTCTCTTTGGCCCCCAATGACATGACCGACCTTGTGACGCTTTATAAAAATGCAGGTGAAATCAATAAAACCGAACAGGAACAAATTGTAGGTAATTCCCGTGGGCAATGTTTTCTTATTACAGGACCTATGAACAGAACACTTGTTCAAATTGAAACATCCGATGCCATAAGAGAATTATTCGAGTGAACAATTTTCATTTATCACAACAAGTATGCTAAACTAGTATATAAATCTAAATGAGGTATATATGACATTTAATTCAACCGCAATGCTTGTCACCGCAATTCTGGTTTCAATTATTAACGCAGGGCTTTTGTGTGTTGTCGCATACAAGCCAATGCAAATATTTCAACAATGTGGGTATAAAGTATATCGTTACGTTGATTGGATGATAGGTAATCGCAAGCATTCATTTTTGGTGAGACTCTTTATCCTTACATTTATAACATTCGCAGGCATGGCAATGTTAAATATACTCACATATCGCAATACAGATATACCATATCTTGCACTTCTGGGTCTTTTGTTTTATCTTGGAATTTCTGTTCTTTTTTGCATAATTGTTCTTGAAAAAAAATCAAAAATACCACTTAAATACACGCCTCGAATCAAGCGACAATATATTGTAATTTTTATACTGTCTGGATTTTTGACCTATTTGCTTCTTTGGCTTGGTAATGAGATAATTGGACATTGGTTGTATTTTTCACTTATTGCATTAACACCATTTTTACTTCCATACATAATCATTGCCACAAAATATATTTTGTTCCCAATAGAATTCGCGATTCGTACTCATTTTATTCGTATTGCACGTAACAAACTTCATCAACCTGCATATTCTCACGTTGTTCGTGTTGGTATCACCGGAAGCTATGGTAAAACAAGTTGCAAGAATATTCTTGCAAGAATGCTTGAAGAAAAATTTTTTAAAGAGGAAAATACACAAAGAATCAGCCAAGTTGCAAGTTCACCTGCATCATTTAACACACCTCTTGGCTTTGCAAAAACCGTTAACGAGGTTTTACTGCCACATCATAAGATTATGGTGTTTGAAATGGGGCTTCGATATAAACGTGATATTAAAATCCTTGCAGGGCTTTTCAGGCCCCAGCATGGAATTCTCACCGCAATTGGTTCTCAACATATCGAAACAATGGGCTCTTTAGAAGCAATCAAGGCGGAAAAAGCCGAACTTATAAACGCAATTCCAGAAAATGGCATAGCGGTCTTGAATGGTAACAGTCCACGCTGTGTCGAAGTATTTAATGAATCTAATCTTGTTAATAAATGCCTGACAAAAGTGATTTCATCACCAGATGCAAACCTACCACAATTCTCAACAACCGCAACAAATATTTCGGTATCAAAAGATGGTTGCAAGTTTACACTTAACTTAGATAATAAATCTGTTGAATGTACATCCAAATTGCTTGGGGCACATAACATTGAAAATATCCTCATGTGTGCGACAATGGCATACAAACTTGGTGTTTCACTCGGGCAAATTGCAATTGCCGTTGCCGATCTTAAACCAACTTCACATCGTCTAGAACTCGTCGAAGGGCCAACGGGCATTATAATTCTTGATGACAGTTACAATGCATCTGAACAAGGCACACGTGCCGCACTGAACGTGTTGTCACTTTTTGATGGTAAAAAAGTTGTTCAGACCCCTGGCATAGTTGAACAAGGTAAACAATCCTATCAAACCAACTTTGCTTATGCCAAAGAGATTGCAAAGATCGCAGACGCCGTTATTGTTATTAACGAAACAAACAAACAGGCGATACTTGATGGACTTGAAACAGAAAATTTCGATAAAGAACAAATTTACACTGTTGCAAATCTTGATCAAGCAAAAGAACTCTATGGACAATTACTTAAACCAGGTGATTGCTTGCTTATTGCAAATGACTTGCCAGACAATTTTAATTAGGTGTATAATATAACAATTTATGGAATCAAGGATTATGAAGTTGAAGTGATTTCTGTTATGCATATGGCTCATGAATTTTAAATGATGGCACTAGATTTTAATTAATATTGAAAATTTTCATAGTCTGAGAAAAAAGATTTGACATTAAATTTATAAACGGGCTATAATAAAATTGAAAAGGAAAACCAATATGAAGTACATACCAAAACTGCAGGGGGAATTAACTCCCGAGCAAATGGCGGTGTACAAGGAATTCGGTTTTGGGCAAAAGTTAAGTAAGTTATTGTTTATACGAGGTATTAAAACAAAAGAACAAATTACAAACTATACAGATTTTTCGCCCACACGTTTGCATGATCCATTCTTATTAAAAGGGATGAGTAATGCGGTAGACCGAATAGAGACCGCCATCTCGAAAAAAGAAAGAATATTAATTATAGGTGATTACGATTGTGATGGTATTTGTGCAACCGCAATTTTATACAAGTATCTTATAGGTCGACGTGCAAATACTCGTTATTTTTTACCTAATAGAGAAGCAGATGGCTATGGGCTTACGATTGATTTACTTGAAAAACTTGACCAGCGTTTCAGTCCTAAACTTATCATTACAGTAGACTGTGGAATTTCTTGCCCCGATGAAATTGACTTTGCAAAATCACTTGGCATAGATTGCATCGTAACCGATCATCATGCAATTCCAGAACGCACACCAAACTGTATCTGTATTAATCCAAAGTTTATTGATCAAGATTATCCATTTAATGAGCTTTGTGGGGCGGGGGTTGCACTTAAAGTTGTTCAAGCACTTGCGACAAGATTGTCGTTATCTCGTGCCATTATTAGCCCTTCAAATTCGGAAATTCCCAATGAGCACATTTCTGATGGAATAAACGAGGCACTTAAATACGTTGATTTATGTGCTCTTGCCACCGTTGCCGATATTGTTCCACTCTCGTGTGAAAACCGAATAATTGTGCACCAAGGATTAAAGGCAATTAATAATGACGTTAATCCGGCGATTACCGCGTTATCTAAATCGTGTAATATTTTTGGTGCAATCAAGAGTACAGATATAAGTTACAAACTTGGTCCAAAAATTAATGCAAGTGGACGAATGGGTAATGCAAAGCGAGGTCTTGATTTATTGCTTGAAAAGGATAAATCAAAGATTGATCAAATTATTACAAGTCTTGATACCCTTAATAAGGCTCGCCAAAAACTTTGTAATTCAATAACCGAACAAGCAGAACAAATGATTGTTAATCAAGATTTGGCATCAAACAATATAATCATTGTTCACAAAGATGATTGGGAAGGTGGAGTCTTGGGTATTGTTGCCGCACGTTTGGTTGATAAATTTTTAAAACCGTGCATTGTACTTTCAAAGAGTGAAAATAATATATACAAGGGCAGTGGGCGAAGCGTATTTGGTTTTGATATGACGAAAATGCTTACCGTTCATGCCGATTTATTAATGACTTTTGGTGGGCATACGATGGCATCAGGCATGTCGATAGAATCGCATAGCTTGGACATGTTTATACAAAAAATCACCAATTATGCAGGTAATTTGAATATCAAAGACGACCTTTGCGTTTATTATGATTTTGACATAAATGCAAGTGAACTTGCACTTAATAAAATTCGTGAATTTGATATTTTAGAACCAATCGGTTGTGAAAACCCACACCCCTCGTTTATGACGTTAATTAACGCGGTACAGACCCAAGTTCTTTCAAATTACCCTAATCATATTCGCTTTCGCCATATTGCACATTCGCCAGATCAAAAAAATCCAATAGCATTAAGTTTTATGTTTTTTGATGGGACCCCTTTTATTCATTTAATGCAAAGTGATATGCAAAAGCGTGTCATTTTTGAATTTCAAAAACAACTAATTCCAACTTCAACAATGAAAACAAATGATAACCAATCTATCAAGGCGGTCGTAAAGGGCATTGTTCCAGTACCGTCTGATGATGCATCATATGCCATTTGCTTGCTTGCTTATTTTGAAAATAATTCGCTTTATTGCATAGATGATCGACTTTACGATATATTAAACAAATTAACGGTTGACAGAGAAGTTTTTATAGACTATTATAAAATAATAAAACAATTTCATGGCACACGCATATCAAACATTTACGATTTTTACACAAAAGCCAAAGCCAAATTATTGAACGAAAAGTCACCACTTGTAAACTCGCTTGATCTCTTCCAATTCGCTTTTGCTTATATTGTGTTCCGTGAAGTTGGAATTATTACCCTTGAATACAGCCAAGTTCGCATAAATACTCGTGTTGCCACCGAACTTGGAAAATCTCGTGCTTATAACCAAATTATTGAAAGGAAAAAAATCTAATGTATTTCATCACTTGACTTGTAAAGTGAACGAATAAAAATCGCAAATTTAAAAGGAAAAAAAATATGGCAAAAAATTTAAAAATTGTCTTTTTAGGTGGTATAGGTGAAATCGGAAAAAATATGACCGCCCTTGAATATGGAGACGAAATTGTCGTTATTGACAGTGGCCTTGGTTTTCCAGACGAAACAATGCCTGGTATTGATTTGGTTGTACAGGATATTTCATATCTTGTACGTAATAAATCAAAAGTAAAAGGCTATGTTATAACTCATGGGCACGAAGACCATATTGGCTCGCTTCCTTATGTTTTGAATGATGTTCCGGCAACAATTTATGGCTCGAGGCTGAGTCTTGCTTTAATCGATAACAAGCTTCGCGAACATCCTGGAATAAAGGTAAAAGCGATATCCGTTCGTCCTCGTTCTGTTGTAGAATTAGGTAATTTCAAAGTAGAATTTATACATGTTAACCACAGTGTCGCAGGAAGTTTTGCTCTAAGTATAACAACCCCTGCAGGTGTGGTATTTCACAGTGGTGATTTCAAGATTGACCTTACACCTGTTGATGGTCAAATCATGGACCTTACACGTATAGGTGAAATCGGAAAAAAAGGTGTTGCACTTTTAATGTGTGAGAGCACAAATGCCGAGCGAAAAGGTTTCACTATGTCTGAAACCATCGTCGGTAAATCCTTTGATGAAATTTTCAAAAAGAATGCCGAACAACGCATTTTTGTGGCTACGTTTTCAAGTAACATTCACAGGGTACAACAACTTATAGATTTGGCGGAAAAGCACAAACGAAAAGTCGCATTCAGTGGGCGAAGCATGATAAACGTTACAGACACAGCAATCAAAATTGGCGAGATGAAAGTTCCACAGGGTATTATCGTCCCAATTGAACAGGTTCCCAATATGGCAAATAAAGAAATACTTGTTATCCTTACAGGAAGTCAAGGTGAACCGTCATCCGCGCTTACAAGAATGAGTATCGGTGATTTTAATAAAATACATCTTGGTCCAACCGACACCGTTGTTCTTTCATCACATCCAATCCCAGGCAACGAAAAAGCAATTAACACAACGGTAAATAATCTTATCAAGCGTGGGGTAGAGGTTGTGTATGAATCTCTGGCCGCCGTTCACGTATCTGGGCATGCATGTGAAGAAGAACTTAAAATATTGCATTCACTTTTAAAACCTCATTTCTTTATCCCTGTTCACGGTGAATTCAAGCATCTAAAAAAGCACAGTGAACTTGCCCAGTCTCTTGGAATGCCCGCCCGTAACATAGCTATCCCAGAACTTGGGGATATATGGGAATTAAGTATGAACAGCCTTAAAAAAATAGGAAGTGTCCCTGCAGGTTCAAGACTTATTGATGGACGTGGAAGTGGAACACTTGACAGCAACGTGCTTAAAGATCGTGTAACAATGGCAGAAGAAGGTGTCTGTATAATAGGTATAGGTTTTGACAAGATTACAGGTACAATAACAAGCGGTCCCGATATAATGACAAAAGGGCTTCTTTATCAAGAAGAAATTGACGAAATCCTTCCAGAACTTAAGGAACATATTTTATCGTCACTTGGCAACATAGACCTTAAAGGCGACAGTTACAATGATATACGTAATCAAATTCGCAAAGATGTACAAACGTTTTTTAATCAAAAGAAGCGTCGTCGTCCTCTTGTTGTGACAATGTTGCAAGAATAATCACTCTGTTTGGATAGTATTTAAAAAAAAGATTTGTCTTTTTTTGTAAATACTGCTAATACTAAATATATGAACAGAAAAAAATCATCAAACAAAATTTTTACCTTGGCAATGGTTGGGGTATTTGCACTGTGCCTTGCGGTCGGATCAACATTAATTGTTGTTGGGGGCGTTTCGCGTGCGGATGTTGATGATACACTTTCACTCTATGATATTGCACTTTTTGTACGCACAACCGAGGGTATAAATAATGACGCAGTCAAGTTGCTAGAACAAGGTCTTAATGATATATCCGCCCAAGGCATAAATATAACAAACAGCATCATAACACATTCAAGATTATTTGATACATTTGGATTTATAAGATTGACCGAAACCATTAACGCGGCTGGAAATCCTGGAAATCCTGGAATTGCCGCCGATATACCAAATTTCACCTCTCGTGTGTGGGTGCCTGTTTATATGGAAAACGGGGTGTTAACTCTTTGGATGACGGGTGGGTATAGGAATTCTACTTTTCCATATGACTATCCAAGAACCAATGTTTATGCTACATCACTTGCACGAAGTAATATAAATAACGACTTTTCGATTGTGCGTGGGCATTTCCCGATGCTTGATAATGCGTTATTTAATCCTGCAAATTCAAATGCCAATTTTGGTACGCCAAGTGTGCCAAATGGCGACATGATATTTCTTCCTTCGTCAGTTGAAGTAAATCTTGCAAGCGGTGGTTGGGCAATACCTCAATCAACGTTTGATATCATAGGGAATAGGCAGGCAGTCGGAGTCGGATCAAACGGTACATGGACACGAACACCGTCAGGTACCGCTGCCATAGTGGTAAGCAATTCAATCGGTACAACTGGAAATTGGGGGATTACAGGCAATATGAGTACTGGCCTTCGTCCGGCAATTCACCTCGACCTTTCGGCATTTATTGATTTGTCAAACTTTGTGGCAAGTTATACCGCAACCCTAGATTTTAATGATGGTGATGATACAACCGATACAGTGCTTGTGCGTGAAGGTACAAATTTAAATGAATTTATTAACACTCTTGAAATTCCAACCAGAGGTAACGGAAGTGAATGGGTATTTGATGAATGGCAAGCATATATTGAAACTCAAGACGAAGATCCACAATATAAATGGGTATACATAAGCAGAGATGATTGGAGTTACCATTACATTGATTCAAACATCCGCCTTGTTGCAACGTGGGCGACGGTAATTCCTCCGACAAATTTTACCGCCCTGCAAAATTTGATTAATTACGTTGACACAAATATTATTCCAAATTTGACAAATTTTGTTCAAAGCGGAACTATAGTAACATTTAACAATGCTCTTAATAATGCAAGATATTTAACTCAAAATATACAAGATGTAACACAGGGCCAGGTGGACAATGTGTACACAACATTACAAAGTGCAATTAATGGATTAACACCGCTTCCAAATCGTGGCACATTGAATCATGTCATTAATATTGCACAACTCTTAAATGCGGCAAACCATATTCAAGATACCCAATGGAATGAATTTACAACCGCACTTTCTAATGCAATTGCAGGACAGATCAATATGTCGTTATATCAATCTGGTGTTGATGCACTTGTTGATGCATTGCAACTTGCAATGGAAAATGTTAATTTGATTCCTCCGACCGATTCATCTGCACTTGTATCACTTGTCACTCATGCAAATACACTTGACACGAACAACTTTATTTATAATCAAACGATAGTTGCATTTGTTTCCGCACTGGAAAATGCAGAAAATATACTTGCCTTGACCAATCCTGTTGCAACGCAAGATCAAATAAATTACGCATATACTGTGCTTCGTGCCGCTCTTAATAATCTTGTATATCGTCCAAATACAATTGTATTGTCAAACATTATCTATACTGCTCAAAACCTTGTTCTTTCGGATTTTATTCAAAATGAAACAATAACAACATTTACAAATGTTCTTGTAGATGCAGAGGCACTTGTCATAAATATATCTGCAACCCAAGATCAAATTAATGCTATGGTTTCACTTTTACAAAGTGCAATTAATAATCTTGTGCCGTTGCCTGAAATCGATAAACTTGAAAACCTTGTTGCATATGCCAATAAGATTGATGATGAATATTTCAAACAAGATGGTTATTGGGCGGTATTTACAGTCGCAAGATCAAATGCAGCTTCTGTGCTTGTAAACCCATTATCCACCCAAGCACAAATTGATGCAGCAATTTTAGACTTAAAAACCGCAATACAAAACCTTAATCCAATCGAGGATAATGGAGATGGAGATAATGGAGATGATGATAAAGGGGATAATGATTCAGGTGACAATGGCAACGATAATGGTGATCCAAATGCCGATCCCGAGCCAACAAGACCACATTTCTTTCTAACTTCTGTAGGTATTGCTTTGATTGTTGCAGGCACACTAGCGATGTTGGCATTTCTTACATTCATAGTTGTGTCCAAAGCAAAAAAAAGAAAGTAGCACTTACAAAATCACTAATAACTATACAAATTTTGCAAACAATATCCATTGACATTACAACCCCGATTTTGATAGAATAGGGGATAAGTCTAAACTAAGGAGTGTCTTAGCTAATGAAAATAAGTGTAACCAAATCTATTTCTTTGTTCGTGGTAGGTGCGATACTTGCTGTGTCTGGTATCTTGGCAGTTATTCTAAGCCCATTTCACAATAACTTTACCGCACGTGCAAATTGGTGGGGTGTTGGAAATCCTGCACCTCATACCGTTTTATCTAGCCATTCGGTTACAAATCTCTCAAGAGAAAATGTTACCGTCGGCGAGACGATTGTCTATCCACGGGTAAACGATGGTTCCGCACTTGCCACCCGTCCACGCGCCAACTTTGTGCTTGTTTTTACAACAGGTGTGCCAACAATCATTGCAACAAGTTCTAATTCAACATTTATTCCTGCAAACCTGCGTTGGGATAACCGCCCGTTAACATGGAATTACGCTGGTGATTTTGAATTTCGTCTTTTTGCTGATGAAAGTGACTTTATAACCGAACTTGGCTCTGCATCAATCGCAAACATATCAACGTCAGGTTTTTTCCACAATCATCCTGTAAGTGTTGAAAGCAACGTTTTAACATTTAACGTTCCACAAAATTCTGCGGTATTTGAATATAATGGCGGAATTCGTGGTAATATCATTACCCCTGAAATTATCCCAGACGTTTCTATTGAACACATGCCATTTACACTTCCACTTCCAAGTACTTTTACCGACCGTCGTGGAAATAACCTTTTTCAAATCAATCGTGATCTTGAGCTTAACCGTTATGTTGTAAACCTTGCCGAGTTCGAAACGCTTTATCGTGATTTCATGCAAAGAGAGCATGTAAACAACACAACAGGTGCTCGCACAACATTCACAGGTGCAAACCCATATCCAACTCCATCTGGATATACAAGTTTCTACGACTATTATAACGCCCTTAATAATGAATTTAGACAACTTGATTTCTTGCGCAATCTTGTTTTCTATCACACAACTTTAATACTTAACGGTAATCCTGCTGCAATTTACATGAACGAATACGTTTCTGGTAACTGGGAACCAACACTCAACGCCAACAGCAGCACTCTCGCAGACATTAATGTAACCGCAACCGCAGGTGTGGTATCTATCGAGTTTGATACATGCCATCAACGTCGTACATTTATTCCTGTGGTGGCAGGAAACTTTGACGGCGAATATAGATTTGTTCACCCAGACGGCGTTTCATCCGCGTCATTTAGAACAAGTACAATCGTTGTTGAAAATATTCGTATGACACAATTGGGTGCAGAAGGCCCAGATCGTGTAATGGGACGTTACGGCAATCCAAGAAACGAACAAATTCGTTTTGATCTCCCACCGCAAATTGATGGTGTTGCACCAAGCCTTTCGATTAACACACAAACCTCTCTTGCCCCTGTATTGATGCCACTTTCACGTATTGCACAAGGCACAGGAAACAATCCAGACATTGGTTGGAATCCGGTTCGCTTTGCAACGGCAGAACAACTTAGAACTTTTTCATTTGTAAGAATAGAATTTTTCCCACGTCGTGTAACAACAGGTGCGGGTGATGATGCTCTTGGTACCGCAAGTCCATCTGACGAAAACCCAGGTTGGCGTCTTGCCCGTACACCGGAATTTGCAAACGTAAACCTTGCATCTTTCCCAGGTGGGATTGCGGCATGGAACAGTGCAAACAACGAAACTCGTGATAATTGGCTTGTTGCAAATCACCCTGATGCCGTTTACCACATGGTAACCGACCTTAATTTTATTCCAACGGAATTTGGAGAATATCGTTTCACATACTTTACAACAACATTGTTGGGTGCAGGTTATGACCACCATTCACACAACAGATGGGTATACACACAACAAGGTGTTCAGGCTCCTGCACTTTACCAAGGTCTTACATTTGCTCGTTTTCGTCCATTTGAAAGGATTTGGCTTCACCAACATGATGCCGAGCCACAAATCCGATGGACAAGTGATTTTGCCTACAACGCAGACGGAAGGGCGGTCGAAGGGCAATATGAACTAGTTGGCACGGAAAATGTTTGGACTCCAACAACCAACAGAATTAATTTTGAAGATGCCGAAGATCTTTCACGTCACCTTCCTGGAAGAAATCGTAACGACCTTGAATTCGTACGTGGAACACAAATTCTTGCACCTGCACAAGGTGCATCAAGTGCGGTTCTTGACCGTGGTGATCATATCCTTACAATTCCTGCAATCCTTGGTCACGATAATCACTCTGTCTCACGTGATCTTATTTATACCATATCTATAACACGAATCCTTGAATCGGACCCAACAACAAGGCATCGTATGGTTTTTGCAACAGATGTAACGCCATCACGCCAACCGACAACTCCAGGTGATCCAGAGGCGGATCGTGAATACCAACCTTTTGACAACACGCGTGCACTTGAACTTGACTTTTATAACCGTACATTCAGAAACGGAGATATATTTGGACCTCTTCACACACTCTTTAATGGTGTGAATGGACAACGTGAAGCACGTTACAATGTAACGATAACCGTTCGCCAACGTCCAGAAGCAGGTCGTGTATCAAGACCAATGGAAGAATTTTTCACATTTGTTGTCGTTCCTAGCAGCCAGTTTGAAATGAACGAAACAAGACCTGAAATTCGTGGTGGACTTCACATTCCAACGAGAATGCTCTATGAAGGTGATACACTTGAATTTAACCCTATTGCTCCAAGCGATATATTTACAGATGCAGGAAACATCGAGACAGAATATTTCTTTATGTTCCAAAGACAAATTGCGGTTGCACCATTCACTGAAACCGTTGTTGTTCCTGCAAATGACTATCTTGATATTACAGTTGGCCAGGTTTCTCTCGAACTTAACCGAACAAATAACCTTGCAAGTGGGGCAAGCATTCCTCTTGCAACACAACTTCTTGATGCTATAAACCCGTCAACTGGTGTACTTCAAGTGACTGTGCTTGCCGTTGCTCGTAACTTCTTTGCAATTACACGTAATCACCAATTTCAATATCGTTATGAAATAAGTGCAGGTAACTATGTATACATCCTTGACCCTGCATTCCCAACACACCCTGCTATCGGAAGTGCCGCACCGCACACACAACTTGCTGGTGTTGAATTCGTTCATGCAAATTTCTTTATCTACAGTATTGAATATGGTAGAGGTGCAAACATTATGGATGGATTTGGTTTCCAATGGATGCATGATGGAACTCAAGCAGAAAATAACGAGCGTTGGTCAACCCAAGTTGGTGCCGCAAACCAATATGAACGTATTCTTATTCCAACTTTTGCATTCAATTATACAAGTGCCGCAACATCAGGTACAGCAATTAACTTTCAAATTCGTCAACCTGTAAGTCGCACAAGCGTAACACCAAGTGTTTATGGATCTCCATGGGGTGGTTTCGTTGGAAGTGTTCCGGTCGGTACACCAATAACAAACATAAGTTCGCCAGACGTATACATGGGTGACGTTGCAAACAGAATTGATAACAGTTCATCTCATCGCGTAATGAGTCCACGTTACGACAATTCACTTATCTCAGGTTCAAACACACTTGGAGTGATCCCATTCGAAAGTGGACGTATATTATACTTTGAACCAAGTGAAGTTGGTGAACACAGACTTACGGTAACCGTACATAACCCGGGTGGTAACATAAGTGTATTTATGGCAACAATTCGTGTTATTGGAGATGCAAATGTTAACACAACCCTTGAAGGTGGTGTAACATCAATGCGTATGGGGCAAAGTCGTTCACTTCCTATACCTCGTGTATCTATTCAAGGAACTATACTTGAAACAAGAGGATTCTTCTTCTACTACCAAAACACGCGTGTTGGTGAATATCACATTGACTTTTGGTCAGACAACGGACAAATCGCAAGATGGAGTGGGCTTAACTTTAACCCACCTGTTGCAGACCACTTCCACTTCCGCTTTACAGTTGAACTTCGTGGAGATATCCTTGGTGGACATGTTGACAGACCTGCACCATATGGCGGTCTTGCAAACAGATTTAATTTCCCTGTTGCCGATGGAATTATTCGTGATGTCCCAATGACGCATCCAATTGTTGTCACAGGACTTCTTGAAGGTGATCTTGAAATTCATTTCAGCGACACATTGTATCGTCAAACAATGGATAACCAAGGCGGTCTTCACCATGCTGCACTTACAACCGCAATGCGTGATATGAGAAATGCAAACGACACCGCATACTTATACCCATGGTTAAGACCTGGCTTCACATCTCCTGACTTTAACGGTGGTGTTGCAAATCCTAACCCTGCACGAAACATAGGTTCGCACAACTTTATCCGTGGTCTTGCAAGTACCCAAACACCAACAGGAACAACAACGCTTGATGTTCCTATGATGCAAACACATGCACTTAATAACATGATTCCAAGATATGACCTTGGTGCAGATGTTTATGAGTTTGGTTTCATTTTCCTTCCTGAATTCTTTGCAAGCCTTAGGGATGGCCTAAGTATTCCTTATAATTTTCATGACAACGCAGAAACAAGTGTAACCGTAAGAGGCCCACGTTCAGAAACAAACACCTATCTTCTTAACAATGATACAAATGGAAATGGTCCAATCAGATTTGTTCAACACGGAACACGTCGCATCTATTACTTCCAACCACAAGGAAGGGTATTTAACGAAGGTGATGCAACAAATCCTGCGTTTACTCCATGGGGTGATGAAACACTTTATATGGATGGAACATACACAATTACATTCAATGTAAGTTTCGGCACAACAAGTGCAACAAAAACATTTAATGTGCGTATGGGTGACAATGCTGTTCCAGTGATTTCTATGAGAGAAGACATATACAATGACCTTTTCAACCAAATTTGGAGAGTCGATGAAATCTTCCGTCTTAACTCGCTTCACCTTTACGTTGACAACAGTGGCGGAATCACAGAATTCACACCATTCCGTATTGCAACCGAGCTTAACCTTGACGTTGTACGTCCAGACACAACCCCTGTTCGTGAAGGTAATGACTTTGCAAATGGTGATATGCGACTTGTTGTAGACACCGATGACACGGCAATTCGTAACGCAGGTAATGATACAAGTGCCTACAGATGGGGTAACCAAAACAACCTTGACCCAGATGATCGTGGGCGTCAGCAATGGGAATTTCTCCTTAATCAGGCAGGAACCGACAACAACTCATGGCAAATAGAAATAAGTATTGAAAGTCGTTCAGGCGTTAGAGCAACACTTTTCAGAACAATTACTGTTGAAGATACAACGCCAAGAGCAACTACATCACCTGCAGAAGTTTGGAGTTGGATTCTTATTGCACTTGCATCGGCGGTTGCATTAGGTATTGTATATTATTTCATCAAAACCGGCCGTCAAACAAAGTTTGCTTCAGCACAGGCAAAACAAAAGAACGAAACAATATCATCCGAGAAGCCCGATCAAGTATAATTAAATCCGAGTGATTACAAAGCCAGAACAAAAGCACCTAACGGTGCGTTTA
>WRAD01000003.1 GCA_009780375.1 Bacillota bacterium
GGTTTCTTTCTTCTAAAAAAGCCTAAGATAGTTTTTTTACTTCTTTTTGTCATTTGATGATTATCTTGCTCAAGATAATTTTTGTTCCCATATGTTCGATGATGTTGATACTGCTCTTCTGAATTAAAATAGGATTTGCGTATATTTCCATTTTTATTGAAATCATTTAATTGTGGGTTATCAGGCAACGGTATGTTCTTTTTGTTATTATGCCACTTTGAGTGAGTTAACCCAGCTGATTTTCGCATGTTGCCTTGTTTTTCAAAAAGCCAAGACTTGTGTTTTGTCTTTTTATTAAACCTTATTTCACTACAGGGGCGTGACTGCGAGTCTTTTTGCAATAATTGTTCTAATCTTCGCTTTGCAAAGTCATGCTCTCCTCGCGTTAAATTGGGATTATTCATCCTTTCCAAATAATATTTTTGCTTTTCTTTGTCGGAGTGTTTTTTCATTCTTCCTCATCCCATTGATCTTGACCTGGCGGCAATGCCTGGCGTTGCGATGGTGCGTTCAAAATTTCACTAGGTTTATTCGGCGATAATTTTGCTTGCTCTGATGTGTTTTTACGCCCAGCTTCACGTTGCTTCTTGGCTTCCTCACGCTCAATACGCAGTTTATTCTTGGCTTTTTTGAGTTGTTCATCTACTTCATTCATACGTTCGTAAACTTCCTCAATGCAATAGAATCGGGATATAAACTTGCCTAGAAATGGGTGCGTGAGTTTGAAAAGCGTTCTCTTGCGTGCCTTGGTTAAAAGTATTTTAACCTCTAGCATTTCCGCCTCAATCATTGGTGTTGGCACAAAACGTTTCCACCCGTCGAACAAATACATGTAATATTTAAACAAATCAATGTAAATTTCATGCAGACGCAGCAGTGTTATTTTAGGTGATTTAGTCATAAAAATACTCCTTTGAGTTTAAGTCTTTTTCGTTATAATAGTCCATATATGCTTGCCTGGTGTGTGCTGGCGGATAGATATGTTTTAATTCATAATCTTGGTTCAGGTTGCCCTGAATGAAGTCAGGTTCGCAACCGTAACTGTCATAGTTGTTGCGAATATCGAACGGAATAATATAAATTTCTGTTATGTAATTTTTGGTGGTTTTACCGCTTGCAAGATATTTTTCGTATTCGCTACCGTTTGCAAAATGCCGGTTTGTCCATTTTGTATGGATTGAATATCCAGACTTGCTTTTAATAAATTCAACCGTTTGAATTTCTATTACACCAGCCAAAACTCTAATTCGATACGCAATGTCACCATATTCTTGCGTGTCCATGAGGATGCGTAGGCGATAATGGCGATACCGTTTAAAGAATTTTTTTTGGCAAGGCAAAAGATTTTTCCAGTTGTGACTGTCTAACGCTTCCCCTGCTTCTTGAAGTCCAAGTATCGAACCAGGGGGAATAAATTGCGGATCTATAAGCTGAATTTTCCTGCCAGTTTTTTTACATGTAGCAATATGTGTACCGTCTTTGACTGCAAGCCGTTCAAGTTCGACATTCCATGCTTTGCGAGGCGAATAGCCCCATTCTTCAGCCACAAGGTGAAAATTTGCGCACACCGAATGTTCATACGGTTTTGTGAGGTTAAACCCACCTTCAATCTTAAGTTGAACCTGGTCACAAGTTTCTTCGTGTAGGTCATGGTCAAACATCGCCTGTGACAATTTGCCCGTTATGTAGGAAGTTTTACCCGTACCAGGCAACCCAACAACAATTTTAAAGCAAGGTTTTTCAAAGAGATATAGGTTTTCAACGACTTGACCGTTGTATGTTATTGGCGATGTCATCTCACCACCTACGACACAAAGACGTCAAGGCGAATTGTGAAATTTAGGGCGTATTGGTTGTTGGTAGAAAGATTGCCCGTCATTAAACGAAGTTCCCCATTTTCTGTAATTCGTACAATACGTGTTGAAAGTTGACCAATGCTTATCATAAACACATAAAATGGTATATGGTATGGTCTGAATGCTTGCGGTAAACTTCCGATAACGTTATTTGAAGTAGGGGTTGAGAATATAATAGAAGCGTGCAGGGTGTGACCTATTCTTACAAGTGTGTTTTGTGTAACTTCTCTACCTGTAGGAATTGAAAACTGCCCAAACTGTGGCGTAACGGTGGTCATATCAGACAACTGTTGTTCAAGATTTTGAATTCTGTCGTTAAGATTTGATATTTGGTTCAGGTGAGATTGAATTTGATTATTCAAATTTTGCCTTTGCTGTGTTAAGTCTTGAATTTGTTCCAATAGATTGGTTATGCTTTCAAGATAATCTTCGTCAATTAAGGCAAGTAATTCGTCTAGCCATATATTTACCCTTTCAATTTCTGCCATGTGTTCAACAATTTCCCTATTCAATTCTTCTATCTGAAACAATAAAGTCCTTGTCTGTGCCTCTAACTGTTCACGTAGTAATTGACCTTGCCTTAGTCCGTCATTATGTGCGTTTTCAAGGTCGGCACGTGTATACAAATCTGCACCGCCCATGCCATGACGAATTGCACCCCAATTCGAAGTCCCCCAAAGTATACCAAACGTCAAGACAGATACAAGCAATACGGCAATTACAATTGTGAATATTTTGTTTTTATTTTCCATAATTTTATCCTTTTATTTAATCTCGTTTATATGTAAACGGAAAGTATTATCAAGTAAAAAAGCGTGCATTAATGCTTGTTCTTGGAAACCTTGCACCGTTACCCTTAGTTCTGTTCGCATATTCCAAAACAATATTTGTATATTAAGGTTTGCAGTTATGATATACGAGCCGTCAATATAATAAAAACTAAACGGAATAGTTGCACGGACAAACCTTTCGCCGATTTCTGCATCAAATATGACATTGCCATTAAATTCAAGGTAATACTCGAATACGTCACCTGCAAATGATGGTACGGGCAATAACGCAAGTTCTTCGTATACGAACAAATCAAAATTATCTGAACATGGTGAAAAGAAAACACCGTTTGTAACATATGAAAAACTTTCTTGTGAAAAACGATTATTTATGTCTATAGAACCCCTTTGAAAACCTGTGCGTGTTAGTTCGTTAACCGTTAATATCATTGAAAAACCCCCAAAGAAGATAATTAAAATACACACAAGCCAGTGCGACATTTTATTAGGAAACATGAGCCACCCCCTGTAATTGATTGTGATTGTCTATTAAATTGACTGTACCGCCTATCTGAATATTTGAAACAATGGTATTGTAAAAAGCAAATTGCAAGATGTTAAAATCTCCACTTCCACGTATTCTAAGCATGTGAATATTCAAATATCGTAAACCGTTAAAGTCAATTCCACGGATATTATTAAAACCAGCCTGTATGTCTACAATTAGATAAAATCTACGCATATCAAACAATTGTGTTCTTGCACGATTTGAAAGTGATATCACATAACCGTTATGTAATTGTGAAAAACGCTTATCAAAACTTTGTTCGGTTAGCCTAACGTGTTGACGATATGTCGCAAAATTTGAATTATATTCACTGTCGTTTAAATCAAAATCACCACGCCCACCTATCATATTAAATAATGACTGTCTGGCGTTTCTAAAACCGTTGTGATTAATAGAAATGCGTACCATGGCATAGGTATCGACCCTGTCAACTGGTTCACGTTGAACAGTACCGCCTCTAATTTCATTAATTTGCAATAAATCAAATAAGGGTAATATGACGTCAAATGTGCCTTGTCTTTGGTATGTTCCATCAAGTGTTACTATGTTGTTTAATGAATTAAAAACCACGTGGTTAAAAATTCTGTCCCAATTATTATAATGCCTGCGGTTAGAGCCAACACGAATATTGATTAATGGATTGGTAAGCAAAGAAGCACTTTCGCCAGTGTTCCAATGATTTAAAACGCTTACTTGATATGGTCTGCCGTCAATAGGTATTGTCATGACTACATCACGCCTAAAATGAAAATCGTTAACAACTTGGCTTTGATATGAAGTCATAACACCACGTAAGCCGTGTTGACTTGCTCTTTGATTTATTGTGTTTTCACTTGGTGACCATGAAGTCCTGCCAACAATAAAATTTGTTCGGCTTGCTCTCCATCTGTTGGTATCAAACATAAACCTTGGCTCTGTTCTGTGTAGCCACTGTAAACCATATGACATTTTGTGGTCGGGGTTGTCAACCCTTAACCCTAAAAAATGATTGAATTTTATTTCACTAAAGAAATACCCATTTCTATTTTGGTTTGTAAAGATATTGACTTCGATAAAGGGTCGGGATTCACGCTCTTCGTTTGTTGCTTCTCGAATATAGTTAGTATCGCCAATAATATTTACACCACGCAAATCACGGGTAAAAAATGCAAAAACATACGCCATAATCATAATTGCAATAATACCAAGTGCGGTTAACCCGATCATGCCAATCTTGATTACTTTTACTGAAATTGTATCATTCATATTAAACCTCCTAATATTCCACCCCAACCAAACCAGTCAATACCCGTTGCTATCCATCCCAATGCAATAGCAAGAAAATTAAATATCCTTGCAACAAGCATCAAAGGAAATGCCCCAAAAGGTATTGTCAAAAATAAGGCTATGCCGATGATTAAACCTACTTTCATAACCCCACCCCCTTATAATGCACCAGCAAGGTTTGACGCAAAAAAGAAAACGGTATGACCAGTAATTACACGTGTTGTGATATCAATAGGGTTGCCGACTTCAGCATGTGAAAGCACCCAACGATGAGAAGAACCACCAGACGGTGGGAATGGTTGGGCGGTGGGGTTTCCGCCACTTATAACGACTTGTTGGGCAAAGACTGTGTTACCGTTCATAAACACAACAGAAAAACGTTGTACGTTCTGCGAGCCTGTAAGTTTATTTTGCAACTCTGTTATTGTTTGGTTCAGGGTTGTTATAGTACCATTTGCGGTACTTACTTGACCGCTTATCGAGTTAACTTGGTTTGTTAGGTTTGTGACCTGTGATGTAAGTGAATTAATTTGTTCAAGTTTAAGTACCACTTGATAGTGGTACAGATTTGCCAGATCACCAAGCACTTCAACCTTTTCTTGCATGTCGTCAATGACTTCTTGCATGTCGGTAACTTGTGTTTGCAAATCTTTAATAGTACCGGTGTTTGAAATAATCGTTGAGTTAAGCGTTTGTATTTGCTTTGTCAGGTCATATATGACTTCCGCATGGTCGCCGTTGTTGTCGATGACCTGGGTAAGTGTATATATTATGCCTTCAAGTTGTGTAACCTGTGCCGTCATGTTTTGATTAAGGTCTTGCAGTTGCGATATCTTTGTTTCAAGCGACCCAACCTGTGACCGATATAATTGTACAAGGTTTTGCAATGCATCAAGGTCTGGATCTGATGGGTTGTAATTGTCATTGTCGCACGGTTCGTAGCTACAGTGATATTCGTTGTCGGGGGTAGTGTTCTCACTAGAGTCAGAAAACCATTCGAGGTGGAAATGACCGACGAGTAATATTGTGGCCGATATCACCGCTATTATCGTCATTGCAATTATGGATTTGAATGTTTGTTTCATTGTTTTTCCTTTATTTAGGAAATGCTCACTTCTCCCGGTGTGAGCTACCGTTAATTAATAGATTGATTTTTCTTGTCGGTTCATGTATAATGACTAGGACAAGTTATATTAAATTGTGGGGAGGAATAAATGCCAGCACCAATGTGTAAAAAATGCAAACAGAATAAAGCGACATATCTTTACTGGTATAACTCTTACTCGGACCTATGTACTGATTGTTATTACGACAAACAATCTGATTCCAAAGATGATGGTGAAGAAGTTACTGAAGTGGAGCAGGATTCCACAAATAACTATGCAAAACCTAAAAACGAAAGAGATAAATGGGGATTGCCCGAAATTCGTGCTCAATCAGGACATAGAGTAAGGAGTCGCGGTGAATGTTTAATTGCCAACTGGCTTTACGACAATCGAATACTTTTTGAGTATGAGCGTATCGTATATTTAAATAGTGACACCCAGCGTTATCTCATTTCTGACTTTTATTTACCCGATGCTAAACTTTACATAGAGTATTGGGGATACAAAGACAAAGGGAGTTATAATTTAAGGAGAGATGAGAAAGATACAATTTACAAAGAAAAGGAACTTAATCTGTTAAATGTTGAAGACCATCACATTAACTCTTTGGATGATTTTTTACGCAAAAACTTAATCAAGCACTTCAAACATCTTTGAATTCGCTTTTTGGTGTGGCTTTTTACGGCTCAGCTGGCTTTGTGGTATTGTTTCTGTTATTTGGCATATGATTTATTTCTCCTTTTAATCGTCCAAAGTCTCCCTTGTCTGCAGGTTTTACGTCACGATGGACGTCCTATTTTTGTTTTAAACTACTTTTTCTTGAGTGCTATCAGTACATGACATCGTAGATAATATTTTTTTCGTATAATCTCATTTCCTTTTAATCGCCTATTTTTAACGTCTGGCTATTCGACGTGTGGGGGCGGTGTTGGAATTGCACCAACTGCAAAACGTGTTTTCATTTGCATACAAATCACACTCTAATCTGCAAACTTGTTACCGCCCGTATTCGGACTTGTTTTTGGCCTTGCTAAGTCCATAACGCAAGGGGTAAGTCAGGAAAATACTTAAGGAGGTTAAAAACCCTATTACCATTGGGTGGCAGTTTTTACACGTGCCACAGGTGTCTATACATGTTTTAGGTCGGTGAACTTTACGATTTTAAAACCGTATCTTTTCATCTTTTCGACAAGGTTATTGGCTTGCCTTTCTGTAACCGCATAAAGCGAATGCAGGGTATTTTGCCTGTCTTTATAAGTGATTTCATAACGGAACTTCACAAGTCACCGCCTTAAAATCGTTGATGTTATAAACCTTGATGTGCATGAACTTGCCTACGATTTGCAAGTTGCCAATTTTGGCTATAAAGTCCGCACGTTTATCTTTTAACATCTCTTTAAAATCTTTGATAGTCATTTCAATACCATGCTTTTTTAAAAACTTTGCATTGATTTCACTTTTGATAAAATGATTTCGGGTATACCGTGGGTCATCATAAATACAGCGGATGTGATTGAACATAACGCACCTCACTTGTTTTTAAGTTTGGCACGCTCCATGGCAAGCCCTGCAAATACAAGAAATTCCATATCTTCATAGCCAAACGCATGTGTAAAAGTCTGACCTTTACCCAAGTTAAACTCTATTCCGTAAAACTTATGACCTGGCTTGCTCCTGCTGTCAAGCCTGCCTACGACAAACGGAATATCTTTGTTTGCCCCAAGAAATTCTAAAATGTCCCTTGCCACTTGATTTCTAAAAGGCACATAGTCCTTTTTAGCCCCCTCGTATTCCGCACGCACGGCGATATGTTCTTGCTTAAACCCAGGTACAACCCTTGTTTTTCCTGTGTACACTTTGTCTTTGAATTTTGATGACAGCACAAAGATTTCAATAAGTTTTCTTGATGTCTTTTCTTCTTCGTCAAGTTTAATTTCTACAAACTCTTCAAGGTCTGCGTACTGGTCATTATCAAATTGTGCGACTTCTTCAGGTGTGTTTACTTCACTCTTGGGTACAGTATTTGTCTGTTCGACTGTCGAACTTGTCACCGTTTCTTCAGGCGTGTTTTCTGTTGTGACTTGTGCGATGGTTTCTTGCACTGCGGTTTCTACTTCATTTTTTACTTGTTTTTTTACTTGATTGCTCATGGCTAATCTCCTTTAACTTTTTTAATTTCTAACCCATCCCAAACCCTAGTAATTCGATATAACTTCAATACCTTTGTCTACTAGTTCGCACTTGCAAGAAACAATCTTGTTTCGCAAATTTGCAAGCAAACTAACAATCTCATTTAAACGAGCATTTCTACAACAAAACAAATCTAACATTTCATCAATGCCATCAATGTACTCGTTCAATTTCTCAACGGCTTCAATCGTCCTACGCAACGCAACATCCGCCGCACGCTCGCCTGTTTTCCTAACTCTGTTCATGGTTACCTCCTTTTTTTGATGTTTGTTGCTTAGTTGTTTAGTAAGTTCCTAAGTCGTTGTTGAGTGTGAAGTAGTTCGTCGAGTTCTTCAAGATCTGCCAATCTTTTTCTTAGCCTTGAATTTTCTTTCTGAAGTTCCACTTTCTCAAGCCTCATAGCCCATACTTCTTTCGTGAATTGATCAAGCAACTTTGATACTGGACATTCACGCTTTTTTTGGTAAGTCGCCATTCTTCCCCCTTTTAACCTCAATTTGTAAATACATTTTAAGGTATAAGCGGTTGCAATTCAATATGTACAAAGAAAAACGCTACCTGTTAGATAGCGTTATTTAAGATGTTTCAAAGGCTTTAAACCTCTTCGACAGTTATGTTTCCATTTGTAAACACGCAGAGTTCGCCCGCTATGCGAAGTGCCTCTTTGGTTATTTCAAGTGCAGAAAGTTTGGTATTTGCGGCCAAGGCCTTTGCGGCGGCAAAAGCATAGTTTCCGCCCGAACCAATCGCACAAATGCCTTTTTCTGGCTCGATTACGTTACCATCTCCAGAAATTATAAGAAGTTTTTCTTTGTCCGCGACAATCATCATGGCCTCAAGATTACGAAGATATCTGTCACCGCGCCATGCCTTTGCAAGTTCCACCGCACCACGCATAAGATTGCCACTGAATTTCTGTAACATTTCCTCGAAACGATCACTTAGTGTGAATGCATCGGCAACGGACCCTGCGAAACCTACAATTACCTTGTTATCATACATTCTGCGAACTTTTACCGCGTTACCTTTAAGAATAACACTTTGTCCCATGGTTACTTGGCCATCACCCGCGATTACCGTTTTCCCGTCACGTTTTACCGCCACAATAGTTGTTCCATCCAGATGCATATTTGACATTTTGATTCTCCTTTTTGATTATAACACAGGGATTATCCAGTAATATAGATAATTTCTAATATCAGTAATTATGAACACTCGCGATTATTGCATTTTTCTTTTTTATCTTTCGGATTAATTACAATAGCAGATCCACATCTTTCACAAAGTTTACCTGTTGGTTGATCCCATGCAACAAAGTCACAGTTTGGATATGATGAACAACCAAAGAAAATTTTTCCTTTTTTGCTTTTGCGTTTATAGATATCGCCTTTATGTGTATCTGCACATTTTGGACATTTACAAATTGGTTTGTCAAATGGCTTTGCATTACGGCATTCAGGAAAACCTGGACATGACAAAAATTTTCCAAATCTGCCTATACGCACAATCATCATCTGTCCACATTTTTCGCATGCTGTGTCAGAAATTTCGGTGGCTATTGTAATATTATCCTCACCTTCCATTGCCGTCTCGATATCTTTTTCAAATGGCTTATAAAATTCATCTATAACAGTTATCCATTCTCTTCCCTCATATGCAATTTCGTCAAGCTTTTCCTCAAGTCCTGCGGTGAATTCTATATTCATTATATTAATAAAATACTTTTCCAAAAGATCACAGATTACAAAACCAAGCTCGGTTGGTTTAAGAACTTTGCCATCTTTTTCAATGTAATAGCGAGCAATTATATTTTGTATAATTGGATTGTATGTTGCAGGACGACCAATCCCAGCCTCTTCCATTGCTTTGACAAGTGTTGCTTCGGTATATCGTGCAGGTGGCTTTGTAAACTTTTGAGTGTATTCAAGTTTAATGAACTTTGGCGTGTCACCTTCAACAAGTTCAGGTAAACGCGATTGCTCTTCATCTGCTTCGTCTTCGTCTTTTACGTATAATACTCTCCATCCGTCAAATATTGGTGTACGTCCACTTACACGAAATCCATAGCCATTTGCATCTATATCAACAGAAGTTGAATTATATGTTGCTTCGGTCATTTGAGACGCCAAGAAACGATTATATATAAGCCTGTATAGTTTGGCTTGGTCGGCCTCTAGGAATTTTGAAACACGCTCGGGGGTAAGTTCAATATTGGTTGGTCTGATTGCTTCGTGAGCATCTTGTGCAGATTTTTTGCTTTTGTAAAAATTAAATTTTTCAGGGGCATATTCTTTACCAAAATTTGCAAGTATCCATTCTTTTGCCTGGGCCTGGGCATCTGGTGATACGCGGACACTGTCTGTACGAATATAAGTTACAAGGGCGGTTTTTCCGTCTTCCCCAATATTAACACCTTCATAGAGCTGCTGTGCCGCACGTCCTGTTCGAGCAAGGCTCATACCTGCTTTGTTAAGGGCATCTTGTTGAAGAGAACTTGTTGTATATGGTGCAGGTGCATTAGAACGAGTAACGCTTTTCTTAACGGCGATGACCTTATAAGTTGCACCGTCTATTGCTTTTACCACAACGTCAACATCTTCTTTGTTTACAAGTTGAAGTTTTTTACCATCAAGCCCTGTTCTTAGAGATGCACGAAAACCGATGCTATCCTTTTCCAGATGTGAAAAGAAATCCCAGTATTCTTCTGGTTTGAAATTAACAATTTCGCGTTCACGTATACAAACAAGTTTAAGTGTCACAGATTGAACACGTCCAGCGGATAATTTTGTCTTTTTGACCTTTTTACAGACAACAGGAGAAAGTTTATATCCAACAAGCCTGTCAAGAATCCTTCTTGCCTGTTGAGCATTAACCAAATCCATATCAATTGCACGTGGTTCAAGCAGAGCGTTTTGAATTGCTTTTTTTGTAATCTCGTTAAAAACAATGCGTGTTGCATTTTGTGGTTTGATTCCTAGAATATGGGCAAGATGCCATCCAATTGCTTCTCCTTCTCGATCCGGGTCGGTTGCAATTAAAACTTCACTTGCTTTTGCCGCTTTGTCTTTAAGTTTTTTTGCTTGCTCTTCTTTATCTTTCATGACTTTGTACTTTGGAGTATAGTTATTTTCAACATCAACAGAAAGAACCCTTTTTTGAAGGTCTCTAAGGTGCCCACCAGTTGCCATGACTTCGTAACCTGGTCCGAGATATTTTTTAATTGTATCTTTTTTACCAATACCCTCGATAATAACAAGTTTCATACGTTAATCCCTTTAATATTAATTATTTGTTTTGTTGCGGGAGTTATGACTAGGTCTTTTTGTAATAATTGCCTGCCAGTTTTTTAATTAAACCACTCATCTCCATATTTGTCAACAAAGTTGAGAGTTTGTGTACAGGCAATCCAATTTCTTCAATAAGCCCGTCAAAATGTACCTCTTTATTGCCTATTGTGTCAAGCACTTGTTTTTCATCAAATGAGAGTTGTATAAAAGCGTTTTCCCGTTGCGGTGATTTTTCATATACACCAAATGCATCAAGCACATCTTGGGCATTTGTTGCAATTGCCCCGCCTTCTTTTATAAGTTGGTTCGTTCCCCTTGACACGTAACTTGTAATTGGTCCAGGCACCGCATATACATCAATGCCTACGTCCTGGGCACATTTCATTGTTATCATTGTACCGCTTTTCAAATCTGCCTCTACAATTACAAGTGCGTTTGATAATGCTGCAACAATTCGGTTACGTTGAGGGAAAGTAAATTTTGCACCTGAGAAATTAGGCAAATATTCTGATAACACAAGACCGTATTTTGTAATCTTTTGCTGGAGCCCTGTATTTGACGCCGGATAAAAAGTATTTATACCATTACCCAAGACCGCAATTGTATGTAATAGAATTTTTGAATCTGGAGACTTGTCTTGTTTTAAATCAAAAGATTTAATTGCACCTAGATGAGCATGTGTATCTATTCCATCGGCAAGCCCTGAAATAACCACAATGCCCTTATCTGCAAATTTCTTTGCAAAATCTTTTGCAACCTCTTCGCCGTAATGCGTACATTTGCGTGTGCCTATTATTGCCACAGCAGATTTGGTTAAAAGTTCCAAATTGCCTCGCGCATATAACACAAGTGGTGGATTTTCCAGATTACGCAAACGATATGGATAGGTCTTTGATTCGCGAGTAATTACATGAATTTCTTGGTCATAAAGGTTTTTAATAAACGATTTTAATAAATCTTTATCACACATTGACAAGATTTTTTCAAAACGTTTCGCATTTTGTTCGTCTTTATAAGTCCCAAGCATTTGCTTGAAGAGTTCCAAGTTTTCAAATTCCCTAGATATTGCAATCAATGCAAGTTCAGCAATTGTAAAGTTTTCATATGTGTTCATTATTCTTTAATTATACATCAATAACAAAGATTTGCACGCAACAAAACCAAAATATTTTATAAAATAATGAAGTTAAACCTTGTATTTGCGATCAAGTGAACGATATGAAACCGCCTCGATGATATGGTCCGAAGTTATATTTTGAGAATTTTCCATATCGGCAATGGTGCGAGCAACACGAAGGATTCTGGTATATGCGCGGGCTGAAAGAGAGAGTTTTTCAAATGCATCCTTAAGCACACGTTCAGAATCTCTATCAAGAATACAATATAATTTTGTTTCCACTTCTGTCATTTTGGCGTTACAAAATATTTCGGTTTCACCAGTATTTTTCACGGAATTGGCCTTAAAACGATCAACTTGTATTTGGCGTGCACAATCAACGCGAGACTTTACATCTGCACTTGTCTCAGAAGTCGAAGTCGACGCAAGATCGTCATACGTTATGTTATCGACCTCTATATGAAGATCGATTCTGTCCATAAGTGGACCTGACAGTTTTGATAGATATTTATGAATTATATTTGGGCGGCATGAACATTTTTGAACACGAGAACCATAGTTTCCACAGGGACATGGATTCATACTTGCAACAAGTGTGAACCCCGCCGGATAATTCACGGTTGAATGAGCACGTGCGATTGTTATTGCATTATCTTCAAGTGGTTGGCGAAGCATTTCAAGTGACGCACGTGGATATTCAGGCATTTCATCAAGAAAGAGTACACCATGATGAGCAAGTGAAATTTCACCAGGCTTTGAATTAGAACCTCCGCCTGCAAGTGCAACAAGCGAAGCGGTGTGATGAGGGGTTCTGAATGGGCGGGTTGCAACTATGCCTTTGCCCGCGTCAAGTGTTCCAGCAATACTGTGAATTTTTGAAACCTCTATACTTTCTTGAAATGATATATCTGGCAATATAGTGGGAAAACATTTTGCAAGCATGGTCTTACCACTTCCTGGCGGACCAATCAATAAAATGTTATGGCCACCGGCCGCCGCAATTTCAAGTGCCCTTTTTGCGATAAACTGGCCCCTTACATATTTTAAATCAAGTGGGTACTTTGCATCATTCTGCACTTCGGTAAAATCTCGTTTTATTACCGAATCAAGTGCCTTTTCTCCGTTAAGTGCATTTACAACCTCTTTAAGAGTTGATGCAATAAACACAGTTATGCCATGAATAAACGAAGCCTCATGAGCATTTGCATGAGGTATAATAACCTTTTTAATTCCTTGCTTTTGTGCAGAAATCAAGATTGGTAATATGCCTTTGACCGAGCGAATTTCTCCATCAAGCCCAAGCTCTCCAATAAATGCAAATTCTGAAACTTTTTCATCATAAATTAATTCATTTGTACAAAGCAAGAGGCCTATTGCAATTGGCAAATCGTATAATGCACCCTCTTTACGCGTATCGGCAGGTGCAAGGTTAACTACTATTTTTTGTGATGGAAATGACAAGCCACTGTTGCGAATTGCGGACTCTACCCTTTCCTTGCTTTCCTTAACCGTTGCATTAGGAAGACCTACCAAGTGATATTTAGGCAATCCTCTACTTGTGTCTACCTCGACATCAACAATATATCCATCAATGCCTGTTATACCAAAACTTTTAACTTTATGTATCATTAATACTAATCTAGCGATATTTGTAGAAATTTGCAAATGAATTTACAAGTTTTGTATTGACAATAACTATATTTAATGTTATTATATTATGTTTTCACCCCGCATAAGGTACGGGCAAATTTATCTGACTTTAATAACTGCGAAAAGCAGAAAGAAAGGAAGTAGACAAATGTCTAATTTGAAAAACAATCCTAGTTTCCAAGATGATTTGGCAAGGACAAGTTTAATTGCCTTTGTCAATGCATTGCATCCATCAAACGGTGCAAAAAAGCCAATTCTCAAAATTATTGGCTTGATCGAGACAAATACTTTGACTTATTACTACATGGCATCAATCACAAGTCCATTCTATTTTATGAGCATTGCTAATGATCATAAACAATGGAAAAGTGCTTGTGAGGCACTCAGGAAACATATCAAAAATCTTGAGCAATTAGATTGCCCACAAGAAGTCATAGTAATTTTGAAAAGATTTGTCAAAAAAGTTACAGACAGGTACTCACCTAATAGCCTGTTCTCACCAGGCAGAAAAGTAGGGTGTTAACCTGAGTAACACTAAGAAGAGCGATTGATTCGCTCTTTTTTATAGTCTAGGAAATTATACATTCGTGGACATTAAGGAAAAGATTTAATATCAGATCATTGATTTGACAAGTTCAACCACATTCTCGACGGTAAAGCCTAAGTGTTGAAGAACATCTGCATCAGAACCGGAAAAACCGAATGTATCAAACCCTAGGATTTTAGATTTTGGGTTTGTACCCAGATATTTATGCCAATATGCAGAATGTGCCATTTCGATTATCAAGGTTGGAAACATCGAGTTGCCATTTTGGTCTTTACAAAGAACTTGGCTTTTATACTCTTCTGATTGATAATCAAACAATTGCGGACACGGCATGGACACCACATTTGTTGCTATATTTTCTTTTGCCAGAATTTGCTGGGCCTGCAACGCAAGGGCAACCTCTGTGCCTGTTGCAACAATAAGTATACGTGCGGTTGGCATATTATTATTTGCAAGTGACTTTGACAAAGTATAGCCACCTTTTGATGCAAGTTCCATTCTTTGGGTGGCTGTTATATCGGCGAATTCATTTGTAAGTGTTTGTGCACCACCACGACTTAGAATAGATGTTGCCGGAATATTTTGTGAATAGATATAATTGAAAGATGCGGCGGTTTCAAGTTCATCACATGGACGGAATACCGTCATATTTGGGATTAAACGAAGTGCAGTGATATGTTCAGAACATTGGTGTGTTGGTCCATCTGGAGTGTTACCAAGTCCATCATGTGTAAAGATATAATGAACCGGTGCACCCATAAGTGCAGACATGCGAATTGATGGGCGTGCATAATCAGAGAACGCAAGAAAAGTTGAACAATATGCAGAAAACCCATGTAACGCAAGTCCATTGCAAATTGCCGCCATTGCATGCTCACGTACGCCAAATGCAATATCCGTTCCTTGCGGGTTATCATTGCTGAAAAGATTTAATGGACTTATAAATGCTTTTGTTGTTGATGCAACATCTGCACTTCCACCGAACAGACGTGGGCTCTGTGTCGAAAGTTGTGTCAAAAATTGATTGCCAAAGTCTCGAATTGCAAGTGACTTGGTTGTTAAAGAAAGATTAAATTTTGATAAATTATTTATAACAGGAGTTAAATCTTCACCCTCGTATTTTCGTTTTGCATTAACAAATTCAAGCAACTCGTTATATTCTTTTGGATATTCAGCCTTGTAAGATTCAAGTTTTATACGCCAACTTGAATCTGCACCTTGCTTTTCTTTGGCAAGTGTTTCAAAATGTTTGGCTACATCAATGTCGACACTTAGAAACCCTAGGTCAAGACCCCATTCTTTACGAAGGGCGAGTGTTTCATCTTTTGACAAAACCACACCATGGGCCTTTGACGTACCTTTGACATGTGAACCATAACCAATTGTTGTATTGCAAATTACAACTGTTGGTGCATCTGGCGATTGCTTTGCGGCGATAATTGCATTTATAATAGATTGCGAGTCATTGGCATTCTGGACATCAATAACATTCCAACCAACCGATTTAAAACGCAACACTACATCTTCTGCGTCCGCCGATGCACGTGTACCATCCAATGTTATTTGGTTACTGTCATAAAGCATAATGAGTTTATTAAGTTTCCAAAGACCTGCCAAATTAATTGCCTCGTATGCCACACCTTCCATAAGGCACCCATCGCCCGCCACACAATAAGTGTAATGATTAATAATTTCGTAACCAGGTCGATTAAATGTCGCAGATAATTTCTTTTCTGCAAGTGCAAGTCCTACACTCGTTGCAACACCTTGACCAAGTGGTCCGGTACTTGCATCAATACCTTTTTCTTCGTTTACTTCGGGATGCCCATGCAGTGCAGAACCAAATTTGCGAAATGTTTTAAGATCATCACGCGATACAGGAAAGCCAAACAGGTGCAATGTTGCATATAATAATGCACTTCCATGTCCTGCACTTAAAACAAAGCGATCGCGGTTAAAGTATGATGGATTTTGGTTATCAAAATTCATGTTTTTGTATGCGGCATATAAAAGAGGTGCGGCACCAAGGGCGATTCCGCCGTGACCACTGTTTGCGTTTGTAATCGTTTCTGCAGCAAGAATTCTTAATGTACTTGTTGATTTTTGAATGATGTCCATTTTTGTTCTCCTTATGCCTGATTATACAACAAGTTTTCAAAAATACATGCAAAGAAAAACCATAAACATGGATATTTGTATATACCTAAACCTCGAGAATATCAACTTCTTTTTTAGAAAGCAGATTATCGAGAGATGAAATATACGTATCAAGAAGTTTTTGAACGTCTTTTTCAATGAGTAACTGGTCATCTTCGGAGAGTTTTTCTTCTTTAACAATTTTTTTAAGATTGTCAAGTGCGGCACGACGATCATTTCTCATTGAAACTTTGCCATTTTCTGCGATTTGTTTGACTTGTTTAACAAGTTCTTTTCTTCGCTCGGCGGTAAGTTGTGGGAAAATCATACGAATAATTCGACCGTCATCAATTGGATTTGCACCCAAATTTGCATTTTCAAGGGCACGAGAAGTTTCACGAATGATGGCTGTATCCCACAAGTTAATAACGACGGTTCGAGAATCCGCACAAGAGATATTGGCAAGATTTTTAATAGGCGTAGGCGTACCAAAATAATCAACCATCACACGTTCAACAATACCAGTGTTAACTCGGCCTGCTCTAATAAGCGAAAATTCGCTTTTCACATGGTTTGCACGTTCTCCAAGTTTTTCTTCCAAATCAAGCATCAGCATATTTATGTTTTCATTAAGATAATCCATGCTTTATATTATCAGTTTTTTAAAAGGTTGGCAAGTAATTTTACTTTAAGTCTTTTTGAATTCTAAGAAGTTCGGTTGTGCGACGCTTTTTTGTGGCATGATCAAGTTGATTTGGCATTTTGTCTGCAATGGTGCCACTGCGTCGACTGTATGGAAATATGAATGCAGAATTAAATTTAATCGTTTGCATTGCTTTTATCGTTTGTGCAAAATCATCTTCGGTTTCCCCAGGAAAACCACATATTATATCTGTTGTTAAACGAAGTTGTCGGACAGATTTGTGTGGATCAGATTCTTGATTATGTTTGTTGAAAATTTTGCGTAAATTATCAATTTTTTCGATGTACTGTTCAATTGAATAACCTCGGTTCATTTGTGCAAGAATTTTATTAGAACCATTTTGCAGCGGCAAGTGTATATTGGGCTCGATTTCCTTGCGTGTGGCAATTAAATGTGCAAGTTCCAAAGAAAAATCTTTTGGATGAGATGACATGAAATTTACAAGCAAGTTATTATCTTGTAAACTTGCAATTTCAGCAAGTTTGTCACAAAGAACAGTAAGCAATTGAACAAAATTAATATTGGTTTGCGGGCATAGATAAGAATTTACATTTTGACCAAGTAAATAAATTATATGTGACGAGTTTTGTTCGGTTGCCAAATTTGGCTGGTCAAGAGTTTTGACAAGCGTTTCGAATTCAGAAAAGATTTCAGAAGATGGACGAGATATAAGTTTACCCCTGACATATGGAACGATACAATATGTACAGTAATTTTCACAACCATAAGTAACGTTAATATAATGTGTATTTGGTTTTTGCCTATCACCACTTGGAACAAGTGAATCAAATTGTGGCATTTCGGTGCGGTTGTCTTGAATTTGGATAACTCGTTGTTTTTTATTTTGTACGTGCTTGATGACCTGTGATATTATTCCTATGTTATGGGTACCTAGTATTATATCAAGTTTTGGAAATTTTACTTGCAATTGTTTTGCAATGCCATCACGTTGAGACAAACATCCGACCATACCGATGATAAGATTTCGCCCCTCTAATTTTTCACGATGTAATACTGCAAGATGTGAAATTATTTTAGATTCGGCGGTATTACGAACGGTACATGTATTAAATATTATTATATCAGCATTACTTTCATCTTCAATACGTACAAAGCCATCTAATGCAAGAAGTGCTGCGATTTTTTCACTCTCGTGTACATTCATTTGACAACCATATGTTTTAATAAAAAATGTCTTTTGTTCCATAGAACATTATAACATAGATTAGAGGCAAAGTAATTGCACATACTATACCAGAATGAAAAAACGAAAGATTTTTGGCGTACTTGCTATTGTCATTGTTTTAGGGATTGTTGCTTTTTGTGGGACAATTTTCGCTATATATTCAAGCCAAACACTGAGTGTTTCGAAACTTGAAAATCACAGCACTTCTCTGCTTATATATGACAAAGATGATTCCCTTTTAGAAGAAGAATCATCGTTTTTACAAGTTAAAATATACGAACTTCCCACACATGTGCCAATGGCGTTTGTTGCGGTTGAGGACAAAAATTTTTACAAGCACAAAGGCATAAGTATGGGCAGAATTGTTAAGGCGGCATTTATAAATGTAAAAGCAGGACGAGCCAAGGAAGGTGCAAGTACAATTTCCCAACAATTAATTAAAAATACCCACCTAAGCCATGAAAAGACTATGCAACGTAAAATTCGTGAAGCAAGTCTTGCACATAAACTTGAGCGCAAGTATTCAAAAGATGGAATCTTGGAAATGTATCTTAACGTTGTTTATTTTGGCAATGGAATTTATGGACTTGGAAGTGCAGCACAATTTTATTTTTCAAAACCTGCATCAGAATTAACTATGCGCGAGGCGGCAAGTTTAGCATCAATGCTAAAAAGCCCTGGATCATACTGCCCCATTACAAAATATGATAGATTTTCTTCAAGAGGGGTACTTGTTTTGGGCCTTATGCGTGAACAAGACATAATTAATTCAAATGAATTTGAGATTGCAAGGAACGAGGAAATGAAAATCACCGCAGACAAGAGACCTAATTCAATAGCAAAAAGTTATCGAACCGCAACCGCCGCGGAGGCGGCCAAAGTTCTAGATTTAAGTGCAAGTGATTTGGCCGCCTTTGGGTACAAAGTATATACTTATTACGATGAAGAAGTACAAAAGGCAATAATTGACACGGTAACGACACATGATTATGATATAAAAACAATTAAAGGCAAGCGTGCAGACAGCGTAGTTATTGCAAGTTCTATTGATGGCGAAGTACGTGGATTTTATACCTCACATCCAAGTTTAATAAACGCAAGAAGAAATTTTGCAAGTGCAATGAAACCACTTACCGTTTATGCACCTGCGATTGAACTTGGAGTTGTAAGTCCATCAACCTTTATAAACGACGAGCCCTATGCGGCAGGTAATTTTCATCCGAAAAACCATGATGGAAAATATCGAGGACCTGTAAGTGTACGAGAGAGTTTGGCAAAGAGTCATAACGTCCCTGCGGTAAAAGTACTTGAATATACCGGACTTGACAAAAGTATCGAAATTGCAAAACGCATTGGAATAACAAGTTTGGGCACAGCAGAACAAGACGAAAATATGAGTTTGGCACTTGGAAATACAGCTGGGGGAGTAAGTTTTAATGAACTTGTTGATGGATATTCAACACTTGCAAATGAAGGAACACGAACACATTCAGGGTTAATTCGGATAATTAAGAACAGAAATGATAAAGTGGTATGGCAGCATAGAAAAGGCGAGAAACAAGCAATTGGTGATGACACCGCATATCTTGTTACTGATATGCTTCAAGATGCGGTTAAAACAGGAACAGCAAAAAAACTTGATAATTTACCATTTGATGTGGCTGCAAAAACAGGAACAGCAGAACGTGGTGGAGGGCAACAAACAAATACAGATGCAGTGTGTGTTGCATACACAGATAATAACGTTTTAATAGTTTGGCATGGTAATGCAAGTATGAAGATTGAAGATGATCTTGCAAAAGGTACAACCGGAGGTGGCAAAACAACATTCGTGACAAAAGCAATACTTGAGAAAATTGAATCTCTAAAGAATCACCACCATGATAAACAGAATCAAGTTGATAATTATATTGATTACTTTGACAGATTCAAAATAGGCATTGCAGATAATGGCGTTAAGACAAGTTTTAAAAGACCCGCAAGTGTTGGAGAATTTGAATTTGATTTGGTTGATGCAAAAAATGGCAAACTCTCACTTGTAAATGAAATGACGCCACACAACCAACGCATGCGAGATGTGTTTGCAAATAAATTTGCACCAAAGATAACAAGTTCAAATTTTTTAAGTGCAACACCTGTCACAGTAGATGGTAAAATTTCAGACAATGGATTACCACTTGTATGGTTTAATACACTTCCTCATCAAACATATGAAATTTACAAAAATAATATCTTGCAAGAAGTAATCAAAGGTAAGGAAGGTGAATATTTATACTTTGACAAGAATTCAAAAAGCAATGGTACAAGTGAATACTATGTTACAAGCAGAGTTACAGGCTCGGACCAAACGTATCAAAGTAACAATATCAAAATAATGGTTGATGGGAAATCAAATAAAAACTCTAAGGTTATTGAAACCAAGCGAAAAGATACAGGGCGTCAGTGGTTTTTTTAATTAACTATAAATTGCCCCATCCATCAGGATCAACATCATAATCTCTTATATAGGCACTTGTTTCTTTTGTTTCTACTTGTGGAAAAGATCCCCGTCTGTTACTTCCTAACAATCCTAATCCTTCTTCCCTATATAAATCCGCATCTTCAGGATAATACTCATCGTATTCTGGATCGTCAAATGCGGTTACTGGATACAAAAATGCACTCATTACTTTAATTCTCCCTTTTTGATTTATTTCTAGAATAAGTAATTAGAAACGGAAATTTCTGAAATACTTTGTCGATTCCTAGTCTTCTGTGAAGAAACCAGCAAATGCAGGTTCTGTGGCAATTTGTCGAATAATTTCGATTGCATGTTTTTCAATACGGGATATGTAACTCCGTGATATACCAAGTTTACTTGCAACTTCTCTTTGAGGAAGTGCAATATTATTTTCAAGTCCATATCGAAGTTTTATAATTGTGAATTCCCGTTCATTAAGACGTTTTTTCATCTCTCCAATAAGTTTACGAGTCATAAGTGTTTGCATTTGCGTATGCTTTGGGTCTTCTCCGTCATCGGGAATTATATCCGCAAGAACAAGTTCCGACCCATCTCTGTCCGAACCAAATGTCTCTGCAAGTGATCCTACCTGTTGATGCTTTTTTGAAACCCTTAAAAACATTAAAATCTCATTTTCTATACAACGTGCGGCATAGGTTGAAATTTGTGTTCCCTTTTCAAGTTTGAAAGAATTGATCGCCTTGATAAGGCCTATACTTCCACAGCTTATAAGATCGTCTGCCTCGGCCGCTCCATTATATTTTTTCACAACATGAGCAACAAGTCTCAGATTATGTTTTATTAAAATCTCTTTTGCTTGCATATCACCATCATGAAAACGACGCATGTAAATTTCTTCATCTTGTTTGGACAGTGGTTTTGGAAAGCTTGATTTCTCTGCTACCATGCCAGAGAAGAAAAGAACCTTTCCAAGAAAAGTCAAAAATGGCTCGAAAATCATAGCCATTCTTATGCAGACATTTGTCGAAATGTGTCAGTTGTTTTTTCAAGTCTAGGAATTATACATTCGTGGACATTAAGGAAAGGATTCATGATTCGCTTGTGCGAACTGGTCTAAAATAAACTTTATGTTGAGTTCTTATTTTGCTTGGCACCTTTTCTCTTTGATGCCAGTGTAACTATAAAGGCTATGAACATAAATGTTGCAAGAATTCCTACCACTATTAATGCAATTCCTATTCCGTTTAAAAAGTTATTGTCTGGTTCTTGTCCTTGATATGGCGGTTCTATTGTGCCTATATTAATATCGGTGCGTATTCCATTTATTACAAGGTATCCATCCTCATCAACCGTTATTGTAAGTGGTGGCGGATTAACATTATGTTCGGTTATGATTCCGTTTACAACGACATAGCCATCGCTGTTTACCGTTATTATTGGATCTTGTTGGATGACATTGTGTTCGGTTACTACATCGTTTACTACCACATACCCTTCATTGTTTATTGTTATTGTTGGTACTCGTTGTGAAACATTGTATTCGGTTGGTGTGCCGTTTACTACGACATATCCGTCGCTGTTTATCGTTATTACAGGTTCTGATTGATTAACATTATGTTCGGTTGGCACGCCGTTGACCACCACATAGCCATCGGCATTAACGGTGATAACCGGGCCGAGTGGGTCTGGGTTTATGTTATGTTCGGTTATGATTCCGTTTACTACGACATAGCCATCACTGTTTACCGTTACAACTGGATCTTGTTGGATGACGTTATGTTCGGTTACTACATCGTTTACTACCACATACCCTTCACCGTTTATTGTTATTGTTGGTGTGGGTGGGGTGATGTTGATGTATTCGCCGTCTGTTCCTATTGCTCGTTCGCCATTAATGCGAATGTAACCTTGATCATCAATAACGATTGTCATACCTGGTGGTTGTGCAATTGTGAATGGCATGCGTTCACTTGGTGCAGAAATTGGCCAGCCTCCTATTTGGTCAAGAACCTCTATCGATACATAATAATCGCCTGGTGGTAACCCTAGTTGATCTAGATTTCGTGGTGGGTATTGCGCATCGACAAGCAAACGATTACCGGTGCGTGTACATAGAATTGTTAGACGATACCCACCTGGATTCGTGCCTGGGGTCCAATCAAGTATATTTCCATCGTCATCTTGGTCGGGGAAAACGATGGTTGGTGGTGGTTCTGGATTAATTGCCGGAATACCAGGGTTGTAATATACCGCAAACAATTCTCGGTTTTCGGTTATGTTTACAAAAGGACCATTTCCGATGTGGTCCGGGTGATAGTTTTGGAATGGATGATATTCAACAATACGACCATTTGCATTTGCTTGGCTTGTTGCCCAGCCAATAAATTGCGAGTTACCAAAACTTGCTTCTGTGAATAAAGGCGAAGTACCTACCACAAATTCTTCCCCTTCATGGATTTGAAATGTTTGTGATGGTCGGTTTGTTATCCCGTGCATAGGTGCGTTTCTTTGCAAGATTAATCGGTGTGGGGCCTCGGTACGATTAGCTTCGTCAAATATTGGACGTTGCAACACAGGGAATCCATCGGGCGAACCTTGCATTGTCCAAACATTTGCAAAGTTCCAACCCATTTGTGCGGTATAGTTAGATTGCGTTGTAAACCAGGTGTGGTTATGTGTGCCAGCAACAGTATTGTTAACAGTAACCGCGTGAGTTGTTGGTGTACCTGTGGCGGCCGTTAAAGTTTGTGGTGTAATTACACGATTTCCAGATGAAGAAGTGGTTGGTGGACTTTCCCAGCTTACCATTGTTGAAATGATTGATGATCGTCTTCTTGGTGAATTTGATGACGAAATAAGTGGGGAAACAATTGCATTATTATTTGCTGTAATAGATGCTTGATTTGAACCGAATACTGCACCAATTCCGGCCGCCGATGCAAGTCGAAAAGTGGCAGAATTCACAGCTGTATTTTCAATTGAAGATACAATAAGATTTCTATTTACTTGTAATGACGTTATTCCGCTTGGATTTGTTACATTCCAATTATGCATGATTCCAACTATTCCACCAACTGAGACATCACCAGATGTAGAGGTACCACTTACAAATACACGCCCACGGACACTTGAATCTTGGACAGTAACATTAGACAGTCGCTGCATAGTTCCAATAATACCTCCGACGTATAATGCCTCACTTGATGATTGAGCCGCAAGTTCAATTATGCTGTTGACTTGTACCCTTGAAATTACTATAACTGCCGATCCATTTACAAGATTAACAATTCCGCCCGTACCTATGGTCGCACGCCGTATTGTGCCAGATATAGATGAATCGGAAATCGTGTTATTGATGCCTGAAACATTACTGATAAGCCCATGTGCCGAGGTTCCATTAAAATGAACGTTTGAAATATTTCCTGTTGTCATTGTACCTGCTAACATGGCATGATTTGAATTGGCACCTGTTATACGAAGGTTGCGCACCGTTCCGTTGTTTACAAGTTCAAAAAATGCCCTGTTTGATACAAGCCCTAGTATTTCATGATTTTGCCCATCTAATGTTCCATTGAACTGGGAAATTGTAATCCATTCACGAGCAGACAAATTTATATCGTTGCCAAGTTTAATTACTTGTCCAGAAAAATTTCGCACATTTGCCGCACGTGTCGTGTCATTTGCAATATTGGCAAGCCCTGCAAGTTCACGAGCATTAGAAATTAGATAAGGATGTTGAGCGGTTCCACGATTTGGAAACAAATCAAACCAATCTGTACAAAAATGTCCAGCGTCTTGCCATGTGCCTGTTGGTCCATCTGTTGCAGCCCTAGACGAACCTGAGACCGATATCAAAACACCACCTGCCGCAATACAGAGCATCAATACAAAGGCCATTACAAAATAGCCGAGTTTACGTGCCTCCCAATTTGTTACTCTTGAATAGCGATTTACACTCATAATTTACCCCTCATTTGTTAGTATCTATATTTTTAATATACTTTATACTACAAATAAGTCAAATGTTTTTTACAGTACTTCGACAAAATTTGCATGTGAAGTATTATGTTTCCGCGTTTTGGGTTTGTGTAATCATATTCAATGGCAAGTATTTGACCAATTTGAAATGGCTTTTGTCGCCCAAACCAACGAGCAATTGAATTAATGTCGTTAATTGAATCCCAATTTTCTTCGTCAGAAAGGGCAACACGTGCCTTTATTCTTTGTGGTTTGTCATCAATCATGATATCCAGATGTACATTAAATATAGGTCTTCGTCTGTTTACAAATACCCCCATGATGTTGTGTAACTTCCCAAATATTTACATTTAATAACTGTGCCATCGATTACTTTACGGTTTTCAGGTGGGATTTGAATATTGGTAATCTGCATTTTTTTATTAAGTAAAAATAAAAGGATAATGACCACAACAAGTAAAATTATCACACCAAGCACGGCAAATATGGGCACGATAATATCGACTGCATTAAGCATTGAAACTGTGTTCATGATAAATCATTATACAACAAAAAAAGAGCGTAATGCTCTCTTTTATTAAAGTAATATACAGATTATTCCGCCACGTCCATTGTTTACAATTTTTGTAAGCGTACGCTTCATTTTACGCTTTGCTTCTTGTGGCATTTGTGCGGCCTTTGTTGATATGCCTTCTGTTACAAGTGATTCAAGTGATTTACCAAATATTGGTGTTTGCCAAAGTGCATTTGCGTCTTTATCATATTCTGCACGAATGAGTTTAAGCATCTCTTCAGATTGTTCTTTTGAGCCAATTGCAGGAGCAATTTCTGTTTGAACGTCTACCCTGACTAGATGAAGTGATGGTGCAGACGCACGGAACTTTATACCATGGCTCTTTCCACTTTTGAAAAGTGCGGGTGCTTCCAACGTAAAGTCTTGGAATGATGGGGCAACAACACCATAGCCACTCTCTTTTGCACTTGTAAGTGCGGTACGAAGTCGGTCATATTCACTCTTTACATCACCAAAGTGTTTTATAAAGGCAACAAGTTGTGCATCACTTTGAATTGTTGTACCACTTTGAACAGACAACACATTAAAGTAAAGATTATCGGCGGCAACCACATTATAGGTCACAATTCCGGTTGCGATATCAATATGCGTTGTTTCAAGTGCGGTAAAGTTTGCTGACTTTTCAAAAACCTTTGATGTATCATTATCGGCAAGACGTTTTACACTTGCTGTGTGTCGTTTAAGGGCTTCGATTGCTTCGGCAATTATATCATGGTTTCTGTCAAGTACGGTAAGCCAGCCTGGCATGGTTACCCTGAAGCCATTTACAGGGAATTCGGCAAGTAATGATGCAAAAATTTGATTTACTTGGGTATCCCCCATGGTCGCCACATTAATTGGAAGAACGGAAATTGTGTGCTTTCGTGCGATATCACTTGCAAGTGTTTGACATTCTTGCGAATGTGGTTCTTTACTGTTCACAACAACTATGAAAGGTTTACCAAGTTTTTTAAGTTGTGCGATTACCCTTTCTTCTGCTTTTACATAATTATCCCTTGGTATATCGGTTACCGTGCCATCGGTTGTCATTACCACCGCAATTGTACTGTGTTCGGTTATCACTTTCTTTGTTCCAATTTCTGCCGCTTTTTCGAATGGCATTTCGGTATCTGACCAAGGTGTTTTAACAAGCCTTGGCCTTTCTCCATCAAGATGACCACTTGCACCCGGAACCATGTATCCAACACAGTCAACCATACGAACACGCATTGCGGCGGATCCAATTTTAATGTTTACCGCACTTGCAGGTACAAATTTGGGTTGCGTGGTCATAATTGTTACCCCATCGGCAGACTGTGGTAATTCATCGACTACCCGGTTTCTTTCGTCTTTATTCTCTACCTTGGGCACGATATGACTTTGCATAAAACGTGTGATGAAAGTAGATTTTCCTGTACGGACAGGCCCTACCACGCCTATGTAAATGTCCCCGTTCGTTCGTGTTGCGATGTCGTGAAAGATTTGTGTGTTTGCCATTGACTTGTTTCGCCTCCTATTGTTCAATTTGTATGGAGAAGTTTAACAATTTATGACAGGATTTTTTTACAAACAAAAACCCCGAATACAGACCTGCAATATTCGGGGAAATGCATACCTATATTATACTTAATATTATAAATTTTGTCAATAGTTATTCGACAAATTCAAATTCTACTTCGCCTACATGAACAATGGATCCTTGTGTCATACCTGCGTTTTTAAGTGCATCAATTATACCGCTCTGCACAAGTCTTCTTTGAAAATAATGATTTGATTCGCTGTCGGTGAGAACGACACCTCGGATGAGGTTTTCGACGAGAGGCCCTTCGACGATAAAGATTTTTTCTTCACCGGATTTTGTGTTTTCAATTTCCATTCTGATGTGGAATTCATTTTTGTTGACCTGTTCTTCGAGAGTTGTAAATATTGGTTCAAGCGATAACTTTGGAATGTCTTTGAGTATTGATGCAGTGTATTTTACAAGTTCCACAACACCTTGGTTTATTGCACCAATTATTTCAAAGATTGGATATTTTGATTTAATTTTTTTGCGAAAGTTTTTAATTACCTCTGGGTCTGCAATATCACATTTATTAAGTGCAATAATCCTAGGTTTATTTGCAAGTTCATTACTGAATTCGGACAATTCTTTGTTTATTACATTATAATCATCTATGATTGTCCGACCTTCTTGTTCGCTTGCATCAATTACATGAATAAGAACACGTGTTCGGGTCAAGTGCTTTAAAAAATCATGTCCAAGACCAATTCCTTGAGATGCACCTTCTATAAGTCCTGGGATATCGGCAACTATTATATTTTGATCAAGTATATTTGTAACCGCGATATTTGGTGACAAGGTTGTAAAAGGATATGACGCGATCTTGGGATTGGATCTTGAAATCATACTTAGAAGTGTACTCTTACCTGCATTTGGAAATCCGACAAGTCCAACATCAGCTATGCTGTTTAATTCAAGGATTACTTGGTATTCCTTGGTTATTATTCCTGTTTGTGAAAAATTTGGCGTTTGCTTTTTACTTGTTGCAAAAAAATTATTACCTTTACCACCAGCCCCACCCCGAAGTGCAACAAATTGTTGCTCGTCATCAATAATATCTGCAAGTAATTCTTTATTTTCATTATTAATTTTATATATTTTAGTCCCAAGAGGTACGTATACCAATTGAGATTTACCCGTTGCCCCAGACCTATGACGTTTTGAACCATTTGCACCTGCTTCGGCATAAAATTTCTTGTTGAATCTAAAATCAATCAGATTATCTACACGCGTTGTTCCAACAAAAATAATATCTCCACCTCGTCCGCCATCACCACCATCTGGTCCACCTTTCATTGTTAATTTATCACGGAAAAACGACACATGACCGTTACCTCCATTCCCCGCCTTAATTGTTATTGTAACTTTATCTAAAAACATACTAAACCCAGTTTATCACAAATCAACCAATTTCCAGGGTAAAAGTTTTACCCACAACAAGTTGCACATTAAATACTGTATTGTTTTCACCAAGTTTGTATTCTTTGCTCTTTAATTTTTTAAAGTTATGATTAAGTTGTATATCAATATTAACAGAGATTTTTGGAAAAATTTTGAGAATCACCCTACCAGATTTCATATCCCAACTTAGATTTATTTTTGCGGCAAAATCGGTTGCTATCCCGTTCACTTCCCCTGAGCCAAATTCAGGTAAAATTATCGGAAGAATACGTAGTGTTTTCTTGTCACTTTGAATTATGCATTCTGTAACTGCGGTGGCAAATCCAAGGTTTCCTGCAATATCAATAGATGGATTTTCAGAGTTTGTATAACCACTTCCTCGCCAATCATTTGTCAAACATACACCGGATGCGGTAAAACATGATGACAAAAGCCTTATAAGGGATTCACGAGTTGCTTCGATATTTCCAGAATGAGCAAGTTGGATTGAATACATTGCAAGCGTTTTTGCATCTTGCACAGAACTTGCATTTTTGATTCTTGCTGTGATTGCATTTTGCGAAGCCTGTCTTAGTGATATTACATTATCTTGAGTGGTTGCAACCGCCGGCTTGTATGGAAGGTTCTGGTCACTGAATGAAAAATTCTTCAACGGATACAAGCCATAACAATGAAGGTTTCCACGATTCATAACGCCATCAATAAACGCACTGTTTGTATATTCTTTAATTTCACCCTTTTCATTTACAGAATAAGGTGGAAGTTTCTTTTTCATTTCCTGCCAAATTAAATCATCTTTTTTCGCACCTAGGACTTCAGATGCATGAAGAAGATTTTCAAGTAATGCGGAAAATGCCAAAAAGTCAACAGTAGAATTTGTAGTAAAACGAAAGTTTTCAAGCGGCTTACCCATTATAGTATTTCCAGGGATTGAATGTGGAGAGTAACTTGGAATTGTAGAGTAAAAACCGTTGTTATCAAGTTTTAAAAAGTCCGAATAGAAATTAAAAACCTCTTTCATAAATGGAAAGATTCGGCTCTTAAGTGTTTTGACATCACCTGTTACAAGATAATGCGTATAGAATAAATTGGCCGCAAGTGCAGACGATGCAATAAAATGCAAGGTTGCCGAATCAACAGAACCAAATAATGCAGAATCAGGACTTGTATTATTTGGAATTACATAACCAAGCGTTCCATATACACGGGCGGCATTCTTTTTAAGGTCGGCAGAATATTTCTCAAAGAAGCCAAAGAAATCAAGTAAATTATCTGGGTCAATAGAATTTACAAGTGTATTGTAAATTAATTGTGCAGTGTTATCAAAAGAAACAAGTGATTTCATATTAGACTGTGAAACCCAAAGACCTCCTGTTGAGAGCGATTTACCCATACAGATGGTCAAATATTTTGCAAAATTCCATGCTTTTACAATTAAATATTCTGGAATAATGCTTTTGTGGCTCTGATTTACAAGCATTGCCATATCTTGAAAATCTTCCAGAGTTTTCTCTGATGATTTAATTGATAAACTCACTTCGTTAAAAAGCCTCTTATGTATTGCCTCATTTGCATTTTGCAGTTTGGAATAAGTATATTTTATATTTTGAAGTTCTGTTTTAAGTGCTTTGAATTGTGTTTCTTTATTTCCACCAACAAATGGTTTTGCCAATATTGTTATTTCATCTGCATCTTTTATAACAATACCGTTCTCTGTGTTGGCCGGAATACCTCCATTTACAATTATTCGTGCAACAAGACCATAGTCATTGGCTTTTTCTTTGGCGGCAAAATAAATATATCCGCCCTCATATTTGCATGTTATCAGAGATTTACCTTTGGCTTCATTTGATGAATCATCGATTAAATGTGCAACCGAAATATTTAAATTTATTTTTTGCAAACCATTTTTATATATATTATAGGCAATAATATCGGTGGTTCTCCCAACAAAAGCACTTCTCTCTATCTTTGTTGCATCCGCATTGTATGTTACAAGAACCTCTGCACTTTCCATGTTTGTCATTCTTTTATACTCGCTAATCTTACCTTGGTTAAGAAAGTCAAGTTTTATTTGACAAAGTGGTATTTGAATATCAGGTCTTGGGTTACAGTTTTTTTTCTTGAATTCAGTTTCAAGAAGTTTTTCCGCATCAAAAATCTTTCCATCCGCATAAAGTTTTCTTACATTTGCAAACTTATCGGAAACATCTTGTAAGACCCCTGTATAACCACCAGCTTTGAGGTCGGCATGATTAACAAGAATGCGTTCATTTGCAAATGCACCTGTCAACGCGATACCCACCCTTCCATTACCCAAAAGACTTGCATCAAGATATGGATTTCCAAAGAAATTGGATGGTTGTGTATTAAATATTATGTTTGCATCGTTTAATTTTGCCATGATGATATCATACCATATTTATGATCCAAGTTACAAGTTATTATCACAATTTTCAGCGTGTAAAATGAAGTCCAAGTTCAATTTCAACATCAAAGTTAAATCCAAGATCAATTTCAAACATATCAAGTATTCCATCAATATTGACGATTGCCTCGAAAGAAATTATATTTGTACGACTGTCGTATATTACTTGTAATTGTATTGCTTGTGAAAGGATATTAAAGATATCTGCTGCACCCAAATGCTCAAACGAAGGAACTAGTTCATTAAGTGCACCTGCTATTGCAACACCAAAGAAACCTAGAGGGCTTAGAATTGCAGTATGGTTATCCTCGTCTGTAAATGTTTCGGTAATAATTACTTGGTTACGCGTACCACCTATGTTAACAAGTGTATAGAATACATTACTTAGAAGAAGATCGGTAACATCTTCACCGAGCATATCTTCAAGTATATCAACCTGTATACCAAATACATTAGAGTTACCGAAATTCAACTGAACCATTTCACCGGCAAGATCAATAATACCTTTAAATAATTCTGGAATTTCGTTAATAATTTCTAGAACCATCGGCAGAATTTCTTTGACCTCTGGAATCGCAAGAAACAAGAAATCAATTATTGCAGAATCACCAAGAGCAACAATTACATCAAGCAAACCATTTACAAGCGAATCAACAACATCTGTGGTTGTGTTTGCAACATCATCAAGTGCATCCAAAACGATTGGAATAAATTCATCTGCAACAAAAGTAAAGAATGCATCTGCCTTGGTTGTATCAAGATGATTAACATCAAAGTCTGGGATAAGAGTAAAACTTATATATAAAACATCAACAAGCATGTCAAGCACCAATGCATTTTCCATGAGTGAACGGAAAATCACAAGGGTATCCACAATATCGGTCGCAAAGATGTCAAACAAAGAATCCTTTATCCAATCAATATCACCAAGTTCGGTTGCAATCGTTTGAAATGCAAGTGCGTGGTCTGTCCAAATGTCTTCAAATGCCTCTTCGGTAATTTCAGGAAGAAGTATGCTGAACAAGTGGTTCAACAGGTCTTCTGATGTTATGAATGCATCTGCTTCTAGACGTGTGAAAACATCAAGATGTACAAGCAAGTCAACTAATGACATATCAAGATGATTATCTTCGATATAATCAAGATCTAAAAGGAAAAATAGAATTGCCTCGGCAAGTCCTATAAAATTCATAGGTTGCGATTCAGGGAAAATTGAAACAAGTTCATTAGCAATATTTGTACGTACAGTATGATGTCCAAAGAGTTCAAATATACGCGTTGCCTGCTCCTCTGGAGACAGCATAAATTCACCTTCATAAGTTGCAAACAGTCCATATGGTGCCTGGGTATCCCTAATGATAAGTGGTACAACAGTATTTACAAGTGTTTTGGTTAAATCCTGTGCACCAATGACAATGTCGCCACCCAAAAACAAACGCATAGTTGGTTCAAGCAATTGATCAAGAATATTTCCAAGTGCCTCGGTCAAAATTGGTGTTGCGACATCGGTCACAAGTTCAACAAGCCCTTCCCTGTCCTCAAGATTTACTGTGTGTTCGCCAATTGTAACATGATTCAGTGTATACGTGCCTCGTGCGATGCGATTAGAATTACCGCCCCCCATCAAAACAATTGCAACAGGAACAATTACACCTATTACAAGTACACATGCAAGCACGATGGCAAGTGTTTTTTTACTTATTTTTGAAGCCATAGCGTTCTCCTTCCGTAATAACACAAGACTAGCATAGTTTGTGTGTTAAACAAACGAATTATCAGTTCCTGATATATACGAGTTTTGAATAATTGGCAATAGACATAACTAGCCTATACGACCTCTTTGAACATAGAATGGGGCGGCCAAAGATGTACCTTGACCTACTACATAAAAATATAAAAATAGTTAATACGATTATCCTAAATTTTAACACACCGTTTTTCATTAGCCCCCTAAAAGTTATTCATTTAAGTGAATCAGCGGAATGACACTTGCCCATTCAATATCATTACGCGTTTCATTTAAAATGTTAACATACTCTACAATTCTTTGCCTGTCTGGTTGTATTAAAGTTATTGTCAATGACATATTAAAAGTATCCATATTAATGGGATTGTCTACGAACAATCCCATTCTTTGTCTACGAATATTGTAATCCCTAAAAAGAGATGAATTCTCAACGCCAATACCTTGTAATTCTGGAAAAAATGTCCATGATACAATTGGCAATTCTCCGTCTAAAATCGATTGATCAATTATCGCAAGACTTGCACTATTTGATAAATTAACACTAAACTGTCTGTCGCAAAAATCAGGACGTTCAACGATGTTGCGTCCACATCCAACCAAACTTAATATTGGAATAACCATCATCCCAACCCCAATCAATAACACAAATTTTAACAACTTACCTCTCTTCATACATGTATGATTACATCTATTGCTATATTTGGCAAATGATATTTCATAATATCTATCATAAGATATTGCTATTAAACTTATTTTTTAACATAAATCATCTTTAATTGTTGCGGTACTTTTTATCATGTTGTCCGCATTCAAACCATCAAAATTTGTATAAAATATTGATGCATATGCACTGTGAAAATCTGGTGATGTACTGAACGCAACAGGCATACTTACAAATAAAAACATTAAAATTGCAATAAACTTTTTCATTGGTTCCTCCTAATTTTATGCAATAGAATTATTATTTTCTAAAATTACATGTGCATATAAAACATCGTTTCTTTGTTTAAATAAACTAATTGCATTTAGCACATTTTCGCGTCCTTGATGCACCAATGTTACCCTCAGGACAATTCTATCCGGCGTACTTTCTATTGTTGCCCATAGATTATTTAACGCAACCCCTGTATCAAGAAAATCATTGACACTAAATTGACGGTCGGTTTCGGTGGCATGTCTGCTTGCTTCTTCTGTCAAGATAACCGTAAAATTTGTATCTGAAAAGTGCAAATCTTCTCTTCCTCGCCCACATCCCGCAAGAAAAACAATTGGCAATGCAAGTGCACCAAGCAACATTAATATTCCTAATACTCTAATTTTTCTCATGCATAATTATTACATCCGTTCAGGGGATATGTCAAGTTAAAATTATTATAAGATTTATAAATTTGAATTTGCAGAATCTGTGTGAATATGGTGCGTAATAAGATAATTTCCTGTGCTATAATTATGTTATGAATAAAACTGTGCTTACGGGGATTAAACCTACTGGGGTTGCCCATATTGGAAATTATTTTGGGGCAATACGACCTGCGATAGAACTTGCAAATGCAACAGAAGGCCCAAGTTATCTTTTCTTGGCGGATTATCATTCGTTGACGACGGTAAAAGATGGGGCAAGCCTTTGTGAATATGTTAAGGATGTTGCGTGTACATGGCTTGCATGTGGACTTGATGTTAAACGAAGTATATTCTATCGCCAATCCGATGTACCTGGAATTTTTGAACTTGCAATTATTTTGGCAAACTATACTGCAAAGGGACTTCTTAATCGGGCACATGCGTACAAATCTATTGTTCAAGATGCAATTGACAGAGGCGTTGACCCCGATCATAATGTGAATGTCGGGTTGTTTTATTATCCGGTGCTTCAGGCGGCAGATATTTTGGCATTTGATGTTGACTTGGTACCTGTTGGACAAGATCAAAAACAACATATCGAAATTTGTGCGGATATTGCAAAGTCTTTTAATGCGATACATGGAAATGTTTTACGTGTGCCTGATGTAATTATTAAAAAGGATGTTGCAACCCTTCCTGGTCTTGATGGACGCAAGATGAGCAAGAGTTACGGCAACCAAATTCCACTTTTTTGTTCAGAATCCGAATTAAAAAAGTATATAAAAAAAATCGTTACCGACAGTTCACTTCCGACCGACCCAAAATCAACAGACTGTTTGATTTTTCAAATTTACAAACTATTCGCAACAGAAAGTGAAGTCGAAACTATGGCGAACAGATTTAAACAAGGCATTGGTTGGGGTACGGTTAAAGAGGAACTCTTTCTCGTTGCGAATCGAATGATTTCTCCTATGCGTGAAAAGTACGAATATTATATAAACAACTTTGAAGAGGTTGAAAAGGTCTTAATAGAAGGTGCAAAAAAAGCACGGCAAGTTTCACAAAAAACACTCGAGCGAGTGCGAAAAGTAATAGGGGCAAGCACATGAAACAAGTGGCATCAAATAAAAAAGCATATCACAATTATTTTATACTTGACACCATAGAGGCAGGTATACAACTGTATGGTTGGGAAGTGAAATCAGCACGAGCAAATAAAGTAAGTCTTCTTGAGAGTTTCGTTTACATCTCGCTTGGCAAAAATAACACTTTCGAAGTGCATTTAAAAAACTCTCACTTTGCAAATTACGAGAATGGTGTTGTTAAAGAACAAGATGTAAGACGAAGTCGGAAACTTCTTATGAATCGCAATCAAATTGACAAATTTCATAAGGCGGTCGCAACAAAAGGTGTGACTTGTGTTGTTACAAGAATCTATTTTAATAAAAAGGGGCTTTTAAAAGCAGAGGTTGCACTTGCAAAAGGAAAGCAGACGTTTGACAAAAAACAAGTTTTAAAAGAAAGAGACCTTAAACGTGAAACAGAGCGTGCGATTAAAATATATAAATAAGTCTTGATAAAAGTACAAAGTTTAAAAACCATTCAACAAGCCCAAGTACAGCGATAAAACATAAAACCATTAAAAGCGGGCGACGAATTTCTGGCAAGCGGCAAGCGGATTTAAATCCATATTGCCTAATTTGTTTTCCAAGTTTCAAAAAGAAAATCGAAATGCAAATAAAGAAAACAAGCAGTGTCACAAGGACAAGCATATAGATTATAAAGAATGGTGCCCCATGGAAAAAGCCAAAACGATCAACTATCCACCAGAGATTTATCACCATCCAAAAACTTCTAAATGCGAGATAGATGAATGTAAAAATCCATGTCCATTTTGTTAGACTGAACAAGAAAATAATTATTCCGCCAAAGAAAATATCTGTAAGTCTTGCAAAAATAAAACTGAAAAATCCTCTGCCGGGAGATGCAACGTTTGCAACATTTCCATCAAGTAATCCGCGTGTAATTCGCATATGGTTAAGAAACGGATCAAAGGTTACAATAATGCCTATGATTATACCCGCAACAACAAAAATGGACAAAAAAATTACAAGCGTTTTATTTTCACGCCAAAACTGGTTCAGATTATTTCGCAGGTCATACCCTCTTCGGCGTCTAAATTTCATGTCTATATCTATTCAGATATTAAATCGGTAATGACTGTAATTAAAAAGTTTGTCGATTATTTTTGATTTAGGCATTTGGCAAATTTCCACCATCTGCACCACTTCGATTTGCCATGCCATAAAGTTCATCATCTTGATGAATAATTTTAATTTTTGACAACAACTCTTCATATGAAGGAAGATTGTCAATTGATTCAAGTTCAAAACGCTTAAGAAATTCATCGGTAGTTGCGTATAAGAGAGGTTTGCCAACTGTGTCTTTTTTGCCAACAACCTCTATAAGATTATTTTGAGAAAGTATTTGAACACCATATGCACTATCTACACCTCTAATATCATCGATTTCTATTCGGGTTATTGGTTGTTTATATGCTATGATAGCAAGTGTTTCAAGTGCCGCCTTGGTAAGGTTTTTTGTACGAATTGGATTAAGTATTTCTGCGACACGGTTGGCATATATTGGGTTGGTAGAAAATTGCCACATATTACGGTATTTTATAAGATGAATACCACAACTACCACTGTATTTTCTTTGTAATATTTTCATAGCATCAATTATTTCGGCTTCGACCATTTCAAGTTTACTTGCCAAATCTTTTGCCTCTACCCCATCACCATGAAGAAAAAGAATCGCCTCAATATGCTCTACTAGATTTTCAATTGGTGATGTTTTATCCGCAATTGCTTTGTTTTCAATAATTTGCTCTACCATAATATCCCCCTCAAAAATATAACTACTAATCAAGTATACCTTCTACAATTGTATAGGTCTGTGATGACTCTGTTGCTTCATCAAATTCTTTTGACATAAGTGTTATTTCACCAAATCTCTGCTCTTGAGCGACGACAATTTCTTGATTCTTAAGAAGTTCTAAAAGTGCCAAAAAAGTATTAATGACCTCACTTTTTGAAAAATCATTTTCAAATAATGCTGCAAATGGAATCTTCAAGTTCCTGTTTCTAAAACGCGTTCTTATTTCCTCCATTTTATCGGCAACGGTAAACCTGTCCATGCGAATTTGTTTTTCTTTTATTGGTGCCGCTTTTTGTTCAATCTTGTGCATTATTTTTTGAAATGCAGACACAAGTGCCTCGATACTCAGATCTTCCATTGTATATTTTGTTATTACTTTTAACTGTGCCGCAGGTTTATAGAATCTGTCTACATTTTCGGCCAGTTTTAATTTTTCACTTGCCTCTTTAAGAAGTTTATATTCTTCTAGCTGTGCTTTGAGACGTGTTTCAATTTCTTCTTCGGTCAATACTGGTTCATTTTTTTCTTTTGGAAGAATTTGTTTACTTTTGATTTCCATAAGTGTGGAACCGACCTCTATAAATTCAGATGCCAGGTCAAGATCAAGGTCATTTAAACCATGTAAAAAAGACATATATTGGGCGGTTACCATAGAAAGTTGAATTGTCTTTATATCAAGTTTTGCTTCTCTAATAAGATGCAAAAGCAAATCAAGTGGACCTTCGAAATCGGCCAACTTGACTTTGTACTCAATATTAGAACGAACCAAATTCATATTCCATTATAGAACGAAAATCCCAAACCACAAAGGCAAATTTACTTTTTAAATAACAAGGTTTATTTTGCAAATCAACCAAGAAAATTGGAAAAATTAGGTGCGAGTGGTTTTGGAAATGGTAGGCATTAGAACCTAGTTCGATGATTATCCAACACCAACAGTTTCCCCAGAAACCGTCCGTGCAAGTTGCGAGCGATCTATATCAACTTCTCTGCTTCCAGAAAGATACGGGCTTTGATGAAGTGTTCTTGCATTCTTGCTGTGTCTTCGAAAACGGCCTTGAGGACAGTTTTCCCATATATTATGCTCTTGAACTTCGTGACCTGATGGAGCGATATGTTTTGGTATTGAAACATCTGGTCTCATAATTTGTGGGTTTGCTGCAGGGACACGAGCTATCCCTGGCCCAAAATCGTTTCCTAGATTTGGCAGAACATCCTCTGGATGTATATCTTGGTGCGTCGACATTACTGATGTCTGAGTTGGACCAAAAGCTTGACGAAGACTCTCCATACTTGCTTGCTCTCTTTGTGTTATTGCTTGATTATGATTTTGTGGTGTTCCTTGTGGACGGTGGAAACTGAACATATATCCTCCTTGATTAATTCCTAGGGGTATATATGTGACTTTATTATCAAATGTTACAAATTTAACTTTTAACTTTGTACTTTGAAACAATCTTCTTGATCGAGCCAAAGTAACCAAGTTTTTTTATATTGGTATTACTTACAAGATCAATTTCTGCCTCAACTTTTCCTGCACGTGTTATAAAGATTTTACCTACAGAATCATTGGTTGTAAATGGTGCGTTAATTGTTTTATTGACTTCTATTTTTATCTCAGATTGGTTTTTATCGCCTTTTTTTACAAGATCATAAAAGTCGGTTCTTGCAAATAAATCAACTTTGTCTTTCATTGCCCCCTTGACTTTGACCGTTGCCAATACATCATCTTTTGACACAACAAGTTTATTTTGATATGCTCCAAACACATGATCCATAAGGCGACCACTCTCTGAAAAACGAGTTTTACTGTCTTGTGAACCGATTATAACCGCAACAGGCCTAAGGTCACCTCTTGTTGCCGATACGGTAATGCAATGCCCCGCCTCGGATGTGAATCCTGTTTTTCCACCTGTTATGCCATTATAAAAACGTGCATGGCGGTTTGTATTTGTAAGTCCTGTTACACGTCCACTTGGGTGTTGTAAATCATACATCCACGTTTTCTCATGTGTACCATAATATTTACTTTGCATCATATAGGCATATACTTTTGCAACATCTTCGGCAGTACTGTATGCACCTACCGCAGGCAAACCTGTCACATTGGCATAATTTGTGTTTTTCATCCCAAGTCTCTGTGAAAGTGCATTCATACGTGCAACGAACTCGGTTTCACTTCCAGCAACAAGTTCGGCCATTGCAACGCAACTGTCATTCGCAGACGCTATGATAATAGATTTTATAAGGTCATCAACACTGTATTCATTGTTTGTGTCTAAAAATGCTTGACTTCCTCCCATACCACTTGAATTTTCCGATACGGTAACCATTTGATCAAGGGTGATTTCTCCTGCCTCAAGTGCATCATATATCACCGCAAGCGTTGTAATCTTAACCATACTTGCAATCGGCAATTTCTTATCACTGTCTTTATGATACAAAACTTTACCACTGTTTGCCTCCATTAAAAACGCCGCCTTTGATGTGATACCCAAGCCATTAATATCTTCAATTTGACTTATCATATAACCAACATCAACGGCAAGGGGTTCAAAGCCCATTTCCTCGTTAAACATTGCATCCATTACCGCACCTTGTACCGCAATTCCTTTGATGCCTTTTGATGTGCCCTCTGCATTTTTACCTTGTGGTAAAATCGCCCCACCGATTATGAATGCGGCAACACCTGTAAGTGCAACACCTGTAACGATTATTTTTTTTGCTTTATTACAAGCACCAGTATTTTTTACTTCAGATATTTTTTTTTCCATGAGCCTAGTTTTTGCAAACTGTTCAAAACTATTCACAAATATTGAACTAGACCGTTGCATGAATTATTATCTGATTTGCCCCTACATGTGTTCCCCATGAACTTGTAATATTTAAACGAATTATTCTTGTCCGAACACCATCAACAGTAATAACTGAACGCCCTGCACTTGCGTTTACACCAACAAATGCGGTGCCTAATCTTATTCCATTACTTCCCGAAAAGTATGCATCACGCGTACGATGTGACCCAGATGAAAAGCGATTATAAAATACTATACGATGCACAGTTATATAGTAATTAAGTTCAAGTTGCAACCAACCTGTTCTGGAATTTCTTGTCCACTGAACCGCCGCAAAACCCGCGGCATTTCCAGGTCCTACATCACCAACCCAACCATCAAATGCACCAAAAGGATGTCGCCCTGCGGTATTTGCCGCACCTGTTATCGTTCCATGTTCATTGGTTGCCGATGTCCATGTCGGCTGCACCCATCTTTGAACGGAAGGGTCATTTGTGAAAATTCTGATTTCATTTGCACCAATTGCATCGCCCCACGAGTTAAGCACATTAAGTCGTATGATATGGGTCCTTACGTTAGGCACATTAATAAATGTAGAACTTCTGTTAAGATTATTTCCTCGAAACATGCCACCAAGTGGCACACCGTTTGCACCGGTAAAATATGCATCTCGTGTACGCCCTGAACCAGAACGATTTATGAATTGAATCTGGTGAATGTATACCGCATAATTCAACCGAAGTTCAATCCATCCAGAAGTATCAAGTTTTGTCCATTGCGAGGCATTGAACCCTGCACTTGTTCCTGCGGCCACGGTTCCTACCCAGCCATCAAATGCACCAAATGGCTCTCGCCCTCCTTCATAATAACCACTTGCGGTTATTGTTCCGTGTTCACTGTAATTACTTGTAAAATGTGGTACGCTTGCCCCTGCAAATTCGCCTTGTGTTATTTGTCTGAAACCCGCCCAACTTTGTCTTGGTTGAATGACACCTGTATGGTCATTTGGCACATACAGTGTGATTTGCGATCTTGCCAAACCTGCGGTTGCGGTGTCGTGGAATGTTGTTAATCGGTTTAGTAATGTTATTGATTTAAGGCTTGTTGCACCGATAAATGCATAAGCACCAATTTCACGGACACTTGATGGAACGATGAGGTGTTCGATTGTGGTGTTATTTCTGAAGGTCTCGGCCGGGATTGTTGTTATGCCGTGTGGAACCTTAACTGTTGTATAACCTGGAAAATGAAACATAGAAGAAACTACCGCTCTGTATGCATTCAAGCGTCCACCCGACACAGATATGTTTTGCAGATTTGCATTGGTATCAACAGTATTCATCAATATGTTTCTAATTTCATCAGGACGATATAACAATTCAGGATTACCAGATATCATCAATGCCGCCACTCCAGCGACGTGTGGTGCACTGCTAGAGGTGCCATTGAAAACATTGGTATACGCATTATTAAATGCTGTTGTTCTGATATTTGTACCAGGGGCAAAAATATCAACAGTTGTTGCACCGAAATTAGAACCCCAACCAAAGTTGGCAGGTATAATTCTACGGTCTTGTTGGTCTGATGCTCCGACAGAAATGACATTTGGAAGTCTGTAACTTGCTGGGAATTGGGCACCACTATCAACCCAACCTACTTGAAAATTTTGCACATCATTATTCCAATTAGCATTCCCTGCGGCTCCTACAAACAGCCCAGGGAAAGCAGCGATTGCGTTTGCATGAGCAGTGCTTGGTCCTGCAGAATAACGAACTCCATTTACAGTTTGTGTAAAACGAAAACTAGCATTAACGATGCTAACATTATTATTTCTTGCGAATGTTAAAGACCCAACCAAGTCATTCCAACTAAGAGGCACTATAGATGCTCCTCTTGCGACACCAGAAATAGACCCAGCAATTATTCCTGCGACACTAATCCCATGAGCATCGTTTGGATTTGGAGCAATATTTCCTTGCAACAGTCTATTCCCCAATGATGTATGTGGGAGAACTCCACCTTCCATAACACCCACTCTAATTCCTGCGCCATTTCCAGCGATTGACCAAGCATCTGTGACATTAATCCTGTCAAGCCCCCAATGACCAGTTGCATTTGTTACAGGCACCCAATTGAAACTTGGCTCTGCCGCCAAGACCTTGTCAAGAGTTTCCAGTTCTTCAATTGAGGCAAGCACATTATCTTTGCCGCTATCAACCAACCTCAAAGACAAAATTTGATTGAAACTTGAAAAGTGTCTTTCCTCGGCTGAAAAATTCCTCTCTGTTGCAGTTGCAGAGTTTAAAAATTTATTTTTCATTCTACTATCTGTAAAATATGTCAAGTCTTCTACATCAGCAAACATCACACTGGACCTTTGTCTTGAATTAACACTAAAATCATCTGCACTAAAAGAATTGTTTGGAATGCTGTACGCGCTCCTAAGTGTAACGATGATAGTTTCATCACAGAAATCCTCATCAATACTAAAGGTTCGGTCAAACCTAATATCCCTCTCGAAAGTTTCGCCACCCCTTGTGATCACTCGAGTATATTCTTTACCAAGTTCACTATCAACACTCCTAACTTCATTAAACGACTGAGCATATACTTGTGAGTTTGCTTGTTGTGGCGGTGGCACTACGAAGACGCTTGCTACAACAAGTATCAACAAACTCGCAAGCAAAGTCGTTTTCTTAGCATTTTTCAACAAAAAGTTTTTCATTTTATTCCCCCAAAATTTTGTTTTATTTCACCTGTATTCTAACTGAATCTATTCTCAAGGTAATTGGTGTTGTATTCCCATTTGCAAAAAAGATTGCCTCTGCCCAAACATGATACTCTCCAGCAGTGTTCAAAGTTTCCTCAACTGTTCGAGTCAAAACGCTATCTTTTGCTATATTCGCTTTTACACTTTTTACTTTAGTGTCAACAGCAGGCATATGTCCATCTAAAAGAATTCCGAGATGTATCTTATTCTCACCAGTTGCTGATGTATAAATATCTCGTTGGATAAATTCGATTTCTACAGCGCTGCCACTCAAATTTATAAGCGTAGAAGTGACTTTTATTTTATCACCAATGCTGGCATTTTTTTTGTTGACATCAATCTCTAATCTGAAGTTGCCACAAGCCGATAAGTATCCGACTGGGTTTTCTCCTTTATCTCCGTTTCTGCTTCCGCAACCTACCATTACAATAGATGTTATCATGACCAAAGAAAGCAGTGCAATCAGTTTCAATTTTTTCACGCAGTTCCCCCTTTTAACACAACACCACAACTTATATTGCATAAATCAATATACCATAATTAACGCCAACAATGATACAACAACCTTTTTCACAATTTAATCCCCCTGTTTTTAATTTTATTTTTGGTGAATATTCCAAATTATTCCTATATTTCCACTTGTCAGCAAACCTTTTTCAAATGCTTGTGTGAGAGTATAAAAACTACCATCATGCCATACGAGAACTTGATGCCCTGGTTGGGGATAATTAAAGGTTCTACCTGCAACTGTTTCTGTTCCACCCCAAATGTCTATCATTAAATTAAAACCATCATCGATTGACACTGCAATCGCACCATTAAAAGTCCCAAAATAAACATGGATACGTACATAGTCAATTGACTCAATATCTGCCCCTCTTGGAGAGGAATTAAAATAGTCCTGTCTTATCGTAAGTGCAATTTCTGAATCTAATTTCATACCATTTCCTCCATTGTTGTTCCCACAGGCCACAAAGATGACAGAAGCCATCAAAAACAAACAGCCAATACCAAATGCAATCAGTGTTTTTTGAATCTTTCTCATATTCTTTCTCCTTTTATGTATCAGTATAGAAGATTAAATATGAATTAGTCAACAACTTTGTATGACAGAGACTTTTAATTTGCCTCCGCCATATGTTCGCGAAATTGAGATAATACGCGTTGTTCTATGCGAGAAACTTGGACTTGGGAAATGCCAAGTGCCTTTGCAATTTGGCTTTGCGTTTGGTTACGAAAGTAACGCAAAATAATAACCTTACGATCACGAATGTCAAGGGCGGCAAGCATATTTTTAAGCATAAGTTGATCTACAGGATCGGTTGTGACGGCGGCCGGCAAACGCTCGGCAATAGATAACTTTTCCCCATCACCATGCGAATCGGATTTATCAAATAAAGCAAGAGGCATTTGTGCCGCTTCCATTGCATAAACAATATCTTCACGCGTTACTTCAAGTTCTGTTGCTATTTCATCGATTGTTGGGCTGTGCTCTCTGCCTTGGCATGTTGCAAGGAATCGCTTGATTCTTGTATAAAGCGTTTTAACACTGCGACTTACCTTGATTGTACCGTCATCACGTAAAAAGCGTTTTACTTCGCCGGCAATAAGAGGAACAGCATAAGTTGTAAACTTTACATTATATTTATCATCGTATTTATTAATTGCCTTGACAAAACCCATGCATCCAAGTTGATACAAGTCATCATAGTCAACACCTTTTCCTATATATCTTTTAACTATACTTTTTATAAGTGGAGAATTGCGTTGAAGTAACTCGGTTTTGGCACTGTCACTGCCTTCTTTTGCCTCGATAAGAAGGGCTTTGGTTTGTTCTACAGTAAGCATATTTTTGTACCCTCCCCTTTAGACTGCGTTTTCTTTTGGGGTAGAATTTTTGACAAAGAATTTTTGCATTGTTATAGTTGTTCCCTTGTTAGGGCGACTTGAAACATTTAAATTGTCCATAAAAGATTGCATAACGGTAAAGCCCATACCACTTCGTTCTTCTTCTGGCTTGGTTGTGTGAAAAGGCTGCATCGCTTGTTCAATATCGTTTATACCTTTGCCTTTATCTGTGACCTTTATACGAATACTGTCATTAAATAATTCTGCCTCAATCACAATTGTTGGCATAGTGTAATCTGTTGATGGAAGATGCACACCCTTTAACTTGATTATACCTTCACCATATGCATGTACGATTGCATTGGTAACCGCCTCGGATACCGCAGTTTTGATATCATTGATTTCATCCAGAGTCGGGTCAAGTTGACTTGCAAATGCCGCGACAGTTGTACGTGCAAAACTCTCGTTTATACTCTGTGCAGACAATTCAAGTCGCATTGCATTAATTGGGTCGGCAATTAGTTTTTTGGTCATTATATTGGTCTCCTTGATAAATTCGGATTTAGTTGGCCTTTGGCATAATTGAATAAAGCCCTGTCATTTTGAAAATACGTTCTGCCTGTGATGAAGGATTGGCGACATAAATTGGCACGTTACGATCTCGCATTTTTTTATAGCGGCCAATAAGAACCCCTATACCGGTCGAGTCCATAAATTTAAGATTTGCAAGATCAATGATAATTTGCCCTGCCCTTGTTTGAACCATATGGTGATCAAGTTGCCCACGTGTAAATTCGGCGGTATGATGGTCAAGTTCACCGTCAAGCGAAATATAAAGTGTGCCTTGATGCATTTTTGTGCGAACATTCATGATTTAATTATAGATTTGATAATTGGTTTCATATTGGCGATTATTGACATATTTTAAGAATACAAGTCGAAAATTATGTTCCTTATAAAAAGAAAAAAGAAACCGCCTTAATAGTAACAAAAGAAACAAAGGAAACGGTAACTAATATGTAAAAAGTTTTTAGGCGAATTTGAAGATAAAGTGAGCACAATGTCAAAATAAGAACCGAAGCAAAGAAAGATAAAATCAAGTGCAGATTTAAAACATTGTACATCCCCATTATTATGTTAGATTATTTATTTTTATTGCAGTGGGTGTATATTGCACAATCTTCGCATTTAGGCGAAATTGCTTTGCAATAATATCGCCCAAATAAAACCATATAAAGATGGTATCTTCCCCAGTTTTGTGGCGACCACAACCCTGCCAAATCTTTTTCAATTATATATGGATTTTTGCTTGTTGTAAAGCCAAGTCGATTTGAAACACGTATGACGTGTGTGTCTACTGCTATTGCAGGTTTATTATAAAATTCTGCAACAAAAACAGATGCTGTTTTTCGTCCAATACCTGGTAACTTTTCGAGAACACAGACTTCGTCAGGAATTTTTCCTTGGAATTGCTTTTGCAATATTTTACAAAGTGCAATTATATTTTTGGACTTGTTTCGATAAAATCCAGTTGAGTAAATTTCTTTTTCAAGTTCGCTTGTGTTGGCATCTGCATAGTCTCCAATTGTCCTGTATTTTTGAAACAAAGTTCTGGTTACTGTGTTGACACGCTTGTCGGTGCACTGAGCAGATAAAATTATTGCAACAAGTAAATCTATGTCACTTGCATAATCAAGTTCGCATTTTGGCATCTTCCCAAATAAACTTTCAAAATATTGAAATATTGAAATTATTTTTTCATCTTCCATAGTACCAATTATACATAAAACCTTTCACGAACACAACCCTCGTCACATATATAACCATATGGATTTAAAAAGTTTTTCTAACACAGATGATTATGCAGGCTATCGTGATGAAAGCGTTCTTAAGGAAAAAGAAACAAAACAGCAAGAGCCAGAACAAGAAAAAAAGATAACAGAACAAGATGTTCGCGAAACAATTGGCAAATATGCAAAATTCAGCAACGACGAGTTAATGGTAGAGCTTATGAAACAGGTTGCATTGCAAAAAGGCAAAGGCAATGCCGAAGGCATGAAATCAACCATTGAAAGAATCAAGCCTTTTCTTAACGCAGAACAACAGAAACGTCTGGAGGCAATTATAAAACAAATGAATCTATAAATTAATGTGACTTTTGCAAGAAAGTCATTACATCAATTTTTTTCATATATATGTGTATGAAAAAAATTGAAAGTTGGAGCGAGCCAGATGACCTTGGCATGGCACAGAGTTTTAATCTTCCTTTATTTAATCAAGAACAAAAAACTCGGGATCAGCCAAATTCACAACCTGAATGCAGATGTAGACAAAATAAAATTGAATATTCTGAACATAGTAAAACTTCGGAAAAAAAATCAACAGGAAAGATCAATGATATCGGTGGTTTTGATATATCCGCACTTCTTTCAATGCTTGGAGGTGGTCAGAACGGAAACAATCCACTTTTTGACATCGTTACCAAAATGATGTCAAGTGGTGGTCTGGGCGACACAAAAAATCAAAATTCAAATAATGGTTTTAATTTAGGCGGGTTCAATTTGATGAATTTATTACCATTGTTTATGAACAGTGGTCTTTTTATCGAAAATTTTTTCAAATCAGGAACAAGTAACAAATCTGTGAATCAAGAGAATTCAAACTCGCGTGTAATTGATTTATCGGACTATGATGTCAGATAATCACCACAACATAAGAATCCTTCCATTTATCAAAATTAATTTCAAGATTTTTAAGGAAATACAACTTATTTACGATAATGAATTTCGGCACGCGAAAATGCGAGCGAGCAAGTGAAAGTGCCAGTAACTGGTTGTCTGACAAATTCTTAAGTTTACTTTTGGGGTCGAGTTGGTAATGCTTAATCACCTCATCCGTTTTTTGTTTCGCATCAACCTTGGTATCTCTTGCACGAAGTACAGTGTAAACATTTTTATAAACACTTGTTCCCTTTGACAAAAACATTGTAGGATCTCCAATAGCAAGTACATTGTTCAATGACGAACGTGAAAAATTAACGATATCAAGTGAATCACTTATTTCATCGATACCTTTTGGAACGACTATATCTGGATGCTGGTACCTCATAGTTTGTAATAAACTTTGTTGTGGTGGTAATGGTTTAAGGCCGGATAATAAAAAAAATAATTTATCCGCAAGTTGTTCTTCACCTATCTCGAATGTATGTGGTTTACCTTGTTCTATCTCTGCACTGAATATAAATGGTATGCCCTGATGAACAATCTTTAAATTAATCTTTAACATTTTTGTATTTCACCTCGAATTGAGGTTACAAGTAATTCACATATTTTTTCATATGTAAATCCTTGTGCAAGTAACCATGAGAGTTTGACGGTTGCCGCCTCTATTGAAATATCGTTGCCTGGAATTGCACCAAGTTCTCGTGCGTAAATTGCCGGTTGATATTGTGTCATTGATGCCACGCCACCAGGCGTTTGAGTTGTTACAATTATAGGAATTTTCTTTTTTCGCAAGAAATCAAAAGCAGATCGCAAGCAGTTATAAGTTGCATTTAATGACGCAACGTTTGGGTTGCCATCACCGTATGAGCGAATTACAAAGCCTTTGACGCCTATGTCGGCCAGATTGATTATTATATCGGGGTTTAATGATGGAAATTCGGACAATGCAATTATGTTTGGTTCAAAAGCATTTTTTACGTCAAGCTGTGCTGCTTTTTTTGCATAAGGTTTAAGAAAAGAAAGATGTAACGCAATCTCATGTTCATTATATATGATTTGGTTACCAATCACACCAAGTCCCCTGAAACGACGCGAACATTTAAATGCATCGTAATCAAGTTCGGTTTGCTTTTTAACCTTTGTTCCTGTTACAATTTGCGTCCCAAAAACAAGAAACACACCAACAAGGTCTTTTCTTTCGGCAAGAACACGCAAACAATTGTCAAGGTTAATAATCGTGTCTGTGCCAATAACACCGATAGGGGCCTGGGCCCCTGTGAAACAAACAGGTTTACCAAGATTTCCAAGTGCAAACGAAACCGCCGACATTGTGTACCCCATAGTATCTGTGCCATGTGTAATAATAAAAGCATCATGGTCATCATAACTGTCAACAATCGTTTGAACTATGATTTTCCAATCGTCCATTACTATGTTTGTACTGTCCTTATTTAAAATTGATTTTGATACAATTTCGGCAATGCCTAAACGCTCTTTTTTATAATTAAGAATCCTTATAAGATTGTCTGTTTTGTTTGTATCCGCAACGTTAACACCGTCACTGTCTTGATCCATGCCAATTGTTCCACCGGTTGTAATAATTAAGATTTTCATAACTTAAAGTATAACATAAACACTAAAAATGTTAAAGCAGAACAAAATCACCTTTCGGTGCGTTTCAGCCGAGATCCTAGTACAAAAAA
>WRAD01000004.1 GCA_009780375.1 Bacillota bacterium
AAATACTGTCGTATTCCCGTTAAACACAAATCACCATTTCCAAATCCGAAACTCCGCAAATTTCGTTATCCTAATCGTTCAATCATTCACTTTGTTCAAAGACACTAGTTGGGCACTCCTGTATTGCATATGTACTTGCATGATTAGGTTAATTTGTGGTATCCTAATCAGATATGATATACAGAAGATATAGAGGTGTCTTGGCATTTGGTATTGCGATGGTATTCATGCTTGCAAGTATGCCTTTTGTGCTTGGGTTTATCACTTCCCCAATTTCACGGGTTCTTGCAAATTCTTCAAGTGATTTTTATCATACTGCCCCATCACAGAATGTTAATCCGTTCTCAAGTGCATTGCTTGACATTTCAAATTCGGACTTTACCGAAACAACCACAAATCATTTTACCGAAGGTGTTGCAAATTGGTCGACCGTTACAAATTCCGAAGGCGAACTTGTAAATTCGGGACCAGCACTTGCGGGTACACTTAATACCTTTGGATTTGAAACATTCAGAGAACAAAATAATCTTACCGAAGTTCCTTTTATGACATATAACCCTAATTTACAAAATCCAAGCCTTGGTAATATTATGGCTATTGCGAATCCAACGGTTGCAAGTCAATCTGTTGCAGGTTTTCAAAGTAATGAATTTAATTTTGCGGCAAACAGTTTTTTTGCAGTTGAAATCGGATTTTATGCGGTACACAGTGTAAGTTCGGTTTACCTTTTACCATCAAATCCAGATGATTTGCCTCTTGGTATGCGTAATGATATTGAAATTAGACAAGTTGTTTTTCAAACAGGTGATAACAGTAATCTTGAAATCGCAAGTAACAGAAGTCAATGGAGAACGGCGACATTCTTTGTGAGAACCTGTCCAATGCAAGATTTGAATATGCGTATAGGTTTGTTTTTAGGTGCATTTGGTCGCCCAAGTGCCGGTGTAGTTTATTACGACAGTGTCCGTGTATATGAAATGAATGAACAACAATTTAATTCACGCCGTAACAGTCGTTTGCAAGACAACAATCTTCGTGGATTTGTTCGTGATATGGATTTACGAGGACACACCGAGAGTCAACATTTTGCCCTTGTCCGTGATGGAGATAACCATCATAATATAAGCACTTCGAGTTTCAGTCCTGCTTTCGGAGACAGAAACAATGCACAACTTGAGATGCAAAGTCTTATGAGAACAAGTATTGGTACATCAAGTGTTGTAAATTTGCTTGGTTTTAATCAAAGCGAGGATAACCCCGTTTATCATTTTCACCCTCATACCCCAAATCTTGCAGGTACAGGACAAAGAAACGTTATGTTAATGGCGACACGTAATAACCATGCAGAAATGCGAATGAATGGCACAGTTCGAATCGATAGGAATCTTATCTATATGGTTACTTTCTATTCCATATCAAGTGGTGGTGTTGGCTCGTTCAGGATTCAAGACACGCGCATAAATGACAATAACCTTGGTGATCACATTAATCCTTTTACAACAGGAACGGTTGGTATTATGGAAGAAGGTCCTATGGCATCAAGAAATAATTGGGTTCGAAATACAATATTTCTTCGCGGTGAGGCATTTAATGACGTTAATATAGAATTTGCGTTTTTCCTTGGCTCGGAAGATGCACCTGTTACCGCAGGTTGGATTGCTATTGATGATTTTTCTATACGTCGTGTAAGTCAAGAATTTTATAGTGAACACAACGAGGCTACAAATGTTCAAAGTTTTGATATGGGATTTCAGGAACCTACCCCTAATATTGCGAACTCGTTTTTTAACTTGGGAAATCCAAGAAGTGCGGATAATCCATTCCCTCTTGTTGCAAGAGACTGGATACATTCATATGAAAACGAAGCATATACACGAAGTGGGATTGTTAATACACAACAGGCACATTGGAACAGATATGCACGTAACATAAGTGCAGGTCAACTAGGACGTCCTGATGCACATCGTATAGGAAGTAACTATGGCATGGCTGTTTCACCAGGGTCAATTAATGGACAAAGTATCAATAATAACGTTTTCATGCTACAGAACACAAGACAAACTCATCAACGCATACAAAGTAACCCATTTCAATTGGGTTCTGGAATTCATACTGTCATTTCATTTGATGTGCGTACTCAAAGAATTGAAAATCGCGATATGAATTTTTATGCAACAATCATGATGGGCGAGCGTGAACTTCGTCGTATAAACCTCAGTAATCTTAATCCAACACGTTGGCATAGTTTCAGTTTTGCTGTTCTACCACCTGCGATAATCAATTCTGATGCACCACCTGAAGTAAGTATTGCTTTTGTAATGGGCACAGAACATACTCCAAGTGCGGCGGCCGTTGCCTTTATTGATAATGTAATTGCAGAAGAAATTGCGGACTTTAATACTAATCAATCTGGTGTGACTTTTATTGATATGCGTAATATTGCTGGGTTCTCGAATCCTGATGGATCCGCCATGTTTTTCTCTGTAGGAGATGGCATGAGATCAAATGTTATTCAATCGGGTAATTTTGCAGGACATATTGAGATTGAATCTATTGGTTTTAGAAATGGTGCGACCGTATCTACGTTGTTTGACACTCATGTTCAAAGTGGTATTTTCTATGAATACACGGTTACTCTTTCTATTGGCAATTTGATGCGTTCACGTGCGGCAGAACCAGAACGTGACCTAGAAACCGGTGCATTGCTTAATAATCGCCCAAGTGACGCGGACTTTGGTATTAATTTTGGGTTCTACAACTTTGAAGGTGGGCTTGAAAACATTCAGCCTTTGCATACCAATAGATTGAATCCTGATCGCGATGGTTTCGTTGATTTAAGATTTTTTGTAAGAACAGACGTTTCACAGGACCTTACATTTGAAATTACATTCGGAAATAGATGGTATTTTGTTGAAGGATTTATTGTCGTTCGTTCAATTAATGTACGCGAAATTGACGAAGGCGATTGGCGTACGGCATATAACGATGTACGTGAAGCACGTGAAGCAGGCGAAATGACAAATATGGCTATTGTTACCGAACGTGGGTATGTTCATACACCAGACGATAGGCCTGAGGGTGGCGGAAGAGGCATTGGAGAACTTAGTATGTTTATCATACCTTCGGTTATTATGGGTGTTGCCCTCATATTTGCAATTGTCATGATATGTATCCGTAAAGTAAAAATTAAACGTCGAGTAGCATATGGTGCAGCAAGTTATGCCAAAGATGATGCTGGGATTGGTGGTTCTGAGGCTTTGGTTGCAAAGCGTCTAAACTTGAAGGCAAAACCTATATCTCCGACCGAAGATGAAATTCTATAATATTATGTTTTACCAGTTTTGCTTTGTAGGTGTTACTTATGAAAACAGTTTGGGTAATTTCGTCTCTATTGGTATACTGGAAATGTGAAGAAAAAATTTATTCTTGTTGTTTTGGGTTTAATTCTTTTGACTGGTGCAGGCATCGCAATTTATTTTGCGGTCAGTGGCGGTCCTGGGCGAAATACACTTCGATATGGAAATCCATATATTCTATACCAGATGCGTCACAATATGTTCTTTGATAGTGGTGGTAATGAATTGAACATGCAACTTGACGGAGCAAGAAATTCTTTCGCGGTTTTTGATGAAAATTTTACAAGTCTTACTTTTAACTTTGCCACCCTTGCTTCGCCGATAAATCATACTGTAAATTTTGTAATTACAAATTCGCGTTTAAACGGTACCACTTTTCGTGCAACAATGAACGCAATAATCGGAGGCGAGCTTGTTTGGTTTAATCTAAGAACCTCTGCTGATCTTATTACTATTCGCACTTCCCCATCACAAACGGTTGTGAATGAAGGAGAGGTCCATAACTCTAGAAATGACAGTGTCATTGCTCTTGTATTCAGACGAAGTTATTATAGCGGAGGTAATGGATGATGACGCGACGCAAAAAGTTCTTTCTGTGGTTATTTGTTTTAATTTTAATTGGGGTAGGCATTTGGCTTGTTGTTCACTTTACTACAAGACCAAATAGAGACTATAATGTGGTTGGGTTAGGTTCTGATAACATTGGAAATTTTACTGTTTCACAGTTTTCACAAAGCCGATTACAACTTCATACCAGTGGTGCGTTTAATCTAGAAATTATTGTAAACTTAGATGAAAATTTATACAGAACAATTTTTGTGGCAACCGGATATTTTGAACGAGCACGCAGGCAAATTACCTTTAGTTTTGTTGACGCATGGATGTATGTTGTCGGGCAAGGCACGGTTCGCGATGGAACAGGCGGATTTGAGCAGCGATATATCGGAGAATCTCATATTTTTAATATTTCAAGCAGTGGTATTATTTTTTATGACCACGATGGGCAACGATATTATTTGCGAAGATAGTCAATTATCTGTTAATCTGGCATTCTTCAGTAAAAGTTTGCCAAGTTCCTTTGTATTTGTTGCTATGTGTGCACCCTTTTTATTGATTATATAACCTCCGGCTTGTTGTATAAGATATTGTCCAGGAAGGTAATCCCAAATATTATCTTTACGGAGAATACTTCCCCCAAGCCTTCCGCATGCGGTCCATGCGGAATTAACCGCAGTACAGCAAATATACCGCCAGTGACGGGTTAAGTCATTCATTCGTGTTAATGCCGGAAATTTGTTACCGCCTTCAACAAGATATATTGCACGATCACAGGGAGTATCACTCACCGAAATTTTTTTGGATTCTTTGATTATTTGCTTTGTCCAAAATTCATATTGAGGTATAGTCTCTATTTGCTCTTGGTAAGTCCTTTTCAAAGCTTTTGGTCTAACATTTGTCATGTATGCCCCACTTTGATTTGCATAAAAAATTTCAAAAAGTTTTGGTAAATATATTACTGAGCAAACTACCTTTCCTTTTTTCACCATCGCAACCTGGATGCCAAACAAAGGAAGACCATGTGCAAAGTTAATAGTGCCATCAAGCGGATCAATGATAAAACAATTATCGGTAAGTTTATTTGTTGGATTAAATTCTTCACTTATAATATCAAAATTTTTGTATTTTTCTTTAATTTTATCTATGATAAAACGTTCAATTTCAAAATCGAAACTTGTTACAAGATCACCATTTGCGTCTTTTACCGCAATGAAGAAATCATCATTAATCATTTCGGCGGCCTCAAGGGCACATGCTATTAAAAATTCTGTGTCTTGTTGTGATACTTGTGATTTGGTCATGACTTGATATATGTAATTTTATTCATAAGTGATAAGGGAGTGTGGGAACAAAAGCACGCATACGGTGCGTTTCAGTCGAGATCCTAGCATAAAAAATTTAGCAGAAGACCAGTTCGCTCAAGCGAACCTTTATTCTTTTCCTTAATGTCCACGCATGTATAATTCCTAGATTGTAAAAAAGTTCCTGCACGGAGGAACTTTTGTATTGTTTCATTTTAGAAAACCTTTGTATTGTTTCATAAGCATTTGTGCCTGGAGTTGCTTGTCAAATTCCAGAGCAACAGAAACCGTTATAAGGATACCGATAGAAGTGAACGCATTAGTCAAACCTTCACCTATACCAATAGCCATGAATATGAGAGATGGTATAAGTGCCATAAACATCAAGAACAACGCACCGAATAATGTTATTCGTCGATGTACCCTTTTAAGGTAAAGTTGGGTTGGCATGCCTGGCCTGAAACCAAGTATGAATCCACCGTTTTGTTGAATTTGTCTTGCAACGTCTTCTGGATTGAAACTCAGTGATGCATAAAAGTAACTGAAACCCAAGATTAGCAATGCTGTTAATACTATGTTTGCCCACGAGCCTGCACCAAGGTTCTGAGCATACCACATATATGCACCACTTTGAGGGGCAACCATGCTCATGATAAGTTGTGGAAAATTTAGAAGTGCGAATGCGAATATTATAGGGATAACACCAACCGCATTAATTTTGATCGGGATGTTTGCCGACTGTCCGCCATACATTTTATTGCCTTTGATTTGCTTTGCATAGGTCACAGGGATTCGACGTTCGGCAAGATCTACAAAAACAACCAAGAAGAAGACAAGTATAAGAAGCAATGCAAATACTATAAGCTCGACACCTGCGGTATTAAAACTTGCAAGTCCATTTGCCATCGCACTTATGTTTTGATATACACCACCAATACCAGTTGATATGATACCTACAAAAATAAGCATACTCATACCATTACCTACACCAAGTTCAGTAATTTTATCACCAATCCAAACGGTAAACATAGATCCAGCAACAAGTACTATGGTGATTACCATTCCTACAACGGCAACGTGAAGGTTTCCACCAAAAAGATTAGATTCAATGTGTCCAGCAGATCCAAGCGATGCAACGATTGCTATTGCTTGGGCAAGTGCCATAACAAGTGCGACATAACGAGTTATTACAGCCATTTTACGTCGCCCTTCATCACCTTGTTCACTTAGTCGCTTTAATGATGGGATTGCAACGGTCAAAAGCTGCATGACTATGGAACTTGTAATATATGGACCAACACCAAGAGCAAGAATTGCCCCATTTGCAAGTGCACCACCTGCAAGACTGTTAAGTAATCCTAGGAAACCTGCCGCACCAACCCCCGAATCAGGATCAATAGTTGCACCGAACATCATTGGGTCAATACCAGGGATTGGAATGAATGCACCTAGCCTGTATACGAAAATAAGTGCGAGGGTTATTAAAACCTTTTTTCGCACATCTTTCATTTTCATGGCTTGAATCATTGTTTTGAACATAGTTCGAACTCCTAGTTTTGTATGGCATTTCCAGCGAGTGGCGGAGTGCCACCCCTCACACCAATTTTATAAATTATTTCTTTGTCGCAGGTTTAGCAGTGCTTTTTGGTTTTACCGCAACTTTGAGTGTTTCTTCTTTTGGCGTGGCTATGAGTTGGACGACATTACCGCCTGCTTTTTCAATTTTTTCTTTTGCGGATGCGGTGAATTTCGTTGCTCTTACTGTCAAAGCAACAGTAAGTTCGCCATCGCCTAGAATTTTCAAACCATATGGTTCAATTTTTGAAAGAAGTCCAAAGTCTTTGAGGAATTCTGCGGTGATTTCTGTGCCTTTTTTGAATTGGTTAAGATCACCTACGTTAATTTGAGAGTATTCCTTTCTGAAATTATTGGTAAAACCACGCTTTGGCAAACGTCTGATTAATGGCATTTGTCCACCTTCAAACCCAGGACGTACCCCGCCACCGCTTCTTGCCCATTGACCTTTGTGTCCTTTACCTGCGGTTTTTCCTTTACCACTTCCAATACCACGTCCAAGTCGCTTTGATTTGGTTTTTGCCCCAGGATGTGGGTTAAGTTCATTAATTAACATTTTCGCTATCTCCTTTTATAACTCGCTTTCGCTTGCAGCATGTATACTTATCTGGTTCATATGCAACATGCAAATTTAAATCTTTTCTACTTTCACCAAGTGTTCACTTAGGCGACACATTCCACGGATTGCAGGGTTATCTTTGTGAATTTTCGTATCACCGATTTTCTTAAGACCAAGTGCGGTAATCGTACGAATTTGACGTTTTGTACACCCTTGAAGACCACCAATCATTATCACTCTTATCTCGCCATTGGTTACATATGGGGCTTTGCCAGCAGATTTTTTGGCAGATGTTACAGGTTTTTTTTCAACTTTAGCATCTGTTGTCTCCACCTTAGCCTTAACAGTGGTGGATTTTTTAACAGTAACCTTTGATGTTGAAGTAGTTTTCTTTGTTTCTTCGGACATTATGTTCCTCCTTGATTATGGACTTTTTATGATTATAGCATATAAATACAAGTTTATCAATTTACATATTTGACATTAAAGTTTTTCTTTGCCACGTAAAAAAGCAATTTCTTCACGTGTACGTAATTGAGCAAGTGCATCCATAGTTGCTTTTACCACGTTTGTAGAATTTGTAGAGCCATAGCATTTTGTTGTTATGTCTTTATAACCAGCAAGTTCAAGAACAGCTCTAACGGAAACACCTGCAACAAGACCATTACCTTCCTTTGCCGGAAGCATCTTAACTTTTGAAGTACCAAAACGACCAATAATCTCGTGTGGAATAGTTGTTCCACGAATTGGAACGGTTTTAAATTGCTTCTTTGCATCTTGCTCTGCTTTACGAATAGCTTCGGTTACTTCACGAGCTTTTCCAGATCCTATCGCAACTTTACCTTGCTTGTCGCCTACGATAACAACCGCGTTGAAACGAAGAGTACGCCCACCTTTAACAACCTTTGTGATGCGGTTCACACCAATAAGTTTGCTTTGAAGTTCACCAACGGCAAGTTCCTCTTTACGCTCGCGAGGCTTTGCTTTGTTGTACATCGCTTTTTTCATCGATTCCTTCGCATCTTCACGCATATCCTTTGAACTTGTGGAAAGAAGTTCGTTGGCCCCAACAAGTGTTGTTCCAGGTTTACCGTGTTCTAAAACACCGTCTACCCCGTCCGCGATTACTCGGTTTGTGATGTCTTCTACGACTTCATTGATTTCTTTGTTTTCTTCGCTCATGTTATCTCCTTAATCTGATTTATAGGTTAGGTATGCTTTTAGAATTTAAGACCTGCGGCACGTGCACCTTCTGCTATTTGAGCAATTCGACCGTGATATACGTAACCGTTTCTGTCAAAGACAACCTCTTTTACTTTCTTAGCCATTGCAAGTTTAGCAACTTGCTCTCCTATTATGAAAGCCGCCTCTTTCTTTGTTTTGCCTGCGACAAGTTTAGCAACACTTTCTTGTAAAGTATTGCTTGCAGCCAATGTTATTCCTTTATCGTCATCTATGATTTGTGCATAAATATTACCAAGGCTTCGGTACACGCTTAGACGAGGGCGGGCGGCCGTTCCATGGATACCCGATGTACGTTTTGCTCTTTGGCGACGAGCTTTGTTTTTGTCTTCTTTGATTAACATTATTGTGGTTCTCCTTCTGATTCAAGTATTTTTTTCTATCGAAATCTTTCTATTTTGTTAGATTTTATTTCTTTTTTGCACCTGATTTTGATTCTTTACGTTGAATGCGTTCAGTGCTGTAACGAATACCGTATAAGTGATATGGTTCAACCGGACGAAGATCACGAATCTTTGATGCAACTGCACCTACACGTTCCTTTGATGCACCAATTACTTGGATAACTTGCCCTATACCATCACGACCAAGGTTAAGTGCGGAAATTTCCTGTGGGGTAAGAACTTTGAACTTGATACCCTCTTCGGCCTTGACTTCGCATGGGTGACTGTAACCAATATTTAGAAGAAGTCCATCCCCTTTCATTGCCGCTTTGTACCCAACACCATTCAAGATTACCGTTTTTGTAAATCCTTGCGATACACCAGTTATCATGTTTTGTATAAGACGGTTATAAAGACCATGTAATGCACGTGATTTTCCATCTTCTTTTGATCTTTCGACACGAACGGTTGCATTTTCAATAATCACACTTATTGGTGATTTAATTTCCTGTTTAAGTTCTCCTCCACTGCCTTTTACCATACAAATGCCTTCGTTAAATTCGACAGTTACGCCTGCTGGGATTTGGATAATGGTTTTTCCGACTCTGCTCATAGGTTTTCTCCTTTTTCTATGATGTACAATTCACAGTTCCAGTTTGTACGGACTGGGTCCAACTTTATGTTGTTTAGTAGATATATGCAAGTACTTCTCCGCCAAGGTTTGCACTTCGTGCGGCACGATCAGTCATAATGCCTTTAGAAGTACTTATAACAGCGATACCCAAGCCAGACATAACACGTGGAAGCTCTTCGACTTTTGCGTAAACACGCAAACCTGGTTTTGAGATACGGCGAAGTCCTTGGATAACACGTTGTTTGCCATCATGAAGTTTAAAATTAACTTTGATGAATGGACGACCGATGCTGTCTTCTATATTTTCAATACTGTCAATATAACCTTCCTCAATTAGAATCTTTGCGATTTCCGCCTTGATTTTTGAGTGAGGCACAAGGCAGTTCTCGTGACGTGCCTGGATAGCATTACGAATACGGGTAAGCATATCCGCAATTGGGTCAGTTACGACTGTGTTTTTAGGCTTTTTGTTTTCATTGTTTTTCATTCAAGTAGCTCCTTTTTACTATGTAGCAGTGGTTAGCTTTTAATTTTTGCTTGTCATGGCTTTGTTGCCAGTGTGTTTTTCTTGGGTTTTTATTACCAACTTGATTTTTTTACGCCTGGAAGTTCACCTTTAAGTGCCTTTTCGCGGAAACAAACACGGCAAATTCCGTATTTTTTAAGTACGGCTTTTGGTCTGCCGCAGATATTACAACGCGTGTAATCCCTGACCGCACACGGCTTGCCATTAAGACGTCCTCCACGTTTTTGTTTTTCTTTCATTGCTGCTTTTGCCATATCATATTCTCCTTATAATTACATTACTTGTTATCTTTTCTGAATGGAAAGCCTAGTGCTTTAAGTAATTCCATACTGTCTTCTCTTGTATTTGCTGTTGTTACTATCGCGATATCAAAACCTCGAACTTTTTCAACTTTATCGTAAATGATTTCTGGGAATACAAGTTGTTCTTTGATACCCATTGCATAGTTACCAAATTTGTCGAACGATTTTGTTGAACAACCTGCGAAATCACGCACACGTGGCAAGGCAACACTTATAAGTTTGTCAAGAAAGAGGTACATATATTTGCCACGAAGTGTAACTTTTGCACCGATTCGTTGACCTTCACGAAGTTTAAAGTTAGAAATCGATTTTTTTGCTTTTGTTACAACCGCTTTTTGGTTTGTAATAATGCCAAGTTCATCGACCGCAGCGTTGAATTTCTTTGTGTCGTCCTTTACATCGCCTAAACCCATGTTAAGGATGATTTTTTCAAGCCTAGGAACCGCATTTACGTTTCCGAATTTTTCTGTTAATGCGGGTACAATTTCTGTTATGTATTTTTCGTGTAGACGATTGTGGAATACACGTTTTGGTGCAGAACCTTTTGGTTTTGACGCACTAGATTTTGCTACGGGTTTCGCCGTAGTCTTAGTGCTTGCTTTCACTTTTACTTCTTCCATGATTTCTCCTTGTTAATTTCGGTGGTCTGGTATTTTGTTATTTAATCGTTAACTTCCGCCTGTTTTTCGTGGAAGTGCAACACTTGACGAACCTTGTGCCTTTGCAGGGGCTTTTACTTTACTGTCGGCTGTTGCCTTAACTTCACGACGGACAAGTGGTTTTTTGTCTACCTTTTTCTCTTCTTTTTCCTCGTTGATTTCTTTTTTCTTTTCTTCTTTTACTTTAACATATTTTCTGTCAAGAACTTCGTCACATTTTTTACAGTAACGAACACGTTTATCGCCGATCACTTTGGTGCTTATTCTTGTTGGCTTGCCACACTTGCAAAGAATCATTACATTTGAAATATCAATTGCTCCTGCTTTCTTTTCACGTGCAGATTTTTGCTGGGCCGACCTTGCCTTTTTGTGTTTAATAACAACATTTACACCATCAACAATACATGAATTGTCTTCTGGATTTACCATAAGGACTTTACCTTTTTTCCCACGATCTTTGCCAGAAACAACCATAACGGTATCTCCGCGACGAATATTTGTGTTAATCTTTTTTTCCATTTAAAGTACCTCCGGTGCCAATGACACGATTTTCATAAATCCTTTTTCACGAAGTTCCCTTGCAACAGGTCCGAAAATACGTGTGCCAATTGGATTATTTTCCTTGTTGATAATGACAGCAGCGTTGTCGTCAAAACGAATATGCGTACCATCGACACGTTTTTTGTCTTTTTTTGTGCGGACAATAACGGCCTTGATAACATCACCTTTTTTAACCGAGCCATTTGGTTCGGCTTTCTTGACACTCGCGACAATTATATCACCTATGCCCCCGTTTTTGCGAACACTGCCGCCCAAAACTCGGATAACACCTATTTCTTTGGCTCCCGTGTTGTCTGCTACTTTTAATCTTGTTTCGGTTTGTACCATGATTGGTCTCCCTTAGTGAATTTTGTGTAAATTATTTTGCTTTTTCAACGATTCGAAGCAATCTAAAGTATTTATCCTTTGAAAGCTTTCTTGTTTCCATGATTTCAACTGTGTCGCCAACGCCACATTCGTTATTCTCGTCATGAGCTTTGAATTTTTTAGAACGAGTAACGGTTTTCTTGTAAAGTGGATGAGGTTTCTTTTCAGAAATAAGAACAACGATTGTTTTATCCATTTTATCGGAAACGACTTTGCCAGTTCTTATTTTCCGAAGGTTACGTTCGACTTTTTGTTCAATTGCTGTCATTTGTTACCTCCTTCTTCATCTTTCTTATCTGCTTTTTTAGGTGCAGGTTTTTCGTCCTTCTTTACAGGTGTGACTTTTGTTGTCTTACCTTTGTTTTTAATGACACCATATTCACGTTCTTTCAAAATTGTCATTACCCTTGCTATATCTTTTTTAACAACATTTATTGCAATTGGGTTTTTCAGTTGCCCTGTAGAGTTTTGAAATCTTAGGTTAAAGAGTTCATTTTTTAGATTGTTGAACTTGTCTTTAAGTTCTTGGGTTGTCATGTCGTGGTATAGTCTTGCTCTGTCCATTATGCTGCACCTCCTTCTGCGGTTTCAGTTGTTTCGACTTCTGTTGGCTGACCAGTTTCTGCTTTTGCTTCGTCCAGATATACAACTTTTCCTTTTACATATCTCTTTTCACGAATCACATCCCGTTTAACAAATTTACATTTGCATGGAAGTTTATGCATACCAAGTCTAAGCGCCTCTCTTGCCATTTCCTCGGAAACACCGGCGAGTTCGTATAAAACTCTGCCTGGTTTTATAACCGCAACCCATTTGTCTGGTGAACCTTTACCTCCACCCATTCGAACTTCGGCAGGTTTTTTGGTAACAGGCTTGTGTGGGAATATATTTATCCAAACTTTACCACCACGTTTTGTGTAACGAGTCATTGCAATACGAGCAGCCTCTATTTGGTTGCTTGTAATCCAACATGGTTCGGTTGCGACCAACCCATAGTCTCCGTATGCAAGTTGATTACCACGTGTGGCTTTACCCGTCATACGTCCACGGTGTAATTTTCGTCGCTTAACTCTTCTTGGCATTAACATTTTGGTTTCTCCTTATATCTAGTTAGAAGTTCTTGTAATTTTATTGTTGCCCTTGAGGCGGTTTCGATGTAAATGATTTACGAACAAATTCTGGTTTTGGACGGTTTGGATCAAATTGTCTTTGTCCGCCTTCTGGCCTTGGTCTGTTCGGATCATATGGTGGACGAGGTTTTGACGAATCAAATGCAGGTCTTGGACGGTTTGGATCAAACGGTCTTTTATCACGATCTCCAAATGGTTTTCTGTCACCGAATGGTTTTCTTGGACCACTGTCACGTTCTGTTCTTGATGCACGTGTTACTTCACCTGTACGACGTGATTTACCTTTAATTTCTCCGTGGCAAATCCAACATTTAACACCGATAACACCAAATGTTGTGTGAGCCTCTGCAAAACCATATTCAATATCAGAACGAAGCGTATGGAGTGGTAGAATTCCTGTTTGATAGTGTTCGGAACGAGCGATGTCTGCCCCATCTAAACGACCACCAACCATGACTTTTATACCTTTTACACCGGCTTTCATTGCTTTTTGCATTGCCATTTTCATTGCACGACGCCAAGCGACACGTTTTTCAAGTTGAATCGCAATTGATTGAGCCACAAGTACCGCATCCGCATCAATGTTTTTAACTTCACGCACATTAACGTCAAGAGTTTTCGTACCAACGATTTTCTGAAGGTCTTTTTTTACTTTGTCAATTCCTGAACCTTTTTGACCGATAAAGATACCTGGTTTTGCGGTATAAACATTAACCGAGACACGAGCAACGGTACGATCAATGGTAATTTTTGAAATTGAACAATTATTAAGACCAGCTTTGTTGCTGTAATTATTCATTATATATGTACGGACATCGTGATCTTCCTTGATAAATGCCGCCATATCTTTTTTAGGTGCAACCCATGTAGAGCTCCAATCCTTATTAACCCCTACTCTAAAACCGTGTGGATTTACTTTCTGTCCCATTAGTTACCCTCCTTTTTAACAACTTCTTTCTTTGTGCCAAGTGGCTTTTTAGCGTTAGGTGTTTCTGTTATCGGGTTTTCCGCACCTTTACCTGGAGTTGATTTTGGTTTTGGAGTAGTTGTTGTTTTTTTCACTGTTGCACCTTCTGATTTTTTTTCTGGTTTCTTTGGTGCTTCTGGTTTCTTTTCTGCTGATGCTGCGGTTTTTGATGGTTTTGCTTTTGCAATTGTTTTAGCAACATCTTGCTTTTCATCAAGAATTACGCGTATATGACTTGTTCTTTTAAGAATTCTGTCACCACGTCCTTTTGCACGAGGCATCATGCGCTTGTATGTTGGACCTTGAGTTGCGTAACATTCTGCAACAAATAAAGTATCTTTTGACATGTTAAGATTGTTTTCTGCATTTGCGGCGGCAGAATTAAGAACTTTTAGGATTAGAGGACTTGCACTCTTATTTGTGTTAGACAAAATATTAACCGCATCTTCATAACGCTTGCCACGAATCAAATCAAGTACTATTATAACCTTGCTTGATGAAATACGCAAATATTTCGCAATTGCCTGTGGACGTTTGTCACGATTTTCTGCATTTTTCTTTGCACGTTCTCTTGTATTTGTTGCCATTTTTTACTCCTTAGTCAAGTACTCTCTGATGATTTCCCTGTAATTTTTGTTGCATAGCAGGCTCGCCCCTACATATGTTTTTTACTTTTATTATCCTTTCTTGCCTTTTGCCTTGATTGCTTTGACGCCTCCGTGACCTGGGAATGTTCTTGTTGCACTGAATTCGCCAAGTTTGTGCCCAACCATTTCTGATTTCACATAAACCGGAATATGCTTTTTACCATTGTAAACAGCAATGGTATGACCTACGAATGAAGGCAAGATAGTACATGAACGTGCCCATGTTTTAATAATACGCTTTTCATTTTTTTCGTTCATTGCATCAATCTTTTTTTCAAGATTTTCAACAACGTATGGTCCTTTTTTTATACTTCTGCTCATTATGTTTCTCCTAGTTTTTAGTCTTGCATTTATTTCGATGGTCTGCGTTTTACAATAAATCGTGAACTTGGTTTTTTATCTTTTCTGGTCTTCTTACCCATAGTTGGTTTACCCCAAGGTGTAACAGGTGTTGCACGTCCAATTGGCGATTTTCCTTCACCACCACCATGTGGGTGATCACAAGGATTCATGACCGAACCGCGAACAGTTGGTTTGATTCCCATGTGGCGTTTACGACCAGCCTTTCCAAGGGAAATGAGTTCATGGTCAATATTTCCAACACGTCCAAGTGTTGCAAAACATTTTTCTGGAATTCGACGCATTTCGCCAGACGGCATTTTAAGTGTTGCATATCCGTTGTCGCGTCCAGCAAGTGTTGCATAATTTCCGGCACTTCGTGCTATTTGCCCACCTTTTCCCGGTTGCATTTCGATGTTATGAATTGTTGAACCAATCGGCATTGCACTAAGTGGCATTGCATTACCTATTTTGACTTCGACAGATGGACCACTTATAACAGTGTCACCTTTTGAGAGTCCTAGAGGGGCAAGAATGTATGCCTTTGAACCATCAACATAGTATAATAATGCAATATTTGCGGTGCGATTTGGATCATATTCAATTGCCTCAACCTTTGCAGGTACATTGTGCTTGAGACGCTTAAAGTCAATGATACGATATTTTTGCTTTGCACCACCACCAATATGTCGTGTTGTTATTTTACCTTGAAAATTTCGTCCGCCTGTTTTTGATTTTTTGGCGAGAAGGCTCTTCTCGGGTGCCTTTCTTTTATCGGTTATTTCGTCAAAGGTAGACATAGTTTTATGTCTTGACCCTGGCGATGTTGGATTAAACCTTTTGATTCCCATAATTTTCCTCTTTATAATAGATTTTTCTTTTAGATTATTTAAGCCATTATTTCAAGCCTTCAAAGAATTCGATTGGCTTTGATTTTGGTGTAAGTGTCACATAAGCCTTTTTCCATGATGATGTATAACCACTTGTTCTTCCTTGACGTTTTGGTTTTCCATCATAACGGATTGTGTTTACTTTTTCAACTTTTGCACCTTTGAAGACTTGTTCAATTGCCGCTTTGATTTGTGGTTTTGTTGCACTCTTGGCAACCTCGAAGACATATTTTTTGTCTTGTGTTTCTGCCATGCCTTTTTCACTGATGATTGGGCGAATGATTATATCGTATGCGTTCATGCTGTTACCTCCTTAGCCACTGTCTTTTTGGCAACTGGTTTTTCTTCGGCGATTGGTTCATCTTTGTACTGGGCATCGATTGCTTTGATGGCATCAACACTTGCAACGATGTATTTAAAGTTAACAATATCCATGACACTTAGTTGTGCTGCGGTTGTAATTTCGACTTTTGGCAAGTTATTTGCAGAGCGAAGAAATTGTTCATCTTTGCCGTTGGTTACAAATAATATACGTTTGCCAGCAAGTTTGATATTTTCAAGGATATCCGCAACAAGCTTTGTTTTAGCTTCTTTGAGATCCATTGTTTTAAGGACAAGAAGTTCATTATCGCCCAGTTTTGCACTTATAGCAGAAACAAAAGCACCGAATTTTTTCTTTTTGTTGATCTTTGTTGTAAAGTCACGTGGTTTTGGTGCAAATGCAACCCCACCACCGACATGGTGCACGGATTTTGTCGACCCCTGACGTGCACGTCCAGTACCTTTTTGACGATAAGGTTTTGCCGCATGTCCACGAACATCTTGCCTTGCGAGTGTTGACTTTGTTCCTTGGCGTTGATTATTCATCTGAGCAATCGCAACTTCGTGAATGAGACTGTCATTACGTTCTGCCCCAAATACACTAGGTGACACATCAACTGTTCCGCTTGCTTTGCCTTGTTGGTCTATTACTTTGATTTTAATCATTACCTAGCACCTCCTTGTTTCTTTACGGCACTCTTTACAACTACAAGTGAACCGTCTGGCCCAGGTATTCCGCCCTTTATAAGGAGACAGTTTTTATCAACGTCAACACCAACAATGGTGAGGTTTTGAATTGTTACCTGTTCATTACCATACTGACCAGCCATGTGTTTGTTTTTAAAAACACGACTTGGGCAACTGTTTGCACCCATAGAACCAACGTGTCTGTGCACAGGGCCTGTACCGTGAGACATTGGACCTACACGAGCCTGGTTCCAACGCTTGATAACACCTGTGAAACCGCGACCTTTTGTTTTTGCGGTTACGTCAACAATATCACCAATTGAAAAAACGTCTGCCTTGAATTCGCCTCCAACTTTGTGGTCGTGTCCGGCCTCAACGCGGAATTCTTTAAGGTAACGTTTTGGAGAAATACCAGCTTTTTTAAATTGACCTGTCATAGGTTTATTTACAAGGGATTTTCGTTTTTCACCGAATCCAACAACAACAGCCTCATAGCCATCTGTTTCTTTTGTTTTCACTTGTACGATTTGGCAAGGTCCGGCTTCGACCACTGTTACAGGAATAACAATGCCTTTGTCGCCAAAGACTTGTGTCATTCCTCGCTTAATTCCTAATACGCCTTTCATGATGTTCTCCTAAATTTTTCTTTGCTGTGCTTTGAAATATTATTTAAAGTGTTTATGCAGTAAGTTTGATTTGGATTTCTACCCCAGCGGGCATCTCAAGTCGGGTAAGTGCTTCTACTACTTTTTGATTTGGATTATAAATATCAAGCAGACGTTTGTGAGTTCTTTTTTCGAACTGTTCACGACTGTCTTTATATTTGTGTGGACTTCGGATGACGGTTACAACTTCTTTAATTGTTGGAAGTGGCACAGGTCCACTTATCTTTGCACCGTTTTTTGTAACGATGTCAATGATGCGTACAAGTGCACTCTCTACGAGGCTGTGGTCATAGCCTGATAGTTTTACTCTGATTTTTGAAGTCGACATATCCTTCCTCCTGTTGTCTTCCACTTATCCGTGCGTTTCTTTTTTTGTTTAATACACAAAAAGACTGCACACAAGTCATCTATTATATCATGTAGAAAAATCTTGTCAAGAGGTTTTATTAAAAAAATTTAAAACTCGAGTCCAAAACAGAATTTACCAAAATTTTGTTTTTCTGGTATATCCAGGGTTCGCATTTTTTCTTCAAAGCGTTTTCGATTATACTTAACATTTATACGATAAATATCAAAGTTCAAATCCACACAGTGATGGTCGCAGATGTCAAAGTAGGTATAGAATGTTTTATCGCCTTTAACGCAACCACTGCTTCCATTACATATGTAACTTTTACTGTGCTCATTGATAATAATCTTACGAGAATGTATATGTCCAAAAAAAACCACATCAGCATTTTTATCGCCAAATAAACCGTGCAGGTGACTTTCCGAGAATTCATCATAATCATCCCTTACTACCCCACTTTGGTCATGTGCATAATGGGCGAATAATATATTAAATCCCTTGAAATTAATCTTGATTTCGTTTGGCATTGTTTTAATAAATCTCAGATCATCGTTATCAAGACTCTTATATATATACTCCATGTGTTTGATTCCGGCATAGGTCATTGTCGAGACGCTGCTGTCATATCTTACCATTCGTTGTTCGTGGTTACCTATTACACATTTTATTTTGTCTTTATGTTTGGCAAGGAGTTTCAAACACTCGGAACTGTCTGGACCAAATGTGATTGCATCACCCAAGAAGAATGCCTGTTTAATTTTTCTGTTTTTCTTTATATCTTTGATAATGGCTTCCAAAGCCTCAAGGTTTCCATGTATGTCTCCAAATACTGCGATTGCCATAATAAAAAGTATAACCTAAGTTATACTTTTTTCAAAATATTTATGACACTTTTTTAACTTGCAATATTTTTCTTGCGTTTACGAATCATAACCACGGCAAGTATACCAAGTGCACCAACAACAAGTGCAATACCAATTGCAATAAACACCCATTCAAGAACAGGGGTGGAATCATCAGGTTCTTGTCCATAATATCCATTGTCGTCATTACCGCCACCGTTGTTATTACCATTATCTTCTTCTTGAACAATGTATATTGCATAATCGGTGCTTAACCCAGATTGAATATAACGATCTGTTGCGTGATCAAGATCACCTAATGCGCGAACACGAATATAATGTGTGCCAACATCGAGACTTTCTAGGAATTCAGAAATATCAAATTCATCATAATTTTCGCCTGCAGTCGCCACAAGGTTTCCGTTAATATAAATACCATAACCAAATGAAACGGCATTTGGATTATTCCATGAAAGCATTCCATAGCCATCGAGAGTGATGTAGGTCGGTGCAAGCAAGCTTGTATAGTTAGGTGGTGTCGGAACATATAATTCGACGGTTACAGGTTCAGAATCAAGCCACAAGTCATCATCACCTATTGCAATAACACGAATCAGATGTGTGCCATACCCAAGCCCAAGATAATCAATAAGTGCGGCTGTGAATTCGAAATATGTTTGTACAACAGGAACAGTTGCAACAGGATCATATCCGACATAAATTCTGAAACCAGTTGCATTTTCTACCGTATTCCAAGAAACAGTGTTATCTGTAACGTCTATTTCTATATCCTCTGGGGTTGGAAGCTGCTCTGGCTCTGGTGCCTGTGGTGCGGCAATTAAAACTCCACCATTTGCCGCAAAAACGTTACCTGAGGCAAGACCATCACCAAGACCACCTGATGTTCTTGCACCCCATGCCCATGTTTCACCAAGGTCATTAATTGCAAACCAACGGACATTGCGCCCAGTCGATGCATAAATCCAATTATCTTCCATGCCAAATTGTCTCTGTATTACATCCATTGGCCATGCCAAGTGAACAGGCCATGCCCAAAGTGTTCCATCATCCCTTATACCTATTGACGCATCTTCATTTCTTGTACAAATAGAAGTCCAACTTCCTTGTGCCCTGAAAGGTGTTTGTCTTCTGGTTGTTGTTCCATCTCCTATCGCTCCACCTGCGTTATTTCCCCATCCATACATATAACCATCTGTTGTCAATGCATTGCCCCCATTGCCTCGACCACTTACACTTGCCCAATCTGTCCTTGCACCAATTCGTGTAGGAACGGTACGATTTGCACCGTCTGGAAGTCCAAGATTAAAATTCCCAGTTGCCCCAGAAGTATGTTGCCCCCATCCGTACAGTAATCCTTCTGCCCTGATTCCAAATGATGTCGTTTGCCCAGCAGAAATAATTGTCCAATCTGCATGACCGCCAATTCTTATAGGCGCAGATACCACAGCTGTTCCACCGTTTCCAAGTCTTCCATGTGTACCAAGTCCCCATGCCCAAAGTTCACCCGAACCTCGAAGAGCAATTGCATGAGCCGCCCCACCAGAAACATGGGTCCAGTTATTACCTTCGCCAACTCGTGTTGGAACAAGTGTATTTCCGGCGGTCAATCCAAGACCTGTTCGTCCTTCTACGTTATTTCCCCATGTCCAAAGCGTACCATCTTCCCTTAGCCCAATTGAAAAATCATTTCCCATGGAGACATCTTTCCAATTACCATCATCGTTTATTAGAACGGGTATGTTTCTGTTTGTGGTTGTTCCATCCCCTAACTGGCCATTGCTGTTTGCACCCCATGCCCAGAGGTTACCATTTATATCAATTGCAAGAGACGATGCAGACCCACCCTCAATTTTTACAAAATGTGCATTTACCGGTCCGGTTGCCGCATCGGAACTGCCGCGTGTGCCAAGCATTACACCGCCACTTATAACAAGTGCAGATCCAAGCATAAATGCCATAACAAACCCAAGCATTCTCGTACTCGCTTTCTTCATTAAATTGTCTCCTTAGTAATTTCGATAATATTTATTATGCACATTTTATCAATATCCACCAAAGACTTTATTTTGTAATTACATAGTAATTTTACATAATAAAAATTTAATTAAGGACCGCTTTTATCCGTCTTACTCCTGCGGACACACTTTCTTCTTTTTGAATTTTAAAAGCACCAAGTTCAGAGGTTTTATTTACATGTGGCCCACCACAGAATTCAACAGAAGAAAATTGAGGTGACGTGATTGAATAGATTTTAACAACGTCACCGTATTTTGAATTGAAAACACCAATTGCACCTTTTAATCGGGCATTTTCTACATTCATTTCCTCAACAATAATATCAAGATCTTGTGCAATGATTTCATTGACACGTACTTCAACAACATTCAATTCATCCGCCGTCATTTTATGATCAAGATTGAAATCGAAACGAAGCCGTTCAGGCGTTATATTAGATCCTTTTTGATGAAGGTCGAATCCATATATTGAACGAAGAACGGAATGCAATATATGTGTTGCGGTATGTAATTTAGTTGTTGCACCTGTTGTATCGGCAAGACCACCTTTGAATGCACCTGTGTTTGCGGTTTGACTTGCCAAGGTATGTTTTTGTTTTGCAATTGTAAATTCTTCCATGTTAATTGAGAGACCTTTTTCTTCACAGAGTTCTTTTGTAAGTTCTATTGGAAAACCATATGTCTCGTATAACCTGAATGCGGTTTTTCCAGAGAACACCGAATTTTGAGATATATCTTTGTGTACGAATTTAATAACTTTTTCAAATTCTTTAACACCTTGGTTTACAGTTTTAAAAAACTTGTCCTTTTCTTGGTTAAATACAAATTTTATATTCTCGACGCCGGTCGCAACTTGTTCATAATATTCTCCAAGATAGCCACAAAAAAAATCAATCAAGTTATCAAAGATTGTTTCAAGGTGACAATTTATTTCAAGTCTTTTAAGAACCGCCCTTCGTACAAGTCTTCTTAGAACATAACCTTGGCCTTTATTAGACGGAATTATACCATCGGCTATCATAATAACCGCCGCACGAGTATGTTCGCAAATTATTCTGGCCGCCTGTTCGTTGTAAAAACCTGGATCGGCACTTGCCTTTACCTTATCTATTGCAGGGGCGAATAGTTCAGTTTCGTAAACACTCTTATGACCGTTTACAAGACACAGGTTTCTTTCAAGGCCAAAGCCTGTATCGACATTACGTTGTTTGTTAAGTTTTGGTTTTTCACCTACATTTTCAATGATGTATTCCATAAACACATCGTTGCCAATTTCTACAAAGCGACCACAATTACAAGACGGATTACAATTATCATTACACGAGTCTTTACCTGTATCATAAAAACTCTCGGTGCATGGCCCACATGGTCCTGTGCCTGAGGGAAGTTGCCACCAATTTTCACTCTTTGGTAAAAAATATATATGATCTTTGCCAACACCTTGATTAAGCCAGTACTCTGCACTCTCTGTATCTTTTGGAGAAACTTCGTCACCTTCAAAACAGGTTACATAAAGACGATTCGGATCAATATTAAGCCACTCCTTCCCCGTCATGAATTCCCAACTCCATGCGATTTTTTCTTTTTTAAAATAATCCCCAAGTGACCAATTGCCCATCATTTCAAAAAAAGTCAAATGGTTTGGGTTCCCTACCTCTTCGATGTCACCCGTACGAATACATTTCTGTATATTACAAAGACGTTTGCCTTGTGGGTGACTTTCACCCATTAAATATGGAACAAGAGGGTGCATGCCACTGTTGATAAATAATACACTTGCATCGTTTTCTGGTACAACGGAAGCAGATGGAATCTGTGCATGGGTTTTTGCTTTGTAAAAGTCAATCCAAAGACTCTTAAGTTCTTTATAATTAAGTTTTTTCATGCAAATATAATAACACATTTACATGTGGTAACACAAAAAAATTTCAAGAATACACTGACGTAAGATGTGGCCGCATCCCAAGTACATACCGAACAAAGGGCCCGTTTGGCCTGTACTTTTTAACCAACATAAGGAGATTTTAAAATGTTTCAAGAATTCATGGGTCGTATGACCGGAAGTGGCTGTGGATGTAATCCTTGCCGCCCAAGAGAAAGAAAATGTATGCCTCAACTTAAAAGTTGTGACTTGCTTTGGATTATTATACTTTTAATGCTTGTACTTAATGGAAGTTTGTTTGGTATTGACCTTTGTACAATCGCAATCCTAGGACTTATCTTTGGACCACAACTTCTTTGCAGATTCCGTTGCCGTCCAGAGCCACGTTGCTAGGACACCCTATACACTTAAGAAATTTTAAAAGTGGCTTTAAAGCCACTTTTTAGTATTCAAGAAAATATATATGGACGTAAAACATTTAACCACTATAATTCAATGCAACATCTGTAAATATTTTTGCACCTAGAGAAAGTGCCGAAAGGTCAAGTTTGAATATAGGTGTATGAATTGCATTGGTGCCAATATATTCAGAAGGTGTACAACCCAAGAGCACAAATGATGATACCGCCCCATTTTGTGCATAGTTAGAAAAATCTTCGCATCCAAAACTTGGATTTTCTATCCATTTTATTGCCATATATGGCAATGTAATTTGATTTATTAATTCATTCATTCCCTTATTATTTACTACACTTGGGTACTCTTTCGCGATTTGGAAGTCAAATTTAACCACAAGCCCTGTCTCGTTTCCAACTTTCACACATATGTTTCTCAGAGTTGTTATAAAATTATCGGCATCACTTGCACAAAGCACCCGTGCTTCGCCTGTCATTACACACTTTGTGTCAATGATATTGCCACTTCCTATACCTGATTTAATTTTACTTATATGTATACGTGCATCTTTTCGCCAAAGCTTTTCTACCTCGGTCAAAATTTTACTTGCCACATATATAGGATTTTTATTTGGTTTAACTTCTGCTATGTGACCGCCTGGTGCAGAAATTTCAATTGTAAATCTTGTACCAAGTGCGGTTAACACACCGTTTTTTAAACCTAATGTACCTGCTGCAAGGCTTGGCCATACATGCATCGCAAAACATGCATCGACTCTAGGATTTTCAAGCACACCTTCATTCACAAGTTTTGATGCACCGCCTGCACGCTCTTCACCTGGCTGGAATATAAATTTTACGTTGCAATTCAGTTTACTTTTATTACTGAAAATCTCTTTACTTGCGGCAAGCAACATTGCAACATGGGCATCATGTCCACAGGCATGCATATTATCATTTTTGGAACTGTATTCAAGTTCGGTTTTTTCCTTGATCGGCAATGCATCAATATCCGCACGAAGCAAAATTGTTTTGTCTTTACCAACGTCAATTAACCCGACGACTCCTGTACCACAAATCACTTTGAATGGAATTCCTATTTTACAAAGTTCTTGTTGAATTAATTTAGATGTTTCGAATTCTTCAAATGCAAGTTCTGGGATTTGATGAAGTCTTTTATAAAGTTGTTCAACACTCATATTATCACCTCTTGTTCTATTTTATCATAATTTGCCAATTGAATAAAACCGTCATCAGTTAAACATGTTATAATCTCTTCGGCAAAGTTATCATATATATCGCCCAAATATTTCGCATTTGGATAAACTTGTTGGTATTCTTCTGAGAGTGGCGTAAAATCATAATATTTTTGATATCCAAGTGTATTTAAAAACAATCCTTGGGATTCGGTGTTGGTTTGAAATACATTGGCAATTATATGTGTCATGCCAAGTTCGGTTGCCCTTTGTTTTAAAATATGTTCAAGTTGTCCACCATAGCCTTTTCTTCGTTCATTCTTTTGCACCATTACTTTGCCTACTTCGCCAACGCTCTCGGAATGTTTCATTAACACGGCGGTTGCAATCGCATGTTCATCTTTGAACATAAGTGCAACATCAACAACTTTTTCAAGGCCATCAAATGGTCCCACTACACCTTGTGCTCTTGCTCTATTATCTTTTTTTGATTCCTGATAAAATTCATAAAGTAATCTTAAAAACTCGGGGTCATTTGTATCTGTTAATACTATGTAAGGTTCTTCATATTGTTTCATTCTTATTTCTCCTATTAATCATTTTATTTTTTGTTTTGTTTTTATGTTATTCTGATGGGTAAACCAGATACAAAAAAAATCCGACTTTCTGCTTAGTGTTAGAGAAAGTCGGAATTAATTAATTTAATATTACTTATGAAGTATATTCATTCACATGCATAACAAATTACATTCGAATTTCTCTCGAATGTAATTATTATTTGTAATTCTTGCAAATGATTTACCCATCATAGATGATTATATGATAAAACCCCTGCAATTGCAAGGGTTTTATATGATTCATTGAAAATTCAATAAATTGTTTTAAAATGCACGGCGTCTTCCAAAGATTTTTTTAAGTGGATAGCACGCAGCCCCAGCAACACCCGCGGCTCCTGCGGTCGCCACCCCAGCCATTGCTCCGGTTGACATTCCTCCATTAGATGAAGATGCGACAGCGGTTGCAATTTCGCCCATATTTCTGTACTGGCCCGCGGTATTATTTGCATCTGCCATTCTTCGCACAAAAATCCTGTACATTGTAGGTGCGGTTAGATTTTCAAATACAAGGTTTGTTGTCCAATTATCATCATTAACTGTTTGTCCGTAACCAACAACCTGGAATTCAAGTTCACCACCAGTATTGTTACTTAGAACTGTTAACGTTATTGTGTTGTAGATTTGTTTGAAATCAACGTCAAATGCAAAATCAACTGGGGTAACCGTTATGGTTATTTGTCTGCGAACCGTTTCAAAATTCGCGTTTCCTGAATTAAAGATTGCAAAGAATTGACGTGTGCCAACAGTCCCAACCTGCAGTCCCGCATTTTCCCATGTCCAACCATTTGGAAGTGTAATTGCACTTAACAGACGGCCTGTGTGAAATGCCTGAGACGTAATAGATGGGATTGTATATTCAGGGATTGCCTTTGTAATAGTAAATGTTACAGGACGTGTAATTGGATTAAAGTTTGAACCACGATTATAAACCGCATAAAATGTGTGTGTGCTTGCATCAAGTTCTTGGTCATTTGCAACCCAAGTCCAGTTAATTCCAAGTTCAATTGTGTGAAGCATAAGTCCTTGCGTAAATATTCTTGAAACAGGAGTTGGTATAACAAAGTCTGTTGGATCGGTTGGAATAATGTCAAGGTAAACACGTCTTATCACTTCATGAAATGTGTCATTTATGTCTGTATGCGAGAACCTTATAAGGAATACACGCATTATGCCTACATTACCAACCGCTTGAGCATTTCCTGCGACCCATGTCCATCCATTAGTCAAATTGATTTGACCAAGTGTTGTGTTGTATTCAACGGTTGAAGGCATAAGTGGAAGTGTTGGGTAGACAAATACAGAAACTTCTCTTTCTCTTATTGAACCAAAGCCACTTTCGGTTGAATCAAACCTTATAAGAAATGTTCTTATTCCTGGATTACCGATTGCCCTATCCTGCTCGTCAAGTGACCAACCACCACCAATTCCCGATGCGATATCAGAAATCATTGTTCCTGTTATAACAGGTGCGATTGTTGGTGTATTTACATTAGGATCCGCATAAGTTACATTTACATAAATTCTGCGTGTCACTGTTGTAAAGTTGTGCGTATCTTTTGGGGTATAGATAGCATAAAAGTAATTTGTTCCAATGTTACCAACCTGTTGGTCGCCGTCTTTCCATTCCCAACCTTCAGGCAATTTAACTGTGTAAAGCATTGTACCGAATTCTACAGGGTCTTCAAGAACAGGAAGATCATAGCCAGGTTCGATTTGCTTGACGGTGATTTGGATTTCTCTTACTACCGTTTCACCAGCGTATGTAAATGTAATACGGAAAGTATGTGCACCAACATTTCCAACAAGTTGATCGTTGCCCGCAAACCATATCCAACCGTTGATAAGGTGTTCAAGTTGTCCAAGTGTTGTGTTGAAATCCGCAGTCAAAGTTGTTGGGAAACTTGGGAATACAAGAACAGTTACAGAAAATGTAACAGGTGCAAAGTTTGCATTTGATGGAGTGAATCTTATTTCAAAAGTTTCAAGTCCAATACGAAGTGTGCGATTTGAAGATACAAGTTCCCAACCTTTTGCAAGTTTAATTCTTTCAAGTTCTGTGCCTTCCAACACTGGTTGGAATGTTGGTGAAACAATGTCTGGTGTTGCCTGGTTAATTGTTATCGTTACAGGAACACGGACGGTCACATAATTAATCCCTAGACTCTTTACAAGTTCGGCATAAATTATATGCGTACCTGCATCAAGGAGAAGTTGCGTATATTCTGCCCATTGCCATTCACTTGGTAAAAGATGTGCAATGTCTTCAAGCGTAAGTCCGTCCTTGAACGTGTATGTGATTGCATCTGGCGGTGTATAGTCATTAATTATCATTGGCAATACGGTAATCATAATGTTGCGTGTCGCAGGAAGATAATTTCCACATGGTGAAATAAAAGTTGCAGCAAAACCTCGTGGAGTCGTTGTTGCATCTCCAACGTTCCTATTTGGATTTATCCATGTCCAACCTGTGTCAAGTTCAATTTCGCGAAGGTACGTTCCTACCATAACTTCGAAAGATGGTGCAACAACTGTTGAAATTGCAGGTCTTACATATATCTCTATTTGAATTCTTACAGTTGTAAAGTTTTCTATATCACTTGGAGTGTAGATTGCCCAAAAACTGTTTGTACCTACGTTGCCTACAGGGAGATTTACATTTTCCCATTGCCATCCATCACCCAGAGCAATTGAACCAACAAGCCTTCCTTGTTCAAATGTTTGGTTAGCAATAACAGGTGGAGTGTAAGAAGGCGTTGCACGCGTTATTGTTACAGATACCAATCGAGATACGGTAACAAAGTTTATACTTAGGCTTTGTTCGAGGTCGGCATAGAAACTGTGCGTGCCTACACTTAATATTTGATTTTCATTTTGCCAAACCCATCCGTCGGGAAGTTCAATGTCACCAAGTACAAGACCTGCACTGATTTCATATGTTATTGGCTCTGGGGTTTGATATTCAAGTGCTGCCGGAGTAACCGCAATTGATATATTGCGTTCAATTGTTAAGAAATTTCCATCAAGTGGTGTAAAGCGTGCAAGGAACAAGCGTGAAGATATTACACCACCAACAGATTGATTTGGGTTAACAAATGTCCAACCTGGGGATAGGGTTATTTCACTTAACATTGTTCCGTACTGGACAGAAATGCCTGTTGGAATTATGTATGGTGGCTTGACTTGGGCAACGGTAATTTGAATTGTGCGTGTTACAGGATAATAATTAACAAGGTCTGATGGGGTATAAATTGCTTGGTGGTTGTTGACACCTGCGTTTCCAACAGAAGCGGTTGGTGTTACCCATGCCCATCCACTTGGAAGTTGGGCCTCGATGTCAATTAATCTTTGACCGAATGTTGCATTAATTCCTGTTGGAATTGTATAGTTTGGGGTCGCCCTTAATACATTTATTGTTAATGTAAAAGTACGTGGACGTATGTTTGTGTTTGATGGTGTATAGATTGCATCAAATGCAGTTGACCCAACCAGAGTTAATATATCATCATTGTTAACCCATGCCCAACCATTTGGCAATATAATTGACCCAAGTGTGTCATTAATTCTTCCCTCAAGATTCGAAGGCATTAGCGATGGGGCAATTGTACTTATTGCAAAGCCATTGTTTGCATAAACACCTGCTTCGAATTCATCATTTTCAAGTGTTCTTACAAACACGTAGTAATTTTCATTTACACGAAGGTCATCAAATACCGGTGAAGTTTGCCAGTTAAGGTTTGACCAATTATTGTAACGGGATATTGCGTACTGGACCATTTGGTCGTTATCTATACTCATAGTACGATTTGTTATTGTCAATCTGTCAAGTTCTTGGTGAAATTCAAGATTTGTTGCGATTGCACCAACACCTCTTGCAACATTCATTGGAAAAGTTACAAAACGTCCTCCACCAACATAATGCGTTAAATTTGTTGCACCCGCAACAGAAGGTGTGAATGGTTGGATGCCAAGCTGCTGCAAGAGACCTGCTGGATTAAATTCTTGTCCGATTCTTCCGTTTACTTGGGTTGTTGAAAAGAAGAAACCTGCACCACGTAATGGATTGGACGCATTCCATTGACCACCGGTAATGTTTGGGGTTGTTACGGTAATCTCACCATCACTAAAAACACGCAGATTTCTTATCATCATATGGTTGCTGCTTAACTGTCTTATCCTTAGTGCAATGAAACGTGTTCTTACCGGCTCTATAAATGCGGTTCTTTCGTTATTGTCGGTTCCTGCGGTCCAAACAATATCGGCAGGGGTTTGATTTGTCCATACACTTGATGCGGCATTAAAGTCTGCTCTCATATATGTACTGTTAATTGCAATACTTGCCGCGTCTCTTGTTTCACAAAGTGTCCAAATTTGTGCACGTGTGATACGCCCATCACTTGTACTTGTTCTGTTATGTAATCCAAGCCCTGTAACAGTTCTTACTTCTCCAAGGTCAATAATAATTCTGTCCATAGTAGTTCCAGTTGTAGCAACTGCACCAGTCGTCGATACACCTATAATTGCATTTCCCGCGTTTGTTGCGGTGTTATTAACATTGCCGTGCCCACCAACACCATCTATACCTTGGCTCCATATCGAATTATTTGCTCTTGTAGTACCCCATACCGAGTGAAAATGATTAACTGTATTACCATTATTCAAGAAAGTTACTGTTCCGTCGTTGCCTGTGTTAGACGAGTCTGGTGCAAATGCAACACGATAGTTAATCAAACCACCATGACCGACATAACGACTGTCATTTGCTTCTGCGACCGCGGCACGAACACCACTGTTATATAAATAGCGACTTCCATCGGTTGGTGTTTCGACGGCATTTATACGCACACCTTCAAGAACAATAGCAACTTGGGTCCATCTTGAACTCCACCATGTGGATGTTGCACCAAAGAGTCGCAACCAAAGTCCACCGTTGTCCGCAATTTGTGCAAAATCAGATGGACTTATGGCAAGTGTTTGTGTGCGGAATTGCCAACTGTTGTTGCTTCCATCGAAACTGTTTCTTGAACCAGTTAACCCACTTGTTATGCCGATACTTCGTGCGGTTTGACCTGATTGCAATACTCCGCGTGGACCAGACGCTATTGTTCCTGCACCCATTATCGAACCATCGTTACTTCTTGGCAAGCTGTCTGCCCAATTATCATTGAATCCACCTGATCCTGTGCCGTCACCATTTGCTGTGCTTCGTAAATTATGACCTCTGTTTTGATCAACCCTGTGGATTCTTGTATCCATGACCTGATTAAAGTTAAGATCGATAAGGGAAATTGTCGAACCTGCCGCATTTGCACCACCAGGCAACCAATCCCGACTTGCATCGGCAAGCACACCAATCCCGAAAAAGAATTCAAAAGAAAGGCTTTGAATTTGACCTGAGTTTCGAAGTGCGTCTTGAAGATCACCACCAATTGTTATGTGTTCTTGCAAAGTTGCATGGCGATCGGTATAACCGGAACTTCCATCACGCTGAAGAGATTGAAAGGATGTATATGAGATAGGTGCGGTTGCGTTATCATTGATTTGGTTTCTGTTTTCTGGACCACGTTGACGCAAATTATAATTACCACCTATTGGATTTGCGGTATGACCTATCGAGTGAGTGCCTAAACCATTAAAACCAAGTGCACCCTGTCCAACAACATGATTTTGTCTAAGATTGACTTCGCGTGCCGCCTCGACAGTGGTTCCATCATTTGATTTTCCATTTTGTATAAAGACAAGTGCCCCTGTGATTGCGAATGCAAACATAGCACAAAATGCCACTGCAACACGCATACGCTTAAAAACTTTATTCATGTATAAACCTCGTTATTGATTAAATTAAATCCGCAAGAAAGATGCGGGAGAATTTCTGTTAAATTTTATATGTATATATATTGCAAGTGCCATGGCACATTAATCTATATGCCAACACTGGCCGAGTGTACCATATATTTAAAAACTTGTCAAGACTTGGCCATGTAGAATATTTATATTTAATCTAAACTGCTCCAACCTAGAAGCAATGATAAAATTTAATATTCCACTTAAATGCATTCCTGATGAATTTTATTAATTGTGGACTTGTTTAAAACACTTATAGAAATCTTTGATTATGTGATAATCTGGTGATATGCAATGCAGCGTTTGTAACAAGAATCCTTCATTAAAAAAACTTCAGACCCCTAAAGGTGAGGTTAGCATATGTGGCGAATGTCTGGGGCGACTTGAGGCAATGAAAGAACAAAAGCACCTAACGGTGCGTTTAAGCCGAGATCCTAGTACAAAAAATTTAACGATAATTCCTAGATTATCAAAAACATCTGCGAACAGTATTATTAAAAGGTCGGGACTTCCTGCCCCATCGGAAATTCGGGCACATTTGGATGAATATGTTATTGGGCAATTTGATGCGAAAAAGGTTTTGTCTGTTGCGGTGTACAATCATTATAAAAGAGTTAATTATACCAATTCAGATGATAATAACGAACGTGTAGAGCTTGGCAAAAGTAACGTATTAATGTTGGGCCCAACGGGTTCGGGAAAAACACTTGTTGCAAGAACACTTGCACGTGCGCTTGACGTGCCATTTGCATCTGCCGACGCGACTTCGCTTTTGTCTGGAGGTGGACGAGGCTTAGAAGAGAAAGTTATTATCCCACTCGCACAAGCATGTAACTATGATTCAAAAAAAGCCGAGCGTGGGATTATATATATTGACGAAATTGATAAAATTTCAAAACGTGGACATAACCACGCCCTTGGAGAGAGTATCCAACAATCATTGTTAAAGATTATCGAGGGTACGGTTTCTACAATTATGGTTCAAGGCGAGAAACGGTCAATTCAAATTGATACAAGCAATATTCTATTTATTGTTGGTGGTGCGTTCGTTGGAATCGAGGACCAAGTACTTATGCGTTTTGGCGGTGGGGCAAGCGTAGGCGAAGTTAAAACAACAAATGAACTTCTTAAGGAAGTTACTCCAAGTGATATAATAAAATTTGGACTTATACCTGAATTTGTTGGGCGACTTCCTGTGATTGTAACGCTTGATGAACTTGATCACTCTGCCCTTATTAAAATTTTGACCGAGCCAAAGAATGCACTTGTCAAACAATATAAGAAAAAATTTGCACTTGATGGAATTGACCTTGAATTTGACAAACAAAGCCTTGTGACAATTGCGGATATGGCACTTAAACTTAAAACAGGTGCAAGAGGGCTTCGAACTGTTATGGAAGAAAGTATGCTTGATATTATGTACAATGCACCAAGTGAAACAAATCTTAACCGCATAACAATCACAAGTGATGTCATTACAAAAAGCGGGAAAGCAACGTTTCAATATATTGAGGCCGCGGCGGCGACAAAACTTGATGAACTCTTACCAAAGCGACCACGAGGCAAGGCGGCACCTTAATATAAGGAGGATTATATAAATGCAAACGGTTAAATATGACAATGGGGACAGTTATGTTGGACATATTCAAAATGGAAGACGTAATGGCAAAGGTGCCTATTTTTTTGCAGACGGTAACAAATATGAAGGCGATTGGGTTGACAGTAAAAAACACGGACAAGGTACCTATATTTTTAAAGATGGAAGTAACTATAAGGGTGATTGGAAAGATGATAATCGTCATGGCAATGGCATATATCTTTTTCCAAAAGGCGGTGGCTATGATGGCGAATGGATGAACGGAAAGCAACATGGGCAAGGCATTTACATGTACTTTAATGACGACAAATATATTGGCGAATGGAAAGAAGGCAAGCAACACGGCAAAGGCACTTACATTTATGCAAATGGCAACCAGTATCATGGCGAATGGGTTGAGGGAAAAAAGAACGGCAAGGGTTTATTTACCTTTGCACTTAAAGACAGATACGAAGGAGAATTCAAGGATGATATGATGCATGGAAAAGGCATCCTTGTATATGCGACAGGTAAACGATACGAAGGGGAATTCAAGGATGATAGAATACACGGCAAAGGTTCCTTTTTATACGTAGGAGGCGATGAGTATTCTGGAGAATGGGTTGATGGAAAGAAAAATGGCAAAGGAACAAAACATTATCGTTCAGGCGACAAATTTAACGGCACGTGGGTAAATGATAAACGCCATGGTAAGGGCATATATATTTACGCCAATGGCACACAAGAGGCACGCGAGTATCGCGATGATGAACGCGTCAGTTAGTTCTTTACATTTAACACTGTAACTGGTATTATAGAATTAATTCGCTCCCTTAGTTAAATGGATATAACATATCCCTCCTAAGGATAGGTTGTAGGTTCGATTCCTGCAGGGAGCGCCAGTTATATTTTTTCAAGGTCTTGGTAAATTTCGTTTGGAATATTAGTTTTAAACGAGCGATTGAGTGCACGTTTTTTTATAGCGATTGGAATGCATTGTGGGCATAGATATGCACCGCGTCCATTTGCGTTTCCCTTATGGTCAATTTGAAAGATATGTGTACCATCTGCATTTGTTTGGCGACATACACGGATACGATTTGCTGCCAAATCTTTTTTGCGACAGACACAACAGATTCGTTCTTTCACTATGACCTCCTGGAAAATTTATTCGGGTGAAATGTTCACACTGGCTTCATTTGTTCTAGCATGCAAATATCATGCCTGTCCACCCAGAAAGAATTCTTCGGAAAAAGAGGCATCTTCGGCGGCCGCCTTTTCTTCGGAAAGAACGTCAATTTTCCATCCAGTAAGTTTTGCGGCCAAACGTACGTTAAGACCTGAACGCCCGATTGCAAGAGAAAGTTTGTCATTTGGTACGACAACACGTGCACGTTTTTGTTCTTCGTCCGCCTCTACACGAAGAACAGGTGATGGTGCAAGTGCGGCGGCAATAAATTCAAGCGGGTCCTCGAACCATGGTATAAGATCGACTTTTTCTGGTCCGATTTCTGAAAGAATTGTGTTAATACGACTTCCCTTTGGTCCAACACAGGCACCGATTGGGTCAATATTTGCAACATCAGAATGAACACATATCTTTGTACGATAACCACATTCACGGGCAATTGCCTTGACGGCAACTTCGCCACGACCAATTTCTGGAACCTCGAGATCAAATAATGCACGCACAAATTGTGGGGTACTTCGTGTTACATAAATTTCGCCACGACGGTCATCATGTACCGCATTGACATATACCTTTATAAAGTCACCGGCACGATGAACCTGGCCAGGGATTTGACCACGCACATTAAGAATACCTTCGATTTTTGAACCAGGAATTTCCAAAGTATAAATATCACGTTCAATCTTTGTAATTTTTGCGGTAACGATTTGCTCTGCCCTTGCGTTAATTTCTTCAAGTGCGGCCGTACGTGTACGTTCGCGATTTTTTTGTGCCATAACTTGTTTGATTGTGATGGCTGCCACTCGTCCAAAGTCTTTGAGGTTAAGTTCATTGATAACCTCGTCGCCAACTTTGACTTTTGGGTTGGTTTTTTGTGCCTCTTCAAGCGAGATATGTGTATCCCAATCCCAATCTTCCGCATCTTCATCGGCAACAATTTTTAATGAATATGCACGAATTTTTTTCTTTTCATAATCAAGGTTTACACGCACCAAACTTCCCTCACCATGAAGTTTTTTAAGGGCAGGTACCATCGCCTCTTCAAAGTCACGGATAATTTCCTCTTTTGTCATGTTGCGTTCGGCCGCCACTTGATCAAGTGCGGCAAAGAATTCTTTGCTTATCATATTTATTCTCCTTGTTATTTTTAAATTATTTTAGAAATCTGCATCAAGAGACGCAGGCCAATCGGCACCAAGCGACGAGACATTTAAATTATGTTCTTCGTCTCCCATTATTCCACTTGTCTCGATTATTGGGTCAATGGCAAGTGATATACGCTCACAGTCGTCAAGTGTAACGCCTCCGTCTTTGTTAACGTACAATGTCAGATCCATTTCACCGAACTTGTTTTTGCGGTATGTTACTTCGACAAGTTCACAGCCAAGGTTTGCAATGTTTTGCATGCACAGATCTTTGATTTGTTTTGCTTTGTCTATTATGCCCTCCCTATACCTCTTTCAATAAAAACGGGTTCGCTTTGGAACCCATTCTTAAATTAATGGTACATTTATTATACCGCATCAAAGTTTTGATTGTCAAGCGTTTATCTCAGGAATTTCCCCGATGACATCCATGATGATGTCAACAGCGTCAAGCATTTCATTAACGCGGTAAAGAACTTTTGCCCGATATGTGCCATCGCTGTCATTTTTCAATTTGTTGCGAAGATTATCAAGAAGTAGAGTCTTGAGTCTTTGTAAGGCATTTAACTCTTTCTCTGCAGTTTTATTATATGTTTGCTTTTCGTTTTTCATTTTGCTCTCCTTTTGTATTATTCGGACAATTTAATTGTATCCCGATAATCTCGGGATTGTCAACTAAAAAATTTATATTGTCTATTATTTAATTATGGAAGAACGTGAACAATTTACAAAGAATTTTGCAGAACAAGTTAGACTTTTAAGATTAGCAGGTCACACACAACGAGAACTTGCACGTGAATTAGGCATTGACGAGAATTCTATTGGTGATTATTGCAACGGACGCTCATTTCCTAAAATTTGGCTAGCAAGAAAAATTTGTGTTGCACTCAATTGTAGTTATGAAGAACTTTTTGGAGAATTAAAATGATATGAAATCAAACAAAGCATTGTAGAAAGATTAGAGCAATACTTGAAAGAACTAAGTTCAAGGGATGAGAAGAGAATTACCGCAAGTCATTTAGAATTGATTGAAGTTCGACAAGAAATATATTGATTTCATCAAGCGTATTGTATTGCCCAAGAGATATACGAAGCACCGACTTTGATTTTGCCTCACTTATACCCATCGCAAGAAGTGTTCTATTCTTTGCACTCTTTGACGCACACGCAGACCCAATACCGACAAAAATATTTCTTTGTGACAATGCATTCATAACGGTGTTACCAAGGATACCGTTTGGCAAGACAATGTTTGTTATATAAGGAGATTGGGCTGTCTGGGGAAAATTACCAAGTTGCGGTTGCGGGATTGAATTTAGGAAACTGTTCAAAGTACAACCGTTTGGCAAGTTATTTACAAGGTGGTTGCGAAGTGTTGTTATATGGTTAAAAGAGTCTTGTGTATTGAAAGATGCAACCGCCGACGCGAAACCTATGATTGACGGATTGTTTTCGGTTCCAGGGCGAAAATCTTGTTGACTTCCACCATACATGATTGGTTTGATTGTTGTACCTTGTCTAAGCCACAATGCACCGATACCTTTCGGACCATAGATTTTGTGTGCGGATACAACGACACTGTCGATACCTAAATCTTGTACATCAAAATCAAATGTACAAAAGCCTTGGACCGCATCACAATGAATGTGAGTTATAGGGTTGATTTGGCGGATAGTACGAACGATTTCCGACGCGTTTTGTATTATACCTATGTCACTGTTGACAAGTCCGAAAACCACCAAAGCGGTTGTGGGACGTATAAGACGTGCAAGTGCATTTATGTCTGCCTCACCGTTACTTTTAAGTGGTACGTAATCCACATCAAAATCCGCGTTTTTTAAATAGACACTTGGTGCATAAACGGAACTGTGTTCACCTGCAAGAACGACAAGATGGTTACGCACACTTGTAATTTTCCCAAGGATTACCATATTGTTGCCTTCGGTCGCACCACTTGTAAATATTAATTGTCCCAAACCAGATTTTGCAAGGCGAGATTTAATAACCATTGTTGCTTGTTCAATTGCATGTCTTGCAACAAGCGAGCCATTGTAAACGGCGGCAGAATTATAATAAAATTCCTGTTCGGCATTATTGATTGCATCAAGGACATTCGGACGAATGCGAGTTGTCGCCGCATTATCAAGATAGATCACACTGGTGGTTTTCATATATTATAGTATAGCCACACAAGAGGATATTAGTGCCGAAAAATATTGATATTTATTCAAGATCATCTTTGACCGCTTTGAGACTTTGTGCAATATCCTTTAACATTACATCCATTGGATCGGGACCAGAGTCTTTTGTTATTGAGACAGGCTGGGGCGTTGAGGCTTGATTATAATGTTGTAAAGGCGGTGACGGCGGAGATTGGTGATGTAAAGCGGACGGTTGCATAGAAATTTCTTTGCGTTCATGTTGTGGAACATTATTAATTATAACAGGTTGTGCACTATCTCTTAGATATTGTGGGATTACAGGAGGGTTTGCATTATGATTGATGTAACTTCCTATCGAATACATTTTAAAATGTCCAACAAGTTCTGCAAGCATAGATTTCATATCTATGATGTCATCATTAGCACGTTCTATCTTGTCATCAAGTTTTGACATATAACCTTTAATCATTTCCGCCTGGCCACCATTTGTTTGTATCCGAACCTCAATAAAATTTTCCATTAATTTGTCAAGTTTGTTTTCTACCTTATCAAATTGTTTTTGAAAATCACCACCTGACTGGTTATGAACGGTGCGTTTAATTTCGCATATGTCACTTATGCCCTCTTTAAATGCCTGGTGAATTTTTTCAAGCATTTCTTGTTTTTGTCGCTGTTTACTTTTAATCTCTTCTTGGTTTTCTTTAAGTTCGGTAAAAATCTTTTGTGTAACTTCGTTCATCACTGCCCCCTCTTTTTTTATTGTTCCAATGTGCGTATTCGAATTCATTTTCAATGCATTAAGTTCCATAAGTTCACGACGAACCGCAGAATTTGTCTCTTTTCGTTTATTCTCAAGTTCTTTGATACGGGCTTTTCGCAATTCCTCATCCTTTAAATATTGAGGTTGAACACCACCAGGCATTATTTTGTTACTCATTTTTTACCTCCTTTTTTCGCCGTTTTGTATTCTTTTGCCAAGCGAACGGCTTTTTGTGCAGAATCTCCTGCATTTTGTATTGCATCCATCGCGGTCTCACGCATTTTAGATTCCTGCTTTGCAATTGAGGCTTGGCCTGTTGCAAATCTGAGATCATTCATCGCTTTATCAAGTGCCTGTGTTGCCGAGTTCTTAAGTTCATTTAGGGTATTCATTTTTATCTTTGCTTTGCGTTTACGTAAATATAGGAATGTGCTTGCCAATATCACCGCCGCAAGCGTGCCAACACCAATTAAAATCCAATGCAGATTATCCATAAAAAAGTTTCTGTCATCGTCATCCAAATCTGGCGATGGAAAATCTTGCTTTTCCTCAAGTGCGGCAAAAGTATTGGTCAGTGCATTGAATGCGGTTTCATAGGAATAACTTCCGTTTGCATCCCATTCCATGAGAAGGAAAATAGAAATTCCAAGCCATTCTAAAAATGGTTCAACCGTTTCTTCAGAATAAAGATTTCTAAAATGCAATGTTATTACATCTAGGCTGTCGTCTGGTTCTATTGATTGCCAATCAAAGTCTCCAAGTATAAATGATACAAGAAGATGTAACTTTGATCGATAAGGATCTATATCACTTTCATCCAATTCATTTACTGTGATTACAACCGAATAAGTTTGTGTGTTTCCTGCCGGAGACACCACAACAATATTAAACGTTGATACACCAACAGGTAATATTGGAAGAGTTTGCCCATTTCTGTTAACGCCATCTACGACAAGTTCAACACTTGCATCAGGATTAGTTGAGATTGCATTTATTACAACGGCATGACGCAAATGAAACGAAATAGGCATAGGTTCGAAAATCCTCTCACCATTCCATGGTTTCATGATACCCGCGACGGTTAAAACCAAATCATCAAGAGCACGATAGTCTGGGTCTTCGGTTGGATCGGTTATTATATCGGATGGCAAGACTATTATATTGAATTGCGTAATTGTATCTTGATAAGTTATTGTTAATACACGCAACATCCCTGGCCCAGTAGGCGTTGCAACCACCTCGTTCCAAGCAAGTGCCCCACCAAGCATTGCAAGTGTTACGTCAACTTGACGTTGTTCTGTGTCTGACATTGTGACCAAAATACGAATTTCCCCGGTTACATACGACTGCCCAACTATCCAGCCAACTCGGCTTCCTGCCATTACAGATATAGATTCAACCGTAGGGATTTCTGGTGCTGCATTCACAGTAATTTGGAAAGTAGTTGTTGTATCAAGATATGTAATCACAAGTGTCTGTATTCCAGGCGTAGAGATAATACCATTCCACGTTGAAATACCACCTATCATTGCAAGAGTTACCGACGTATTATATATGTAAGTATCATTGATGTTTACTTGTATTACAATTGCCTCTTGGTCAAATGCCTCACCTATCATCCATGTGTTTCGGCTTTGATTATTTATAACAAAAATATTTACATTGTTCGGATTCGCAGGTGCAATGACGGTAATTTGCCTTGTTGAGGTAAAGCCAAGATGTGATATGGTCACATTTACATTCCCCAAATCATTCGTATTAAATGAATCACCCATCATTGCAAGTGTTACCGCATGCCCTGTGTCAGGTGTTTCACGCCAATTCCATATGAATTCAAATTGCCAACTGTTGTCATATGCCGATCCTCTTGTAAAAGTGGTTGTTCCGACATTCATAATTCGAATTTCGGTTATCTGAGCCACAATGACAGAAACAACAAAAGGATAATTATGCGCAAGATGTGTCAGGTTCAAAATCATTTGCCCTTGGGAAGAAGTATCAAAACCTGCGGTCATCGCCATAGCGGTTGTTACAGGAATTCTTGTTGGGACGCGATCATCTGTCCAATGTGCAATAATTTCAATCGCATTATTTTGATAAGGTTCGCCTTGCACAAAGTTATGCCTGTCGCGGATTGTTGCCCATTCCGCACTTATGCGATAAATGACGGCAACAGGAGCAACGACATTTATATCAACGGTTAAAGAAAATCCTGCGTACTCTATTACAAGTTGACGTGGACCCAGGACAGATACAGAGGTATTAAAGCCAGTAATCATTGATGCCGTCACAGGAATAGAATTTGTCAAATTGTTTGCACCAGACCAATTATGAGTAAAGAAAACAGAAAACCTGTTATCATAAGGTGCATTTTGTGTAAATGTTAGATTTGCACCAGGAACAAGTTCAATACCATTTATTATTGGGGCAACAACCTTTGCAGACATTGTAACAGGTTCAGTCACATTTGCATGAGTGAATTGCAAAGTTGTAATACCTGGGATTGATGTATTAAAACCTGCATTATTTGCCATTGATGCGGTAACAGGAATAGGTGCAGAAGATGATCCGTCGGTATAATGATGGACGATTTGAATGGCACCACTTGGGAATGATTCACCAACGAAAAAGAATGGTTCAGGAATTCTTTCTGGTGCAGAAAAGATAAACCCAGGTGTCCATTGTGCACTTATGCCATTTACAATTGCGTTTGCCGCAATAACTGTGATTGGAACATCAATTGTAAAACCTTGGTAATAAATTACAAGCTGACGCGAACCATGAACAGAAACCGCATTTTCAAATGCTTCCAGACCACCAAGCATATCAATTGTCACCGTGATTGGATTTTGCGAATTATTTGCCCCTGGCCAATCATGTGTTATATAGATTTGAAATCGGTTATCATATGCCGCGAATTGATTAAATGTAGTATTTGTGGCAAGTAAATTAATCCCACTTGGATTTGGTATAACAACATCAACGATGAATTCAACAGAGTGTGGCAGTCCTGTTGTCGGGTTAACAGAATGTTCAAAATTCAACGTATATGTTCCAGGTGTTGCAAAACCTGTTACAGGAAAACCGGCGGTAATTGCCATAGCCTGACTTACATTTACCACAGTTGTTGTGTTGTCGCTGTTATGTAATACCAGTCTTATTGCGTTCGTATGATATGTCTCGCCTACAAAAAAGAAAGGCTCAGGACTTCTGGAAGGTGACGGGAATATAAATCCCGCAGTCCACTCTGCGGTCATATCTATTACCGCAACCGCAACGGTAACATTCAAATCAATATTACGAAAAGTGCCATCTTCGCCATCTATCCTGATGATTATCGGCGTTGTTACGCCAGGCAAAACATCTATATTATGTGTTCCAAGACCAGATGTAATTGATGCCTCTTGTATATTTACCACACTTGCGGCAATTGTGAAATTATCTGTACCATGTGGCAGAATTACATTTATCGGCACAGGGGTACTGAATTGATTTGCAAGAAGTCCGACAGGTGGAAATACAGACGGAGTTGTCGGAGTTGGTGTAATTGTCAAGTAGGTTAACCCAAGATCTGCGGTTCGAACAAAAAATTGTATTGTACGTACAACCGAATTTCCAAATTGTGGGGTTGTTGTTATTACAAGCACATTATTAGAACCGGGTTGAATATCTTCAAGTGGATTTATATTTTGGTCTATAGGCATGCCATTTAATGTTATCGCAACAGATGATAAAGATGATTCAGGTGAAACAGTCAATGTGATTGCATCTGCATGACTTAGTGGAATTTCTTCGAGAATGTTCCAGATTGCATTTGTACCTGTTGGATTTAGCCATTGGCTCGAAGCGGTTTGCACAGCACCTCCAATTTCAAAATTGAATCCAGTTATATTTGTATTCGAATCTCCCCCATTTCTTATAACATTAATTGTATGCGTGGCAAAAAAGTTTCCACTTGCCGATGTTATTGTAAATGTTATAGGTGTTGTTGAATAATTTGGCAATGCAACGCTTTGCAGGCTGACGGTACTTTGTTCAAACGAGACGGTTGCACCACTTGTTGCGACAATTTCAAAGTCCATCACTTCAATTTGTGTAGTTGTAAATGGCAATGTTATTGTATTCCATATATTTGTTCCTCCATCACGATTAATCACCAACTCGGCATGGATTATATCATATATCTCGACCGAATCAAGAGGATTTACCGGTGCATCAAGGGTTATTGCCACCGTATAAATTTCTGTTGTTATTTGGTCCTGTGCAACAATTTCGATTTGAACAATTGTAGTTGTACCTGTACTCAGCGAAAGAAAATCATCAAAATAAGACGCATGCGGACCACCATCAATACTTATTGTTGCAACATTTGATTCAGGTGATGCACGAAGACGAAAGTCATTCGCATATATATATTGAAATTCGTATGGCAGAACAAGCGTTGTTGCACTTGTCCACATTGATGGACTTATATTAAATGCCTCTTCTGCTATTTCAATTACCAGATTATCTCGATCCAGTTTTGCATTATTGCAAAATATTGTCGTTTCACCCTCAAATACTATATCAAGATTACCAAGTGCCAATCGGCCATTCGCATAGTCATGTTGAATTGCAATATCTGCGTGTGGGTTGACACTTGTGAACGCGGGACCTGTTTCAAAATTTATGCTGTATGTACCTGGCATTACATCGTCTCTAAGTCTGAAAATAATATCACCAAGATAATATTCATTACCAGGGGCGAATATTGGCATCGCGTTGACGTTACTGAATCCTTTGTTAATTTGTCCTAGTGTATTATTAAAGGTATAATTTTGACTTATCGGCATTTCAAAGACACCTGGGATACCTACTATTAATGTGTTTACCTCTATCCTGTCAACCTGAAAAACATTAGGATCAAATAATATACGTGCATCAGCCATAGCAAGTTCCGCATTTCCAAAAATCCACAGTGAAACAGGTAACTCGAAAGTTGTGGTATTTATAACTGACAAGTCAATTGTTATTGTGGCATCTGTGCTTAATACCATTATTGCCTCTGAATCGGCAGGTATCTGGTGACCTGCAACGGTTAAAACCGGTAAAGTTTGAAATTGCATGATTAATAAAGCGATTGCCGTGACTATCACTGTTATTATCATGCCTGATAAAGTTTTGTTTTTTTTCATGCTGCCTCCCCTTGTTCTTGTTGAAGTCTCAAACCATCAAAAATATCCACAGACCCTCTTACATGACTTTGTAATAACCCAACGTCAGAGTTATTTGGATTATTAAGTCCTCTTATATCTGCGGCAAGAAAGTTCGCACTTTCAAGCAATTGTCCTCGCACATGAGCCTGTAATCTTCCTACATCGGCGTTGTTTGGATTACCAAGACCACGAACGTCACCAATGACGACAATTGTTACTTTATCAATCACAGATTCGCCATTAAAAAGTTTTATTTGCATTCCTGTTGCCACCGTAGTGTTTAGATCAATAATTTCTTGCTCGCCTTGATTTAATGATTCAAAAACTCTAAGCCCTTTATTTATAAACTGTGCAAGTAACGTTTCCAATAATTCGCCCGCAGCAAAGTTTGCAAGAAACACATCGCCTTGATGGTGGCCGTCTATTGCATTTCCCGCAGCATCGATAAATCTCAGAATCTGATAACCAGGCATCAAAGGATTCAAAGCAATGTGCAACAAAGTATCTGCAAGTATGTTATTAAGTGCATTGCGCAAGGCAACAACGTGATCATCTATTTCTTGCCGGGTACCTTCATTCAATAAAACATCGTTATATTCCATAAGTTGAAGCAATATTAACCACTCGGGTGTTGTATCTTGGGCAAGCTGTTCTATTTCTGATATTATTCTTACAAGATTACCAACATAAACAAGGTTATCAAGTACTTGACGAAGTTCATGTTGATTACCATTAATTGCATTTACAAGTTGCACCTGAAAAGCGTTCCATGACAATATTGTAAAGTAATGGTATTCGGTCAATGCATCCTCGACGGCATTTCGTGTTGCTATTGTTGCATTTAAAACCGCTTGTTCCGAACCATTGATAAAAAGTTGCTCGTTATTATGAATAACGGTAACAAGTTCATCCCAACGTATATCATCACGAATATCATATTTTTGGAAAATTCGAGCAATTTCATGATAGTGACGAAGATTGCGGATACTTATCAGCCGTGCCAAAGCATCAAGCAAATTTTGTGCTGCGGAAATCCATCCACTGTCATTTGATGGCAAACCTTGTGCAATTACGTCGTTTGCAAATGTTACCGCATCGATAAGTGCCATAAAACTCTCAAGTGTGTAATAACGTGCATATGGTAAATGATATTGTGCTTTTGCAAGAAGTTCGTCCAACGTTCCAGATTGAAAAGCAAGATTGTATATTGCATAAAGCAAGTTTTCAATATATGTTTCAAGTGCAGTAACATCACTTGAGTCAATTTCAATAAAGCTCCTTGCGGCGTTTAATTGTGTAATCAAAGCGTTCCAACTTGTTGTTGTGTATAAAGATGGGTCTTTGGCTTCGACTTGGGCGATAAGTGCCTTAAGTTCAGATTTTTCAACCACCATTGCACTCATTGCCTCTTCAAGTTTTCTGATTGCCTCAAAAACTTCTCTTATCGATGGTGGTGGCGGTTCAAGGACACCTGTTGCAAAGTTTATTGCATTTGTCAATTGTGCAGAAGTTTCTTGTGTAAATTGTGATCTGTCAAATTCAAATGCATCACCCAATAAATTTGAAAGTGGCTCCAAATCAGGCAAGAGATTTGCATGCATTATGCGTAACTCATCATAAATTTCCATAAGATCAAAAACGTTTATATTGACATTTGCAGCAGCAGTAACCCCGGCGTTGCGTGAAGCAAGAAAAGCGGTCCAAGAGTCAGTAAGAAAATTTATGGCTATTGTATAATAAGGTGCAATCGATACGTCATTAACAAGGCCTTGCAAAGGGATACGATTGGCAACAAGTTCCTCCATCGCATTTTCCAAATCTGCATATGCATTTTGAACTTCTGTAACAGTTAAACGACCCTGGTAATTCAAAATTGCAACAGCAGCTGAGCGTGCGATTTGAAATGGTTCCCAAGTTTCTTCGGTAACAAAATTTTGGCGAACCCGCCCGGCTATGTTTACAAGTGCGGTAAGTGCAGATGTATCTGCTTCAAGTGCATTAAATGCATCAAGAAGCATTTGATATTGAACAACAAGGTGGTCTGTGGTATGTGTTTCTGGATTAAATGTCAAATCAAGAAAGTCCTTACTTCGACTAATCTGTTCTTGTAACAGTTCCCAAGTGGCCTGCGTATAATCTGTGGAACTTTGATTTTGCAGCCACGTTATCAAATCACGTACATGTATATCATCAACAACAAGCCCAACATATGTAACAGAGTTATATGTCCCGCCATAAACCGAAAGCAAGAGCCTTTCTATTATATCAAGCATTTGATTCAGATTTGTTCCAGAATTCAAACGCATTGCATTCGCCTGGTCAAGATATCCTTGTAAAATGCCAAGTTCCGTCGCACGATAAAAATGGCGAGGAGGTGTTTCATTCGGCCTTGGAACACGTGCACGCAAAAGTCGTTGTTCAATTTGATCAACCACATCATCAAGTGCATTGAAATTTAATAAAAGCGAGCCAAGTGCGTCTTGCAGATTTTGAATTGTATTGCGAAGTGTTTGTATAGTTGGGTTTGTACCAAATAATATTGTATTTGCATAGCTTATCGCATTTTCCAAATTTGCCCAAGAAAGGTATGTAAAGTATGCAGGATTAAGCGTACCTGTGTATAACATAAGTTCCTCAAGTTCTGACAAATCGGTCAGCAACATTGATATTGAGTTTCTTAATTCATGCAATATTACAACAAGTCTTTCATATTCACGAGTATCAAGTACTCCGTTAATATATGTATCGTATTCAGCAACCGCATTATCAAGGCTTTGTGTAAATGTTGCAAAGGATTCGATGGTAAAGTATTCTTCATGGATTGAAAACTCATTGGTCGCTTTGTTGATTTCATAATGCAACAATTGCATATTAAATCGCAACATACCTATTGCGTTTTGAAGAATTTCACGTTGTGCACGAAGTCCTGCGAGCGTTGGCCGTGCCGGATATGTGCCATTCAGATAATCCAAAGCAACATCAATAGCAATTTGTAATTCATCCCTTGTATCATCGGTAAGATAATGAGTCGGAGCGGTTCCGAATCTGCGGATGATTTCTTGGGCCTCTTCTATACGAAGTTCAAGCATTCTCTGGTTAACAATTATATTGTCAATTCTTAATGCAAGATCATGTGCCATTGCGGCAACCTGAACCGCGGTTGGAAATCGTGTTGGCTGCATATTTGGTGTATAAATTTCTGCCAACATTTGGTTTGCGTTACTTGGATGTGTTCCAAGTTCCTCAGATGTTGTACCTGTAAGCAAGTTACGCATATATTCTATACGCACGGAAAAATCTTCCCACTCTTCTATATCCCATTCTTGCGATTCTTTGAATAAATCAAGAAAATCTGGATGCGGTGGGTATGGCAAAGATCCGGCGGAATATGGCAAGTTTGTATTCGGATCGTTTCTCCATCCTATATAAATATCATTAAGTATATTTGCTTGGTCTACAATTTCACCGAACCTTGCTCCATCAACTTGAAGTAAAAAATATGTCGAATTCAAATTATCCTTGGCAAGACGAACAGTTGTTGGGGTTGAATCTCCACGCATAAATTCTGCTTGAGCGGCATCCCTTGCCTCAATAAATGCATCACCTGTAATCGTTGTATATCCTGCGGTTTGTACAAGCAACATAGAGTTTATAAGATCAATAAGTTTAGATTTATCAACATCAAGTGTGTTAAGTGCAAATTGCAAATTAAATGTTGCACTTGCGACTTCTGCCCCTGTTACCGAACCTCGTTGATATCCAAGTTCTTCACATATTGGACAATGATAACTTGGATCGATTACTGTTATTGTGATTCCGTTTTCCTCTCTTGTAATGGTTACACCATACCTTATCAATACACAACGTGCTTCGTTATACGCGATAACAAAACGTTCCCATGTGTGATGGAAAAAGGCTATATCTGGATACCAGTTATTTGGGTAATTAGTATAAATTTCGTGGGCACGTCTTATATATTCGGTCAATCCTTGTATATCAAAACGAAGATTGTTCATAGCGTTGTACAAATTGTCAAAAGCGGTTTGTACCTGGTTCCTTGTTGAAAATGCATTTCCAAGAATAAGCATTGCCTCTAGACGACTTTGTGCAAATGGGAGCCATGTTTCCATGGAATAATGTATTTGGTTTCGCTGATTTGCAAGTTGTACAAGTTGGCGCAAATATGTCATATCAAGAAGCAAGCTTTCATATGCAAGCTCAAGTGCGGCAAGTGCATTTTGAATCATTGGATTTGTTACACGATTATGTCCAAGAGGTGCAAGCCTTGTTGATTCTATTAATCTGCTTGCATTTTCAATCATCGCATTCATGTGTGCGAATGAAAGAAACTGGTCTTGCATATAAAATACTCCGCTTGGATAATGCATTATGTGTGCAAGTTTTGCCTCAAGTGCGGAAGAATCTGCACGCAAACCATTCAAAGCAGATTCCAGATGTATAAGCCACAAGGCAACATGGTCGTTTGTAATATTGGCGGTTGTGGCAATTCTTTGTTCAACATATTCTACCGCATCATCAAGAATTCCCAATGTGTGTTCAGAGAATAAACTTCGGTCAATGTCTCTTGCGTTATCTATTGCAACAAACAGCATATCAATAACAACAGGCATATCTTGTAAATTAGGAAGCCCTTCGTTTAACACAGGGTTAATTGCCCATGTCGATGCAAAATTCCATCCAAGATCATTTTCATAGTTTGTTTGCGCGTCGACCCCTCTGAAGAACATTGGATCTTCTATTGGTTCTTGTGCCCCTGTTAATGCAGGAGAAATCCATGCAAGGGCTTGGGTTCCTGCGGTCAAGGTATGTGCAAAAGACTGGATTCGATTTGAATTTGTGGCAACGGTACCTGTTGGTAAATTTGTTATTGCGGCGGCCGCAACTGTTCCAATACCAATTGGATGAGCTCGAATAGCATGTCTTACATCTACCGCATTTGATCTAATTTGAATTCCTACCACCGCACTGTTTCTTATAACCATTGGTGTGGTTGTTTCACCAACAATACCCATTGCAACAGAACGGCGCGCACTTGAAGTAACTTGTGTTGCTGATGCCTCTATCGTTGCATTGACAAGCACACGCTCTACAACGGTTCGTCCGCCCTGAAGCACGGTGTCTGCACGTTCATTTCGCCCAATTATGCCGGATGCGGTTGCATTTGGTCCACTGTCACGAATCACCCCCATTACCATAACATCTTGGACAAGTGGTGCCCAAACATTGGCATTATTAGTAATTCGTCCAACGATACCTGCCATATATCCAGGCGTTGTTGATGTGTTGGTTCCATGCATTGTTCCGCGAAAATAACTGTGCCTTACTGTGCCACTTTCCATAGATCCGACAAGCCCACCTGCATAAAGACTTGTCGTTTCAATCCTTACATTATCAACGAACGAGTGAGTAATTGAATTATTAGAAAGCAA
>WRAD01000005.1 GCA_009780375.1 Bacillota bacterium
CTCCCATAACTCTCCCATCTAACAAAATGAAACCCCTCTTCCGCAACCGCACTTATCTCATGCCCCACACTCCATGGCGACCCAACTATACTACTCTGATTCACTCTCCCCCCAGGTAGGGCGCTGATACTGACCGGCATAGTCATCGCCGTCATCATCGTTGGAACATTCCTAGTAACATTATCGCTCATACCTTGACTAACACCACCTTGACCCATCACAAATACTTGGTTAAGACTGTTACGTACAAAATTAACCTGCGAGCTTGCTTCACTAGAAACCTCTACCCAATTACTCGCCGTACCAACCCGTGTTGGAACATTCCGACTACTTGTATCACCCAAGCCCAATTGTCCATGAACATTATTACCCCACGCAAACAACTGACCCAATGAATTTACTGCAAAACTTGCTCCATGTCCAATATTTACAGACACCCAATTGCTTGCCGTTCCTATTCTTCTCGGAATGCGAATAACTTGTCCAAAAACACCATGACCAAGGGCTCCAACGGCCTCAAAACCCCAACTAAATAATTGTCCATCTGTTGTTAAAGCAAGTATATGATTCTGGCTTGTAGAAGTTACCCTGGCAACCACCGCACTTGCCCAATTTGATGCGGTACCTATACGAGTTGGAACAAGATGCCTCTGCCAATGACCACTAAAATTATCTGATATACCATCCCAATTAACACCCCACACAAACAACTGGCCATTTGTTGTAACGGCCACACGAGTCCACAGACCAACAGACACACTTGCCCAACTTTGCCCATGTCCAATTTGAATCGGTTGTAGGATGGTTAAAGAAGTTGTTCCATTTCCTATAGCAGATATGTGAGGAATGGGCCCCCCCCAAACCCATAATTGGTGATTAGTAGTAATTCCCGCACAAAATACATCCTCACAACTTACCGATGCCCAATTACTTGCCGTTCCAAATCGCTGCGGTGTTAATATATTTGCATCCGCGGCGTACCCAAACCTCCATAATTGCCCATCAGAATTAATTGCATGTGTCATCATTCCATTGCCACATACACTAACCCAATTCGAAGCGACTCCAATACGAACAGGTGAAGATCTTGAAACTCCTGCACCATCACCGACTTGTAACATACCATTGTGCAGACCCCAACTCCAAAGTTGTCCATTCGTTGTTATCATCCTCGTTCCAGAAACCTGCCTTGCTTCCAACTGCCATGGCGGTGCATTTCCTATATTCGCATCCACCGCATCCGAATTATTACTAGTAACCAGCAAAACCGCCGCAATCAAAATACATGTCACAAAAAACATCAAACAAAGTATTAAATAAATCCGCAACCAACGTTGTTTAATTGACGCAACATTTTCTATTGAAAAGTTGCCCCCCCCCGATATTTATTATCGATTTTATCTTTTATGCTATACATATCTATACAGTATATAACATTTTGTACATTCTAAGTCAAACAAATTTATTCTACAAAAAACCAATTCTCTAAACTCTACTTCTATAAACCCTTATCGCATTCATCACCCTCGCAACATATGCATTGGTTTCTGGAAATGGTGATGTATGCAACACCTTAATCTGCCTTACCTCGCCATCAGCCACCTTGGTAATTGTCTTTGTCAAATCTTCACGACCAAGCCACCGCCTAACATTCCCCTCGCCCGCATTATATGCAATCACCGCCGTTCGCACGTCCCCAAATTTTCCAATCAAGTACGAAATATAGGCAACACCAATTGTAATATTCACTCGTGGGTCATGCAAATTATCCAGGTTTCCAAGTGCAATCTTTTCATCCTCAGATAAATCCAAACCAGGCATAGCTTTAATCATATCCACAACATATCGTGCCGTTGCCGGCATAACTTGCATAAGTCCAACCGCGCCCTTTGGCGAAACACTATTCGGTCTAAACCCACTTTCTGCACGAATAACCGAGGCAACAAGCCCAGGCTCAACATCAAACCTAATACTCGCCTCTCTAATCTCATCTCGAAATCTTAATGGATATGCGGCAAAAAAAATCCCAACCGTTGCACCAGTTAATGCAATTACTAAAATTAAAATAACTACAAAAATCTTCCACATACTTAAACTATAGTATGCGTAAATTTGCCATCACTATAAGCATAAAAGCCAAAAATTTACAGAACAAGAAAGTAATTGACTTTTCATAATATGTTGCCCATAATTAAATATAAAGGAAGTGATTTATGTTTTGTTCAAAATGCGGTATAAAACTAGACGAAACAAGTTCTGTTTGCAAAGCCTGCGATACATTACAACAACCAAACGCACCTGCAACTATTATACATATGCCAAATAATAACTCGCATGCAAATACAAACACGGTAATAATTCAACAACCAAATACATCTTTTGAATCCTTGTTTCGTAAACAAAGATTACGAAAAGGTGCATCAAGTTTTGCAATTGTTGTTGCAATACTCACACTCATAGGTGCCTTTGTAATACCACTCCTTGGTGATGGACTCTCTTTCTCTGACACTGTAACAATTGTTGGTATTGTAATCGCATTTGTACTTGGAACCGCATTCTTAATCGTAGGCATCCTCTTTTTCCGTAAAGACAGTCGCATTCTCGCCATAATATTACTCGTATTCTTCATACTCTACGTTGCCGAACGAATCGCAATACTTGCAATGGGTGGAAACTTTTTTGTTATAATGTGGCTATCTCTTGGTATAGTTAACATAATTCAACTTATCCAATATCTTAAGATCAAGGATTAAAAAAGCATTTCCAGATTGTTGTGGCCTACTTGGTAAAACACTAAAACCTTCACCTGCCAAATAGTTTTCAAAAAATAATGCAAAGTCCTGGCCACTTGCGTATTTTAAACTTTGTAAAATATCCTCTCTATCAATTATGCCAAACATATTTGTACGCGCAAGATGCGAAAGTGCATCAATCATAATACTTCGTCCTAACATTGCCTCCAGATCGACAAACAATAATTTTCCACGCATATACGCCATGTACGCATATTCATACTGACTGTCAAATTCATAAAGATGTCTGTTCATATCAAAATTAACTTGTCCACCCACTTCTTGTATCCAATTTGCAAAAGTTATAAGATTATTCCGATACATATTTATATAATCTTGACTTGCCACACCAAATTCTGGATTCTCTTCAAAAAATAACAAAGTACTATATTCCGCCAACCCTTCATCAATCCATGATGTACGCACTTGATCATTGCCAATTATCCCATACCACCATTGATGTGCAATCTCATGAACTATTATCCTGTCTTTTATTGCCCTCTCGGTTATACTCGAACTTATAAAAACAATCTCGCCATACTCCATCCCTCCATGCACAAAATCCGTCTGAACAATCACAAGTTGTCTATACGGAAAATCTACAAACAAACGCGAAAATGTCCGCAATGCCTTCACACCTGTTTCAAGACTTAACTGTGGTTCGCTGTCATTCAAAAAGTAATAACATACCCTAACTCCATCTACATTTCTTGAAATGCTTTGAAACTCCTGTGAAAGAACCGCCGCCCAATCCCTAATTGCAAGACTTTGAACGGTTGTCGTCTTCAAATCATCCTTGATTTTTTCACTTGTAATCCTTCCACTTGATGCCATTACATAACTCTTTGGTCGTGTAAGTGTAACATTAAAATTGTGAACCTCATTAAAGAATGGATCACCTTTGTACGTAAAAACATTCGTCATCCATTCGCCATTACTAAAAATCACCGGAACAGGATAAAAGTTACCTAAATTCACAACACTGTCTGTCCATCCCAATCTATGTGCAACATTAGCAAGATAAACCGTATATATAATCTCAATATTCACTCTATGCCCAGAACCAAGGCCTTCTACCGGAACACGCAAAACATTTTCATCCTCACCAATCACCTCGTGTTCTATCAAATTATTCTCAACTCGTACCGACTCTATTTCCATATGCCCAAAACTCTGCCCATTTGGAAACGCCCTTGCAAAATCTGACTCGTTTGCAACACCAAATTTTGCCCCTTCGCGAAAGGCATTCGCATACAAATGAAATTTAACTTCATCTTTTGAAACACTTGACCTGTTTCGATAATTAATTTGTTGCATAACACTAATTGTTCTGGCATCTGCACAATATACAATATCCATTGTAATCGTATCAACATTCCTACTTGCACGAACAAGTAAATCTTCACCTCGCATCAAAAAGAAAACCGAAAGACTCAAGACCATCGCCATAGAACCAATGCAAAGTGCCGCAATTAATTTTTTCTTCATAAACCATACTTATTCAACAAAAATACTCACAATTCCATTTCGACAATATGCCACACTCCTTTTAATGGTTCGCTCCAAAGTTTTTTTAACCCTTGCTCCAATTATCTTTGCCGTCATAGGCATATGTGTTTTCACAGTACTATCATTTAACACAACCGGGGCAAATGCTCATCGCAACCAAAGCACACGTATATCACTAGACAACAATAATTTCTATCGCTATATATACATAACAAAAATTACAAGCCAAGACCTAGGAACCCGCCTCCACTTCTTCCCAGAAAACCACCACGATCAATTCGAAAATGTTATAATCACATACTCAATCTTCTCCTCCTCTGAAAATTTTTTTGAATCCACCGGTGCAATAATGTTATCCCAAGACGGACGCGGTGTAACACTTGCCTGCCAAAGAATCACACCGCGTATAGTACGCGTCACAGGCCTTGTTATAACAAGAACAATATAACAAAACCTATGTTATACTTTTAACAAGGAGAAATTAAATGCAAAATTTTATCTACAGTGCAAAAACCGAATTAATCTTCGGAAATTGGCAAGAATCCGATATCATAAAACACATGAAAGAAAACTATAACCCCAAAAAAGTTTTAATCGTATATGGCTCTGGTTCTGTTGTAAAAAGTGGAATTCTAAGTAAATTCGAAATCGCCCTCAATACAAGGTCAATTCCTTTTGTTCTTCATGGCGGTGTGGTTGCAAACCCACTTACAAGCCACGGCCTATCAGGCATTGAACTTGCAAGACAAGAAAATGTCGACTTTATACTCGCAATAGGTGGCGGAAGTGTCATAGACGAAGCAAAATTCATCGCAATAGGTGCAATCAAAAGCCAAGACGCACTTGAAATATTCAAAGATCAAAAAAAGCCCAACTCGGCATTGCCAATCGGTGCGGTTTTAACAATCCCCGCCGCAGGAAGCGAATCAAGCAACGCAAGTGTCATACGCGAAGACGAAACGGGAATCAAGTACAGCATAGGAACTGAACTTATAAGACCAACATTCGCATACATCAACCCATCATACTGCATGACTCTTCCAAAATCTCAAATTGGCTACGGTGCGGCAGATATCTTTGGACACCTCTTTGAACGATATATGTCACCAGCACCCGACATCCTATCCACAAATCTACTCACCGCCGCCATGCAAACTATTATCCAAATCGCCCCTCTAACCTATAATTCCCAAAAAGAAATCACAAATAATACAAGCAACTCGGTTGCGGAAAAAAAGAATATGGAACTCTGGGCAGAATTTTGCTTAACAGGAACACTTGCCCACAATGATATGCTTGCAATGGGCGGGCGAGAATTCCAAGACTGGGGAACACACCACATCGAAAATAAACTTCTAAGTGGCATTCACAACATCGCACATGGACAAGGTCTTGCAATTTTATTCCCTGCATGGCTTAAACACGTATCAAAAAGCAAACCTAAACGAATCCTCCAATTTGTACGCGATGTCTTGCAAATTGGCGATAAACGCGGTCCATGCCCAACCGACAAATCCTGCCACGCAACATGTTGTCAACAAAAAATCATTGACCAAGGCATAAACGAACTTGAAAATTGGTTTCGCTCCCTTGGTCTTGCAACCACACTTTCTGAACTTGACATTAATGCCGAAACCGTTAAAAACGATGCCCGCAAAGTCTTCAAAGATTCCATAACCCTAGGTGCATACGGTCAACTCACCTTAAATGATATCCTCGCAATAATAGACCTTGCAAAATAAAGGCTAAGCTTGTCCCGAACAAAAGCACCTTTCGGTGCGTTTCAGCCGAGATCCTGAGCAATAATTACTAGAATGTGAACGCAACATGTGTTATAGCAATTGCCAACGCATCCGCCGCATCATCAGGCTTAACAATCTCACGAAGTCCCAAAATTCGCTTAACCATTTCTTGCACCTGTCTCTTGTCTGCATTTCCAACTCCGGTAACCGCCTGCTTTATTTGTGCTGGCTTGTATTGAAAAATCCGCCCACTGTGATGAACCGCCCGTAACATTATTATGCCACGTGCATGTGCAACCTGCAACGCGGTTGTAACATTCTTTGCAAAAAACAACTCCTCAATTGCAACATCATCAGGCAAATATCTAGATATAATCTTCTCAAGTTCCCTATCAATTATCGCAAGCCTTGTCGCCAACTCTTCATCCTTAGGCGTCTCAATACAACCAAAATCAAGCATAAAACACTGACTGCCACGCCTTTGTATAACACCCCAACCAAGACGTGCATAACCCGGATCAATCCCAAGTACAATCTTATCCTTTCTCATATCCCAAGTATACCAGAACAACAGCAAAACTCATTCCGCATTATGATAAACTTCTTGCACATCAGAACATTCATCAAGCAAATCAAGAAACTTCTCAAAAATCTTACTCTTTTCTTCATCAAGTGGCACAAAATAACTCGGCATAAATTCACCTTCGTTATTACGGGCAAACATATATGCAACCGCACCACTCACACCCAAACTTCCACCAAATTTTTCAAAAGCATGCCTAACCTCTGATGCGGTTCTGTTCTTATTATCCGTTAAACACTCAACCATAACCGCAACACCTCCCGGTGCATAACCTTCGTAAATTATTCCATCATAATGTGTTTTTGAACCAACACCACTTGCATTTTTAACAGACCTTTGAATATTATCATTCGGCATATTTGCTTCTTTCGCTTTCTTAACCGCGGCCGCCAACCGCGGATTACCATTCACATCGGGCCCACCCAATTTCACCGCAATATAAATTTCTTTGCCAAGACGCGTGAACAATCGTCCTCGTGCCACATCATTCGCACCTTTTGCTCGCTTGATTTGTGCCCATTTCGAATGCCCCGCCATTAATACCCCCCTCTCAAACATTCCTGCCAAATCCAATGCATAAGTATCCCACCCGCAACCGCAACATTTAAACTCTCAACGTTGCTTTGCATAGGCACAGAAACAACAACATGTGGCAAATCAAAAAAATCTTTTGCAACACCTTGCCCCTCATTACCAAGGACAAGCCCAGCAAAAGAACTCTTTACAATTTCCCCTACATCTTTTGATATTCCAAAAATATCAACACCACCCATATCTGCAATATACAAACTTGTTTCTCCATCAAGTCCTTCAAAAAATTCCTTGAATTCATCAAAAGTAACACTAAAAACGTTAATCTTTAATTGATTACCCATCCCCGCACGCAAGCACTTTTGTGAATATGGATCCGCACAATCAATTGTAAAAACCGTATCAAACCCAAATGCACAGGCAGATCTTAAAACTGTACCCATATTCCCACTATCCTGAATCCTATCAAGAACCAAAAATCTCGAACCCTTATCAAAAGGCCTTGGTGGATTAAAACCACAACTCGCTAAAATCCCTGGTCCATTTTCTAATTCTGTAATTTCCTCAAATAATTTCCTACAAAGAACAATAGGCTCTAAATCTCTAATATTCGGTGTAATCTCCTTGCCTTCAACAACAAAAACATCTTCTACAACTTCTAAATTTTCAAATATAATTTTTTCACCCTCAATAATACAAAGACCTTGTTCACGCCGCCCTTTCTTCGTCGTCAATTTTTTCAATGCTTTGTAAATCTCATTCGCACTTGAACTTATAAATTTCTCCATACCCAATTGTAACACAATTATACCAACTGCACCAGAAAAAGAAAAACCCGTTACTCTATAACAGGTCTCTCAATGCTCTTACATTAAAAATTAATCATCCTCATCAAATAAAAAGTGCACCTTTTGCCTTTGTCGCAAGATCCGCAAAAGCCTTAGGATCGGTAATCGCAATCTCAGAAAGCATCTTCCTGTTAATATCAATATTCGCCTTTTTAAGACCATCCATCATGCGACTGTATGAAAGTCCATTTGCTCTCGCACCCGCATTAATACGAGCAATCCAAAGTTTCCTAAAATCACGCTTACGCAAACGACGACCAATATACGCATATTGCCCACTCTTCATAACCGCTTCGCGTGCCACACGATAAAGCGTTCCTTTCGCACCACGGTAACCTTTCGCACGACGTAAAATGCGTTTTCTTTTCTTAATTACACTTGTTGTAATCCTCATTTTATCCTCCAGTAATTTAAAGTTTTAAATTTCAATTTGCACAACTATTCAAGTAATCCAGATTTGGTTGTCAAAGTATTTAATTACTTTTCCCACCCTTACCAATCAACGCACGAATCATTCTGTCTTGACCACTTGCAACATAATCCCCTTGACGAAGTTTACGCTTACGCTCACGGCTCTTCTTGTTAAGAATGTGATTTTTATTCTGGCTCGCACGCTTTATTTTTGTGCCACCACTTGTCGCTTTAAATCGTTTTTTCGCTCCAGAGTGTGATTTCATTTTCGGCATTTTCTGTTTCTCCTTTAATGTTTATTTATTTTTTCCCCACTTTTTTCGGTGCAACTACCATAACAATCGACATATTCCTACCCGGCACTCCACCTTTTGTTGGTGGCTGCTCAATATCTGCAACATCTGATATGCCTTCTGCAAATTTCACAAGCAACGCAACCCCTTTATCCGCATTCATTGTCGCACGCCCTCGAATTTTGTTTATCGCAATCTTGACTTTGAATCCTTGCTCAACAAATCGTTTTGCTGCCGCCATTTTAAATGCAACTTCATTTTCTTGGATATTAAGACTAAGTTGAACTTCCTTAATTTTATTTTGCTTGCTTGCCTTCTTTTGTTCTTTCTCCTTCCGAAGAGAATCAAACTTATACTTTCCATAATCTATAATCCGTGCAACAGGCGGACTCGCATTCGGACTTATAAGTACAAGATCAAGCTCCGCTTCATCACTCATACGCAATGCTTGCGACAAACTCATAACCCCAAGCTGCTCGCCACTCTCCGCAATAACTCGAAGTTCTTGTGCCTTGATCTGAGTATTGATCAAATGTTCTTTGAACATAAACCTCCTTAAAGTGATAATTCCTTGTCTAAGAAAAAAGAAGTGCGATGCACTTCCTCAAATCACAAAAATACTTGGGGGAATATTTTGGTGAAACCTTTTGTCATAAGTGACGAAGGTGAGAAAGGATCTTTCTTCTTTTTCTGCAACAAGAATATCACAGAAACACACACACAGTCAATACCCAAATTTTTTAAATATTAACTATGTCAAGAATAACCTGGTTGCTACTCCTAACAAGATTATATCCCCTAACACAATAACTGTCAAACGATTTAACTCAATTTATTACACTTTCTATTATATAAAGCGTCTCTTCATCGGTATGAACCGTACCTATACGCTTTATCATCACAGAACGCGCATAAAAAAGAAACGATGCAAAAAGCAAAACCGCAAACGCAATAAAAATAACAAGAATCCACATCCATGGCACAGACACAAATTGGGATAATGCAATATACCCGGCAACAAGCAACAACCCAAGTGTCAATGCACAAATACTGTAAATTTTTGACGGGGTATGCTCCCGTGCTTTTGACCTTGGACACTTTGCATGTCCTTGTTCACGATCAAGTTTCTTCGCATCACGCACTTTTTCCCTAATTTCTGTCCTAGTATAACTTGTCGCATAAGAAATTTTCTTTATCTCAAAACCCACCCAATTATCCATGGTTCGAAGAAACTTGTTTTTATTAGGCAAAGATACAAGTACATCCGCCGCCGCCCTTGAATAAAGCATCACATTCGCCTTACCTGTATATTTGCCCTCCACACCAAAAAAGCGTGTTGCAATCCTAACAATTCCATCACTCACCTTGCGTTTTGTATTCTCAAACCCTATCCCCTCTCGGTATGCATAGACAATGTTGCTTCCCTCAAAATATTCAACCATAACACGTTCAAAAACACCAACAGGATTAAGTAAATCAACATCAGCAAGAATAATAACATCACCACTCGCCGCTTCCATACCCGCTGTAACCGCAGACTCTTTCCCATATCGCGTATCAAGATTAATAATCCGAAGACTCCTATTTAACTTTCCTTCTTTCCTAAGAATATCAAGACTCTCATCCGTACAACCATCGTTAACCGCAATTATTTCATAACTAGATTCTGTCTCTTTACAAATATGCCTAAGATCTGCCTTATATTTTTCCAAAACTTCGGCAAGAATTTCTTGCTCGTTATACACAGGAATCACCAACGAAATTTTCATATGCCCCCCAAAGCACTCTTTTATTCAATTCTATAATTTTTAAATGCGGTTGGCAAGTGTTTTTTACCTCGCTCTCTCAATCAAGTTATGTGCCCCACCTTCTTTTAAAGATGCATCAGACACAACCACAAGCCTCGCATCCCTTGTAAACGAAGGCAAATCAAGACTGCCACAATTACACATAGTAGACTTTATCTTCGCAACCGTCACACCAAGCCCATCCGCAATCTTTCCACCATAAGGAATATACGAATCAACACCCTCCACAAACTTCATCCCACTTGTTCCGCCTGAATCATAACGTTGCCAATTCTGTGCCCGTGCACTTCCCTCACCCCAATATTCTTTAAACTCTTTTCCATCAACAACAACCTTTTCTGATGCACTCTCTTCATATCTTGCCAAATATCTGCCAAGCATCACAAAATCCGCACCCATCGCAAGTGCAATAATAATATCCTTCGCGGTAACAATCCCGCCATCCGAACAAAGTGGAATATAAACACCTGTTTTTGCAAAATACTCATCCCTTGCCGCAACAACTTCGATTAATGCACTCGCCTGACCTCTGCCTATTCCCTTTTGTTCGCGTGTTATGCAAATCGAACCTCCACCGATACCAACTTTCACAAAATCCGCACCCGCATCGGCAAGATATCTAAACCCTTCCGCTTCGACAACATTACCCGCACCAATCTTTACTTTGTCGCCAAAATTCTTTCTAACAAACGCAATCACATCGCTCTGCCATTCGGAAAAACCATCCGAACTGTCTATGCACAATACATCAACACCGGCATTAACAAGTGCCCAAATTCTTTGCTCATAATCTCGCGTATTTACACCGGCACCTACAATCGCCCCTTGCTTTTTAATGCTTGCCACCATCTTCGCCTGGTCTTCAATTGTCTGTGAACAATATATAAACGAAACACCGCCAAGATCTGATAAAGCAACCGCCATTTTCTCACCCGACACACTTTGCATCATTGCCGACACAAAAGGCAAACCAATCTCAATCGCCGCTTTCTCACCACGCCTAAATTTTACAAGAGGTGTGCTCAAACTCACATTCTGTGGCATACAATCACGCCTTGTTAAATTAGGCATTAACAAAAACTCCCCCAATGTCCTAGACGGTTCAAAATTATATTTCGCCATAATACCTCACTTTATTTACGCAAAAACAGGTGAACAATATGCATAAGTACCAAGCAACGGTTCAAGTGTTTTTGTATTATCCTTGCTTTCATTTTCTCAAATTACCACATCACATCACTCCCACTCAATCGTCGCCGGTGGCTTTGTGGTAATATCATATACAACACGATTAACATGGGCAACTTCGGCGGTAATCCTTGCACTCGCCTTTTCCAAAACCTCAAAAGGTATCCTTGCCCAATCCGCACTTATCCCTTCAACACTGTTCACCGCACGCAACGCAACCGTCCATTCATATGTTCTTGCACCTTCTTTATCCTTACCTGTACTCTTATTGTCGGTCAAAATTGCAAAATATTGCCAAATTTTTTCCCCAAGCCCCGCCTTTGCAATCTCCTCACGGAAAATATAATCCGCCTCACGCACAATTTCAATCTTATCCCTTGTAACCTCACCAATAACACGTATCGAGAGTGCCGGACCTGGAAACGGTTGTTTAACAACAATCTCTCTTGGCAACCCAAGTTCCATTCCAACCTTTCGCACCTCATCCTTATAAAGACTTCTAAGTGGCTCTATAATCTCTTTAAACTCCATAACATCAGGCAATCCACCTACATTATGATGACTTTTGATAAGTTTCGCCCCAATACCACTCTCAACAACATCTGATTGTATCGTACCCTGAGCCAAGAAATCAACCGCACCAACCGCCTTTGCATAATCCTCAAACACACGAATAAACTCATCTCCAATCGCTTTCCTCTTTTGTTCCGGATCTGTTATACCCTTTAATCTGTTAAAAAATCGATCTTGTGCATTTATCATCGTTAAATTCATACCAAGCTCGCTCTTAAACACACGCATAACATCCTCTGGCTCCCCTTTTCGCAAAATGCCATTGTTAACAAAAACACAATGCAAACTCTCTGGCGCCGCCTTATGCAAGAGTGCCGCGGTAACCGCACTGTCCACTCCTCCGGACAATGCACACACCACCCGTTTTCCCCTAAGCTGTTCTCGCAAACCTGCCACCTTTTCTTCGATGAACGCTCTAATGTCTGTTTTCATTGATACTACCTCCCTCCACATTGAATTGATTGTTTTAATATACTCTCGCTTTTTAATTTCGTCAAGAAAACTTGCCTTAAAAGCATTAGTAACAATTGTATAAAGATGATTAAACTCATACCCCATAACACTATAGAGTTTCCAATATTCCTTTAACAAAGAAGTATTAAATATCGTCGGATCATCTGTATTAAGCGTAATCAACGCACCAGAATTCCAATACTTGATAATCGGATGCTGGGCAAGATTCTTAACATATCGCCCGGTAACCAAATTACTCGTCGGTGCAATCTCAAGTGGAATCCTCTTTCTAACCAATAATTCAAGTGTCCTTTGATCATACGCCCCACTTGTTCCATGTCCTACACGCTCGGCTCCAAGTAATTCCACCGCATCCCAAACCGATTGATGCGTATCATCCTCACCCGCATGTGCAACCGTCCGCAAACCCGCCTTTCTTGCCCTTTCAAACATATTGACAAAAAGTCTTGTCTCATGCAACTTCTCATCCCCACCAAGTCCAATTCCAATAATCTCTTTACTTCGATGTTCAAGTACATGATCTAAAATCATCTCGGCATGTTCAACTCCATTTGTCCTAGAAATGTCTACGATCAATTTAATATCTATGCCTTCATTTGCTCTGATATCTCGAACTCTTCTTTTAAGAAGTGACACAATACTTTTATAAGTCATCCCACGTTCAAGTGCAATCCGAATTGAAAAAAACACCTCCGCATATACAATCCCATTCTTTTTCAAGTATCCAAGTAATTTATCAACCGCAATATTCCAATCCTCAACTTTAACAAGACTCGCACAACCCGCCCTAAAGGCCTCAAGCATTTCGGTAAGACTCTTCGCAGGCAACCCAGGTGCTGCAAAAAAATCCTCCAAATGTATATGTATCTCCGCCTTAGGTATCTTTCTTATAACTTCGTAAAATCTATCTTTGTCTACCATAAACAATTCTACACATACAATACCAACCTGTCAACTGTATTCTTACAAATTTTGTCGAAAACCCCTTCACCATTCTGCAATTTTTTTTACACTCTCTCATACACTGACAAGAGAGGGAAAATACAATGCACAACACAATCATACGCAAAAGCTTCTTGGGTTCAAATACCCCAAACGGTTTTGTTGGTTTTTTCGACAAACTTGTTGATAATTATCCACTTGAAAAAGTTTATATACTCAAAGGCGGAAGTGGCGTCGGCAAATCAACATTCATAAAAAAATTCACAAAATCTATCATAGAAAATCATCCAAAAACATCATTTACAATTGACTACTTCATGTGTTCCGCCGACCCAGATTCCTACGACGGTGTAATAATCCATGAACTTGGACTTGCAATAATTGACGGAACGTCACCCCACATCGTTGACCCAAAATTCCCAGGTCTCGTCGAAGAAATCATAGACCTTGCAAAATTTCTCGACACTAAAAAAATTAACATCACTAAACAAGAACTTGCAACAAAAATGCAAAAACGTCGCGAACACTTTGATCGTGCATTCGCCGAACTAAATGCCGCACGCACTCTTCATCTTGATGTTGAAAACATCTTTTCAAATGCAATGAACTTCGACGGCGTCAACCAATTACTCGAAACCCTCATCAAAAAACACACCCTACTATAAAAAGCTCCCTATAATTCCTAGAGCACGAAACAAAAACCAAGTCCATCAAGAACTTGGTTTTTTAATGAACTTAGTATACTTACTTAGAATACATGAATTCAAGATCATTGCAAAGGCTAATTGTAATAAAAATTATTATTACAGATGCATTAACAACTCTGTTATTCAATGCTTCTTGGTAAATGTCAACAACCTTTGACCAATTTAAAGATGGGTTTTTAAACGGACCATCTTTATAGTACTTGTTGACCGCTTTGAACAGTTTTGGCAAAAGTTGATTCTCACCTCGAAGATTTTGTTGCTCAATTGCGATTATTATGCTAATTGCACATTGGCAAACATAATAACTACTCTCCATCGAAGCCGCTTCATAGATAACTCCAAGTCTATCTCCACGCACTTTTTCTGGACCACACATTGCCTCAACAATTTCAGGGACAAGGGCTCTCTTTTTCTCCAACATCTTGCATCCACCTTTCTGTGCCTGTATCAATGACAGGACTTTTTAATTGTTTAATTCCTTATATTACTCAGGTTTTGAACATTTTTATTATAGCAAATTTCTTCCCACTTGTCAACACCCAATTTCACAAAAAAACAGCGATTTATGCTTGACAACACAAAAGCAACAATATATAATGTATCAACATTTTGTTATGCGGATGTAGCACAGTGGTAGTGCGTCTCCTTGCCAAGGAGAAGGTCGTGAGTTCGAACCTCATCATCCGCTCCAAGTGATTAAAACCTTTAACAAAATAACTGGAAACCAAGGCGAAGCAATCGCAATTTCTTATCTTGAAAAAAACCGCTTTCAAATCATTGAAACAAATTTCAAATTAAAGTTCGGAGAAATTGATATAATCGCAATAAAACCTAACAAGCAAAATGAAACGGTCTATCACTTTGTCGAGGTAAAATACAGAAAATCCGACAAATTCGGAACAGGTCTCGATGCCGTCACATCCACAAAACAACGAACAATACATCGTGTCGCAACCGCATATCTCTTAAATAAAAATCTCTACAACAAAGTTAATACAAGTTTCGACGTCATCGCAATCATGGGACAAACAAATGATTATACAATCGATCACCTTGAAGGTTGTTTTTAGGTTTGAAATTATCAATTTGTCTCATATACTGTACTTATGAATGTTGTACAAAAGCAAGAACGAAAGAATGCAATAGGAAACTTTGCAATGAGTTCTTTCTGGGCTATCTCAACATTGTTTGTAAATACATTTTTGGTCGCCCAAATTTTTATACTGTCCAACCAAAACATCACATTAACCGCAGGATTTATGCTTGTAAAATACACCCTGCTCTTTGCATTTAACGTAATTACATCCATTTTAATGGCAAAAGGTGTATCCGCAATATGGATTTCTCGTGTATCTGCAATCGGTGCATTTGTTTTCATTATCGTAATATCTGCCATGCCCGATATATTAATAACACACACAATCCTACTGGGTGCGGCTTGGGGCATTATATCTGGATTATACTGGGGTCCATCAACTTATCTGGTCGTCAAAATCTATAAACGTGAACACACCAAAACTTTTTTCACAATTAAACAACTGACAATACTCGGCATCCAAGTAATCTTTCCATTCACATTCGGTGCACTTATCGATTTTGGAAGTATGGTCATAACAAGTATTCTCGTAGGAATCATCGTCGCCCTGCAACTTTTAACAAGTTTCATGATAAAAATAGACCAAGGCGACAAACGCAAACTGCAAATGCTGGGATTTTTTCGTGCCGCAAAAAAGAAAAAGTTCCTCAAACCAATTATCTCTTACAACGGACTCACCGTTCTAAGCGGTATCAACAGCACCATTGCCCTCGCAATCGTCATGGTAATAATATTGTCAATGGGCACGCATTTCAGCCTCGGTGCAATAACCTCAATAATAAGTGTCGTCGGAATGATCATTGTTGCTTCATATAAACTAATCAAAGAAAAACGTCTGCGTATTGCAATATTCATGGTTGCTGCAATTATTCCTTTCCTTGGATCACTCTCACTTATGATATCGTTCGGTGCAATCTCAATTATCATTTTTAATTTCGCAAGTGCATTTAAACGAATTATGTTTCTCGAAAAAAACACAGAAACACATAACTTGCCCAAATATTGGGGCGACCAGGAATTCATACTTGAAAGTAACCTGCTGATCAAATTCGCAATTTATGTGGGACGGGCAATCACATTCGGATTACTTATACTTGTTGGCACTTTTTCAAATCCAGAATATTGGCTTATCATATTAATTAATCTTATGCTCTTCGCATTTGCATTCCAGGCAATGTGGTTCTATGAATGGAAACTTAAATATAAACCAAAACATGATCAACAAGTTGGAAATACAACCATCACTTCAACAACTTAACATTTCGCACCAATTTTGTACCACGCTTCTTAATATCTCCAAGTAACTGTTTCAAAAGTGCCTTTGGCTTTAATACAAAGTCCTTTTCACTCAATCTCCCCAAATCAACCCACATCGGATCATATGTACCCCGTGGCTTTCCATCTCTTCCAATACTTTGTGGTATTCCTGGTTGATACTCCTCACTCGTTTCATCTTTAAAAACTTCACCACTTACATATTCACACAAAACAAAAGCATGCATTTTCTTATTAAACACCTGCTTGTACAAAGTTCTAATCGCCCTCGCCTCAAGCCCAGACTCTTCACGCACCTCACGCACAACCGCCTGTTTCACCGATTCCCCCTCATCTAAATGCCCACCTGCTGTCACAAAATACTCTCGCCCTTTATTTATATGAGGCTTCGTTCGTCTCATAAGCAAAATCTGCTGCTTTGCCCCACCCCCTTCAACATCTGGAATCCTAATCTCACGAAACATTATCGCCCGTGCTGTATCAACCTTACGTTGCTCCCACCTCTTCCTCTTTTCCTTAACTTCAAAACCCTCAAGCATTTGTGTCATAACATCCGACACCTTATTTGAAAACTCGGTCAACTCATCTTTGCCAATCTTCCTGTCCTGATATTCTTCTACCGAAATTGGCTCGCCAAACTTAATTCGTGAAAGTCTAAATATCCTCGGTGCACGATTTATAACACACGGTAAAACCGGAACACCTGCCTTAATTGCAATCATACTCGCCCCATTCCGAAGTGCCAACGCATCCCCAGGATCAGAAACCCGTGTCCCCTCCGGATACACAAGCAAGGCCCGCCGCTTTTTCAAAACCCTTAACGATGTCTTCACCGCAGACAACCCAACACCAACCGGAAAAACACCTGCACGTCGTAATATCCATCCTACCAAAGGAATCTTGAACAAGTAATCTTTCCCAATCGCCCCAAAAGACCTATGTACACGAAAAAACATTGCCGCTGGATCTTTCATGCTTTTATGATTACTTACAATAACAACTGGCTTGCCCTTAAACTGTCTCAAATATTTTCGCCCACTCACACTTGTCCAAAATAAAAGCGTAAATGGTACAAACCCAATAATCTTAAAAAGAAATCTTAACATATCCCTATTATACAACGATTTGCATGCACATTTTCAATAAAATTACCTAACCTTCCCTACACAACTTTTTTACAATAATTGCTTCCATTTTCTTAACAACTTGATAAGGACTTAATCTCGTCGCATCAACAACCACCGCACCCTTAACAATCCGAAGTGGACTTATCTCACGCGTCTTATCCGCATAATCTCGCTTCTCAATCATCGTACGCACCTGTTCAAGTGTCGCCTCTGAATTATTCTCCCTAACCATCCCCAATCGCCATTTTGCCCTAACCTTTGCACTCGCGGTAAGATAAAATTTAAACTTTGCACCCGGAAACACAACATGAGTAATATCACGCCCAATACATATAAGCGTCTCCGCCTCTGCGGTTTTATGTTGTATCTCTCTAACCTTCACACGCACCTCAGGCACACTAGCCACTTTAAACACATACTCACACACGTCTAAATCATGCAAACTATCGGTAATATCTTCCTCACCTAAAAAAATAAGGGTGGCACCTGTTTGGCACCTAACCCTTAAATCCATTTTGCAAAGTGCATCCGCAACCGCATCACCCGAACCCAAATCAACATTCTCTCTCATAAACCAAACTGTAATCCCTCGATATAACGACCCAGTATCAAGAAACAAAAATCCAAACTTTCGGGCAAGTCGCTTCGCCGCCGTATTCTTCCCACTCGATGCCGTACCATCAATCGCAATCTGAAAAATCTCTTTATCCACTTTCATCCCAGTGTTAATATATCACAACTTTAACCAATTTGCGAAAAGTAAATTTCTATAACAAAAACAGTTTTTTACAACCCAGATTATTTTTCCATATGACAAAGCATTCTATCAACCGTCTCCTCAATTGACAAACCATCTCCATCAATTAAAATCGCATCTTCAACTTGTTTTAATCCACCCTCTGTATAATCTCTCCTGTCCCGCTCTTCAATTTGTCGTCTCAATTCATTGGCATCTACATTCTCACCTCTCGCCTGCAAATCACGCATTCGCCTTCTAACTCTCTCATCAACACTTGCCGTCAAAAAGAATTTATATCTCGCATTAGGCAACACCACACTTGCAATGTCTCGCCCTTCAACAACAAAACTTTGCCCTTTTGCAATCTCTTGCATCTTTGCCACCAAAAATTTACGCACATCTTTATAACTCGCAACTTTTCCCGCTATTATACTCGCTTCATTCTCACGAATCATTTCGGTATAATCAACACCATTCACAAAAATATGCGTCTTATCTTCCTTAACAAAAACTTCCATCATCATATCACCCAAAGACCCGACAACCGCATCCTCATTCATATAATCAATTCCCCGCATCCGCACAAAAACGCCAACCGCCCGATACATCACACCTGTATCAAAAAAAGGCATGCCCATACGCCTTGCAATCTCTCTTGAAACAACACCTTTACCACTCGCAACCGGTCCATCAATAGCTACATGAACTTTTTCCATCATCTCACTATAACACACTATTCATCCCCAAGCCCCAACAAATAATCTGCACTACATCCAAAAAACTCTGCCAAAATATTAGAACAAACTTTCATATACCAATCTTCCCAACCATTAACTTTTATGCTATAATAATCGCATGAATTATGAGGTCATCGTCATAGGTGCAGGCCACGCAGGGGTCGAGGCAACACACGCCGCTGCAAAACTTGGGTGCCGTGTTCTCACCTTGGCGATAAACCTTCAAAGCCTCGCCTTTCTCGCATGCAACCCATCAATCGGAGGCACAGCAAAATCACACATAGTCTGTGAAATCGATGCACTAGGTGGGTTAATGGGTCAAATTGCTGACAAGTCGGCAATTCAAATGCGAATGCTTAACTCTGGAAAAGGTGCGGCGGTACAAAGTCTACGTGCCCAGGTCGACAAACACAAATACCACGCCACCGCAAAACAAATCCTTGAAAATCTTGAAAATGTAACACTTAAACAAGGCGAAGTCATCAATATAAATCCCACCACATCTCACTTTATCATAACCCTTGCAACTGGCAAACAAATCACCTCGAACTCTGTCATAATTGCAACCGGCACATACTTAAACAGCCAAATTCTAATAGGACAAAATGTCTTTAACCAAGGTCCCTGTGGCTTTTCTCATTCCGCACACCTAAGTACTAATCTTCAAAGCCTAGGCATAAATTTCCGACGCTTTAAAACAGGAACACCCGCCCGAATCAATTCTCGCACAATTGATTTTGCAAAAACAATACCTCAACCAGGCGACGACAATATACAGACTTTTTCGTTTCTAACAACAAATCCAATCAAAAATGTTATCGACTGTCACCTGACATACACCAACGAAAATACACATAACGTTATTCGCCAAAATCTAAGCAAGAGCCCCATGTACCAAGACCACGTCCGAGGAATAGGCCCAAGATACTGTCCAAGCATAGAAGACAAAGTGGTTCGATTCCCAGATAAACTTCGTCACCAACTCTTTCTCGAACCCGAAGGCCTCAACACAAACGAAGTCTATGTCCAAGGCATGTCAACCTCACTGCCCACCGACATACAACAACAATTTCTCAAAACTATCCCCGGGCTTGAAAATGTCCAAATCATGCGTGATGCCTATGCGATCGAATATGATTGCATTGATCCAACACAACTGTTACCCACACTTGAAACAAAACAAATCCCCAGATTATTTTTTGCAGGCCAAATCAACGGCACAAGTGGCTATGAAGAGGCTGCAGCACAAGGTCTCGTCGCCGGTATCAATGCCGCCCTTAACTCAAATTTCACACTCTCAAGATCCAACTCTTACATAGGCGTACTTATCGACGACCTTGTCACAAAAGGCACAAATGAACCATATCGCATGATGACAAGCCGTGCCGAGCACAGACTCCACCTTCGCCAAGATAACGCAGATCTTCGTCTCACAACCATAGGTAAAGACCTAGGACTCATATGCAACAAACGTTGGAAACATTTCACCAAAAGATGTAAACAAATCGAACAAACTAACCAGCTATTATCAACGACTATCCCAATATCTGTTCTTATCCCAATATTTGAAAAATATAACGAACCATTACCCAAAGAGGCTCAAACATTATCCCAATGCATAAAACGAACCAACCTATCACTCAAAATAATGGTAACCGAAATAAAAAATAACCCCGCAATTTCAATACTATCCAAATTTCCACCTACGGTGCTTGACCATATAACAACCGAAACAAAATATCACGGCTATCTTATCAAAGAACAATCTCGAATCGCAAACACCATTGCAAAGGAAAACACAAAATTGCCACCCAACATAAACTATACACAAATTCGCCAACTAAGCAACGAGGCACGCACAAAACTTGAACAAATTCGCCCAATGTCAATTGGCCAGGCCTCAAGGATAAGTGGCGTCTCACCCGCCGACATTTCCGTCCTTCTCATATACCTAAGAAAATTCTCTCTATAAAAATAATAACTACATTGTTTTAATAAACTTCTTCACCCCAGACAATATTGTCTCATCTGAAACAGGAACCGCCTTAAGCGGATCAATTGCATCTTCCAATTCTCTGCCAATAATACGTTCAATCAACGATTTCGCACCCTTAATCACTCTGATAAAACCTCTGTTCAAAAACATAGGATGATTATCACAAAGCAATTTTTCATCAAAGAGTTTAATCTCACGCAAAACTTCTATTGCTATCTCTTCTAATCGTGCACTTATAATCGCATTAATCTCCTGCTTGTTAAACGCTCTCACTTCTTTTTTCTCTGTATTCTTGTCCCATCCAACGATCAATTCAATTTCATATACCTCGTCGCAATCACATTCCACACTCAAACATGCCTTATCGCAAAGTATAACTGCAAGTCCCGAATCATAATCAAGTTTCTTAACAATACACAAATCGTCAAGTATATTACTCGTACCAATAGGAATACTTGCCTTATGCAAAATCCCATCTCCGCAAACAACAATAATTGTTGTCTCAAAACCAGAAATATCTATCAATGTCGATGTTTTATCACGAACTTCATCACTCAAAATATACAAAGACTCTGCAAGAGATTGTGGAATATATTTAACAAAACTAAACTGACCCGCCAAACCTTCTTGCATAATTTCAACAAAATCAATATCACAAAGCAACACACTATGCATCGTAACAACCTGTGATGCCATATACGACCTTACATCTGTCACCGCACGTTCGCCATCTAAAAGATGATAAAGATCAGAACTTTGCACAATATATCCCTCAAGCCCTTCATGAAAATCATCTGCTTTTTTCAAAATTTCTGGTCGAAGCCTGGTCTTACTTGCAAACTCTGTCACTATCTCTTTCGTCTTACATGTACAAAAGGTATGAGGCACAACTATATAAATCTCTCTCACACCCAAGTTCCTGGCACTAGACTTTATCATTACCTTCTCAATTGCTTTTACAAGTTTCTTCCTATCAACAATCTCTCCCCCAATAATACCTTCATGCGAAACAACCGCCATTGAAAAAATCTTATTTGTACGCTTGCAAAGTATATAAAGACGCATCATCGTGTGATCGCTACATCTATCATTTATCAAAATCCCATAATATGATTTCATTGCTATTCCTCAAATCTCCTTATACCTTCTAACACGCCAAAATATGGTTCACTCGCCCAGGTATGTCAATCCTCACGCCACGTCGCCCAAGACCACACCCAAGCATGTCAATGCGAACCGTTGTAACACCTGCTGCCACACGTATCTCAAACAAAAACGGATCAATATTCGCAAGCATAAGCCCAAACTCTGTAATATCATCAACACCATTTATCTCAATAATTGAACCAGACGCGGTCGAATGCTCTTGATGACGAAGAGTTATTCGCATCACAAACTCATCATGAGGCGAAACGGAAAACAGCACCGAATAAAACATATGTCGAACAGAATCCTCGAAAATGTCCGCCCCCCAATAAAGACTCGCAAGATTTCGAAGTGCACTCACTTTTGCTCTCTGATCAACAAAGTGTGCGGTATCTGGCTCATCAGGCTCTGGGATAAAAAGATTATCTAAATAACTGCCCACCGCAAAATCACCTGCATTAAATTTTTCGTCAAGCCTAGAAATATCAAGTGGCCTAATTGAATTTCCCCCACTATCAGATATAAATTGCTCGCCTATATCAATCACGTTATGATCTGTATTCTGCGAAACAAATCGCATGTGCATGTCAAAAATAAAGGTCGAACCACTCTGCGTTTGTATCCCATACACCGCAAAACGCTCTCGCACCCGTATAACAACCCGATTTGGAAAATGCATCTCAATATTTGTTACACGTATACGATTATCAACCCCCTCAATATTTTCCCGAAGTGCACGCCTATTAACGCCAAACAAAATATTACGACCTCTAATACTTCTTGCCCTTTGATCAAGATCCGTTTGTATTTGCTCTCTATATGCATAAAGATAATCAAGATCTCCTCTAAAATCAACTTCAACATTACGAACCACAAAAATTGTACCTGCGGAAATACCTATCGCAGCCACAAAAATAAACACAATTAATAAAACAAGCAATCTTTTGTGTGTCATCTATATTTAATAGTAGCAACTTGTAAAGATAATGTCAAAGACTTATCCAATATAACTTAATTTATTTTGTCATTTATAACACACCACCAAACCGTAATATATCCACACTAACAACTCTACCCCACTCACCATACACTAATATAAGTACATAATTTTAAGGGAGTTTTACATATGTCAAAGAAAATCAGAGTAGAGGGTGGAAATCCACTCGTTGGAAATTTGCGAATCGGTGGGGCAAAGAACGCTTGCCTGCCAATACTGGCCGCTTGTGCCCTTATAAATGGCAAAACCGTGATAAACGATGTGCCAAAAATCTCTGATATCGAAGAACTCCTCATGGTAATGTCTGGACTTGGTGCAAAAATTTGGTGGGAAGGCAACAAAGTCCATCTTGACACTTCAAGTATAGTACTAAGCGAAGTCAAAAACGAAGAAGCAAAAAAAATCAGAGGAAGTCTTTTATTACTAGGAAGTCTTATAGGACGCTTTAAAACCGCACGTTTGCCATTCCCAGGTGGCTGTAAAATAGGAACACGCCCAATAGACCTACATATTTCTGCCCTCAAAGATATGGGCATAGCAACAAAAACCGGCGCAGGATTCATTCAATGCAATACAAAAAAAATAAAAAATGCCTCAATCTATCTAGACTTTCCATCCGTAGGTGCTACACAAAACATCATTCTCGCCTCTGTGCTTGGAAACGCTAAAATCCAAATCTCAAACGCTGCCAAAGAACCCGAAGTTATCGATCTTGTAAACTTTTTAAAACGCTGCGGTGCCTGTATCGTCGGCGAAGGAACAGACACAATCACAATCCACGGCGTAAAACGGCTCAATGGTTGTGAATATACCCCAATCCCCGACAGAGTAAATACCGCAAGTTACATGATAGCAACCGCGGTTACTGGTGGCAATGTCACACTCGAAAATGTCCGCCCTGAACACAATTTTTCACTTATCAAAAAACTTGAAAAAAAAGGAATCGATGTAAGTATCCAAAACAACAAAGTACATATAAGGGCGGACAAACGTTATAAAAATCTGCAAACCCTTCAAACAAGCCCCTGGCCAGGTTTCTCAACCGACCTGCAAAGCCAGTTCGCGGTGCTAAGCACAATAAGCAAAGGTGATATAACAATAACCGAAAACCTCTTTGAAAACAGATTCACCTGCCTAGACGAACTCAGAAAATTCGGTGCCAGAATTTGTATAAAAGGACGCACCGCAACAATCAATGGAACAACCTCACTTGGTGGTGGCACACAAGAAAACCCATTAAAGGTAAAATCATCTGACCTTCGCGGTGGCGTCGCACTTGTCATCGCCGCACTGGTTGCAAAAGGTACAACCATCATAGAAAACGCAGAACTTGTATATCGCGGACACGAAGACATTGTCAAAGATCTGTCTGCACTGGGGGCGAATATAAGTTTGGTTGATTAATATCAAAAACCTTTTTCCTTGGTCTAAAAACTATCCAAACACCAAACATAAAAATTATCGTTGCACCTATCCCAATACCATACCAAATCGGTGTATTTGGAATCCTATCCATCAATATTAAATCTGTCCATATATCAATTTCATCCATTGCAAAAACAAAATTATGACGCCACCCGTCAATAAACCTCTGGGAATAATACGCATTTGTACTTGAACGCCGTGCGGTAAAATCTTGACGATATACAAGCACAAGTTCACCATCAGGCACATTCATTTGAACCTGCAAGTGCGTAAAAATATTACCCATCCTCGTCTGGGTACCATAAAACATTCTACTAAAAGGATTTTCTAACATAACATATCGTCGCCTGGTAAATAACCCAGACGTTATATAAACACCATCATTATCATCCACAAGCAAATATGTAACCCCATCAAGACGAACAAGCCTCTTTAAAAAAAGATCTATTTCATTAAAATAGGCATACGTTTGAAGATTATCAAATATAATCTCAAGCCTAAACTGATTATTTCCGGTTTCCGAAAAAACAAAGCGTTTGCCATAACTAAACAATGTATACTCTTCAATGTCATTAGGGTTTTCAATCCTCTTCTCACCTGCCGTAACATATATAACACCATTTGTTGTCGTATAACTTGCACCATGTATACTCGTCAAAATACCTGTCAAATAAAATAAATTTACATCCACAGCTGCACTCGTTGTAACCGTTACAACAACCTGCCTATTTGATCTAATTTGTGTTGACATCGTAATTGCTTTCAACCCTTCCTCTGGTGATGCACTAACCACCTGAAAATTATTACCATCGTTCAATGACATTGGCAATGCAAAAACTGCACCTAAAATTATCGCAAACACAACTATAAATCCGAACTTGATAAAAATTCTCTTCATCACTTCTATATTATATTGCCACTTGTATCAATTTTGCAAACAATTTAATACAAAGAACCAAAATATCAATTACAATCCACGCCTTGCTTCATCTGTAATACGACGCATAAAATCAACTGCCAAAATTGGATGCTTGCCAACCGCAGATTCCGCAGAAAGCATAACCGCATCCGCCCCCTGCCACACCGCATTGGCAACGTCTGTAACCTCTGCACGTGTCGGACGTGGATTATCTTTCATTGTTTCCATCATCTCGGTCGCAACAATACAAAACTTGTTGTATTTTCTCGCAACATCGATAATAAGTTTCTGTAACGCAGGTATCTTCTCAAGTGGATATTCAACACCCAAATCACCACGTGCAACCATCACCCCTTCAACATTCTGCATAATCTCATCAAGATTCGCAATACCCTCTGAACTCTCAATCTTTGCATAAATCGGCACAACACGCCCACATTCCTTCATAAAATCTCGAAGTTCCTTCACATCTTTAACACTTCCAACAAAACTTGCGGCAATACTGTCACAACCAGTGTCAAGCCCCATTTTAACATCCTGCTTATCCCGATCTGACATAAATGGCATCCCAAGATCAACATTAGGTACATAAAGACTCTTACGATCCGAAAGTACACCCCCCTCTTCAATTGCACAAACTATATCATCACCCTTAATTTCCTCGATTACAAGTTTAATTCCACCATCACCCAAAAGAATATATTCACCCTTTTTAACACGCATAGGCAATTTTTCATATCCACAAAAAACCTGTTTTTCATTACCAACACACTCCTTTGCCAAAAGTGTAAATTTATTACCCTTAACAAGGGTAACCGACACATTCTCAAACGTACCAATACGAACATCTGGCCCATTTGTATCAAGCATAATTTCAATATCAAGTTTCTTTTCCTTTCGAACCGCCTTCACCGTTTCAATATTAATACGGTTTTGGTCACCACCATGACTGCAATTAACACGTGCAATTGACATCCCTACACCTACTAACTTTTCAATCATTTCCGCACTTTGCGACACTGGCCCAATTGAACATACGATTTTTGTTGTTTTCATTTTTTTCTCCTAAATTGTAAAATTTTATTTCTGGCATCAACTTTTGTTGACAACACAACACTATCACTCTGCTTCTTGCTTAACCTCACCATTACGTGCTGGTGCAATTACAAGTCGCCTTGCATTCCCCTCACCAATACTGTAACTCCTCACGCCTTCCATCTTTGAAATCTCATTATGTATGATTGCCCGATCACGTGGTGACATGGATTCAAGCCTTGCCGACTTCCCCGAACTTCGCACGTACTCTGCTTTCTTACTTGCAATGCTCTTAAGTGTCTCTTCCCGCCTCTCTTTATAATTCTCAATATTGACATAAACACGCTTACTCTCACCATTCGCATTGCTTATCGCAACAGAACTAACAAGAACCTGCAAAGCGTCAAGTGCCTCACCACCCTTACCAATAAGCCTGCCAACATCCTCTCCATTGATGTTAATTGTGTACGCCCTGTCCGTTGCCGTAGTCGTAACCCTCAAATCATTGCCAAGCCCACTTACAAGTCCCTCTACAAACCTTAAACACGCCTCAAGTTTCGGTGAAAGTTCACCAACATTAACAACAACTTCTTTTCCAAAACCCACATCTTTTTTCTTCTCAATCAAAGCACTCTTCTCACTTGACAAGTTTACTTCCTCAACACCCTTTGAATGGTCTTCCTTCAAACTTTTCTTTGAATCCAAAACAACTTTTTTTTCCTCAACTGCTGCCATCTCATTTTTTTCTACATCCGACTTTGCTCCAACTTTTTCTTTAACAAACTCTTCTTTAAGTGTAAATTTGAATTTACCCTTTTTAAACAATCCACCATTCTCAATTATTTCATGATCAAACTCCCCATATGAACAACCAAGCTTCTCCATCGCTTCTTCAAGTGCAATATCAAACGACTTTGCCGAAATTATAACAGATTTCATACATACTTCTCCTTCTTTTGATTCCCACAATTATATCACTCTTTTATCCAAGTTTCAACTCTTATTAACAACCCGACCTTTGCCCTTAAAATACTTTGCATGAGGGTTAATCACCGCCTTATCTGGCCCTGCTTCACCCCGTTCTGCTTTCTTCTTCTCTTGGCGTTTAATGATTTTGTCAATTATAAAATTAAATGCAAACCCTAAACTCGTCTGAACAACCGCACCCGCAATAATATACACCGCAAGTGCCGCCGTTGCCATCATCGTAAACACAACCATGATAACCGGAAAAATAAACTTCATTACCTTATTCATCGACGCCGGATCAAGGCTTGGAACTTGCTTTCCATCATCTGTGGTGGTTGTCCTACGAACACCATACCCTGCCTCTTCTTCAACCTTTTTTGTCTCCGTCTTAACCTTTGCCGTCATCTTAGACATAAGCCAAATACTTAAAAAACTCGTAGCCCCTGCAAGCAATATAAGAAACAACAACCCATTCCAACTCCTGCCACTAATATTGGCAAAAATCATATTGTATTCCGTTTGTATCATCGCCAATCTATCACTGCGTTCTTCTGCACTCTCTTCCACACCATATCCAGGTGCCGTCAAAGTATCCCCCGAAAGAATACGATTATTTCCCGCCGCACCTCTAAACGCATTCCATCCCATAACCTGACTGGTCCACGGTGTATCCGACCTCCAAATATTCGCAACCCATAAAAAGCCGGTACTTGTCCGTCTAAACTCTGCCTGCATCGCACTTACAAGATAAGGATTTTCTAAAATCCACTCAAGAACTTCTTCATATGGATTATGCACACCTAACACTCCACCATCATCATACGTATAATGCAAAATTTCATTCGCACCAAGTGTCGCTGGGATATACGCAACCGACGGAAACTCCGATGCATAATCCTCACTTATCCAACCATCTCGAAGATAATCAAGCTTAATGTCAATCTGATTATGAAACTCTGTTCTCAAATTGACAAACTGACGATGAACGTTATAATTACTTATTGTACCCAACGCCTGAAACACAGAAATAAAGATAACAAACACCATAACTATATTAATCACCGAAAATAAACAAAAGCCTGCCATGCCACCACCATGCTTTCGCATAAGTGCACTTCGCTGCCTATTCATTTCAAGTGGATTATCCGCATATGTCGCCGCAATTTGTGCAAGTTCTGGCTTCATCTTTGCCATAGCAATAGAATTCTTCTTCTGAAAATACTTAGACCCAAAATCAAGCGGAGAAAAAATAAGACGCAATATAACCGCAAACAAGATAATCGCAACCGCATAACTCCCCACCCCTGAATAAAGCCAACTCAACGCATCAAACACAACCCCCGGTATACCCGACCCACTTGGAAAATACACCGATAAATTCATTCCACTCATCATCTAAAACCTCACCTCTACATTTCAATATTTTCTTAAACAACCCACTTTGCACCCGACCGAAGTCTATAAGGCACAGGTTCGTACCCCTTATTGTTTCTTGCAAACGGATTACAACGAAGTATTCTGCCCGATGCCAAAAACCAACCAACTATTATCCCATGTCTTTTAATCGCAACCAAAGCATATTCGGAACACGTAGGCGTAAAAGCACAACTCTTTGGCAACCACGGACGAACACAAAACCTATAAAAGTATACAGGTAAACAGCCTATTATTTCAATGATTTTTTTCATATGTCAAGTATACATTAAAGTTATGATTTAACAAGTCCGATACACATAAAAAATTTGACACATTATGTATCAAATTTGTATACCAAAAACCTTGACATTATAAACAAAATGTTATAGTATGAAAATATATCCATCGCGGGGTGGAGCAGCTCGGAAGCTCGTTGGGCTCATAACCCAAAGGTCGTCGGTTCAAATCCGGCCCCCGCTACCAAATAATCTGCAATCATTTTCAAAAAAAAGGATTTAATATTATGTCTAAAATCGCCTTTTCAAACACCTACAAACTGAAAGATAATGCATCTGCTCCAGACTTTTTAATCGCAATAGAAAAACTAGTCAAAGAACATGTTTCAAAGCAAAATGGCTACGTTTCATTCCAATTACTTGCAAATGACGACATATGGACAGATTCTGTAATATTTGAAACAATGGCCGATCTCAATGCCTTTTTGGAATCATCACACAACAACAAAAATGAACTGGCTGACAAGTTTTACTCATTCCTTAACTTTGCCACCTGCAAAAGCACTACCTATACTGTTGTACAAAGTTACTAATTCAACAACATTCAATTATATACCCAAATTTCAAACTGGCAATAAATCTTTCAAACTGACCGCCTCCAATCTATTCGCATCCTTTATATCAAAATCCCCCACCTTCGTTCTTATAATCACACTTGCAATCGCCTTCGTTCCCAATTTCTCACCAAGCAACTTTGCAAGACTTCGAATATATGTCCCCGTCTGACACTCAACCTCAAAATAATGCGAATTTGCAACATGCACATATTCCTCACCAATTGCCTCCATATCAAAACGACAATTATCAAGTGTCAACATCTCAAAACGCTCCACCCTTACCACTTTTTTTGGTGGCAAAAAATCAATCCCCTTTCGTGCAAGATCATACGCACGTTTACCATTAATATGAACCGCCGAAAATTTCGGCACCTCAATTTCAATCTCACCAACCATTTGTGATAACATCACCTCTATTTGCTCTGTGGTTGGAACTACCTCACTTGTCGCAACTATTTCGCCTTCATTATCAAGTGTCGATGTTTCCACACCCCATTGCACAAGCGTCCTGTATACCTTTGCGCCGTTGACCCTTTTACCAACCTTTTCTCAAACTCCGCTTTCGGAAACCAAATCTTTGTTGGCACTCCTGCAATTATTTTCTCGTCAATTAGAATGTAATCTTCTTCGTTCATGCCAACAATATGCCGCAAAATGTTCAAGAAGTCTATTACAAGTTACAAGTTCAAATCCCGAGAATTGAAACCCTCCCATGGTTTTCAAGTTGTTCTTCTATCCAGTCGGATAACACGATTGCTGTTTTTTGAAGTTTAGCTGAGTCGAGTGACTTTAGGCCTTCTTCGTGATACCTTTTGCTGTCAATTAGCATTTGTGAAATCTTTTCTTCTGTCCAGTTGCCATACTTGAAAAAGCCCTTGCCTTTTAACATATTCTGTTTTGCTTCCTCGTCCATCGGCCAATCTTTTGATGAATCGTAAAAGTTAAACCCTTCGACTATTTGAATGACACTTTTCCCAGTTTTGAGCAGTTCTGCGAACTCACGCAAATATTTCACAAATCGACCACCGCTTTGTGCGTCCAAGTATGTAACTCCGTATGGGTCAAAATCTTCGATAAAATAAGCAAATGGCATCATTCCCTCAAGGTCATCTTCGTAAAGAAATAATGAATCAGCAAGCCTATGTTTGCTCTTAATTGCAATTTTGTATTGACCTTTTTGAAACTCATAGTTGAGTGTACTTGTTAGCTCATTCCGTGGGATTAAATATGTGCTTGATTCTTCGGGTGGGTCTGTCGGTATAAGTTCCCACTCAAAGCACTGTCCTTTCTCTCTCTTAAAAATCATGTTACCAGTATAGATCCGTTGGTTTTTTCTCCCGAATAACGGTTTTCCAAACATTGCTTCCATTTCATCTCGCATCACGATTTTAATACCTTGTGCAAACAAACCTGTGTTCCTAATAAACACAATATCACCGTTAGCAATCTCAGTCAGATTTCTTATAACTTCATCATCTGTATCAAGATGCCAGTGTGTTTCCTTAGTACTGACAGTGTACTCATGACCTTCGTCGAACACAGTCACATGTAAAAATCCGTGGAACTTAATCTCCAATGATTGTTTGTTTTCGGACAAAGTTATTTTGTTGCTAATGTTCTTGTTTTTCTTTAATTTTTCAAAAACTCTTAAAATATTTGTGCTCATATTTTATATCATATCACTTATTGTGACATCCTCCAAACTTTTAGCTTCTTCGATTTTGAAATCGCCTACCCTTGTTCTGATAATTTCCAAACAATACGCAACCGTGCCAAGTTTCTGTGCAATCAACTTTGCTAAACTCCGAATATATGTTCCAGTTTGGCATTCGATTTCGAAAAAGAATTCTTTTTCACTGCGTTGCTCCAATAATTCAAACCTATGTATATTGACAAATTTCTTCGGCGGGGTGAAGTCTATCCCCTGCCTTGCGAGGTCATAGGCGCGCTTGCCATTGATGTGCACAGCCGAAAACTTCGGTACTTCAATTTCAATATCCCCAACCATCTCTGGTATGATTTTTTCTATTTGTTCTCTGGTAGGGATGACATCGCTGGTCGCAATGACTTGTCCTTCCGAATCAAGGGTATCTGTTTCTTTTGAGAAGTGTAAAAGGGTCTGGTATGTTTTAAAAGGCGAATGAAGTTTATCCGCAAGCTTTGTCGCCTTCCCACACATTAAAACAAGCACACCCATCGCAAGCGGATCAAGCGTACCCAAATGCCCGACCTTCAATTGCTTTGGCTTGATACCTAGTTCATCCGCCAATTTGTTTTTTACTATACTCAACGCCCTAAACGAAGACACACCCCGTGGCTTACACACATTTAAAATCCCATCCATCAACACCAATTTATCACAATTACACTTGAATTTGTAAAAATTATCGTCAAATTTTTTGTACTAGAATCTCGGCTTTAATGCACCTAAAGGTGCCTTTGTTCCAGTCTAGGAATTATCGCTTCAATCATTTGTACTAGGATCTCGGCTTTAATGCACCGTTAGGTGCTTTTGTTCTTTCACCATCTCTCTAACCTTTCTAAGTATCCTCTTAATAAGAACCTTATACTTTCCATAAGCAACAAGTCCCGCCGCATTCTTATGCCCACCACCTCCAAAATGCTTTGCAATGGCGGCAACGTTGGTATCACCATGACTTCGAAGACTCACATTAAAAACATTACGCTCTTTCTCTGTCATAAATATGCTCACACGAACACCTCGCGCATCGGTCGCATATCCTTGCATTTTATGACGCTCGTCCTGACTAAACCCATATTTCTTAACAAGTCTATAATTAAGATGTATACTTGCAATAACACCATCATCATGAAACTTAATGCGTCGAAGCACCTTTAAAAAACACGAAAGCTTATCACTGTCATAAACCTGAAAATTATTATAGTTTATTGCAACACTATTAATACCAACCTTAAGTAAATTTGCCGCCGCCTGATGCGTATATGGCGACGTATTTGGAAACAAAAACCGTCCTGTATCCGAACTTATCGCGGTATAAAGACTCTCCGCAATTGATTGCGTTATCTCAATCTTATTGGCAACAAGTAACTCATACACCATCTCACCAACACTGCCCCTCGTTGGATTAGAAACAAGTGTCGTCGCCTCCATCGTAGGATTAAGATGATGATCAATAACAAGAACCTTCTTCGCAACGGTACGAAGTCGCGAACATGCCCCAAGCCGTGGCTCGTCCCCTGTATCAACAATAATGAAAAGATCATATTTTTTAATACCAAGCGAATTCGGACTCTCAGGCGACGCCTCAAAATCAATCGTATTAACGTCAATTATACCAGTATACCCTTTAAGATAATCAAAATTCTGTGGGGCAACACCATCAACAAAAACATCAACCCGTTTCTTACCCATGCCAAAAAGAATTTCTTGAATTGCAAGTGCAGACCCAACACTATCGCCATCTGGACGAACGTGCATAGTAATTGCAATCGCCCTTGCTTCACTCATCAACGCAAAAGCATTCTTGAAATTCGTCTTAACATCTTTAATTTCATCCATTTACAATACATCATTATATCACAATATCAAAGTATTGCCAAGTTCTTTGCCAAATAATAAACAGCACTTATCAAAAACAAATTTTTGACTCAAGTATTAATATTAAACACAAAAGATTCATTGTTTATTTACCCGAATTAATCTGTGCAAGCAACTCCTCAACTCGGGTCGCATTCTCACGTCCTCTATCAAGAACAAAACGAATCTGCGGGGTTTGTCTCAACTTCACCCTACTCGCCACCTCATTCCGCAAAAAACCACTCGCTTTCTCAAGCTCCGCAAACACTTGATTTTTCTCTGTCTCTTCCCCGCTAATCTCAACTTGAACACGGGCAAGCGAATAATCCGCACTCGTCTCCACATTCAAAATCGTAACCGACGAAAAATCGGTCGCCATCTTATCTCTTAGCGTCACCGACAAAATTCTCAAAATGTCACTGTTTGTTCTCTGCACCTTAATGTTACTCATATTACCTCCCAAATAACAAAGTATACCATACATTATAATAAGAATGTAACAAAAAGCACCGACAAAAAATTCAAACAAATATTGACAAATCTATATTAATCAACTATACTAAAATTGCACTTAATCAAAAACAGAGAGGATGATAGGCATGCGAAGGACAAAGTCAAGCATGATCCTACCCAAAAAATTTGAAGACTTGGTAGACTTACCAGAGGAAGAGCAATTGCTGAGGCTATGGAATGAACGCCTAACCAAACTAGAAGACACTGTCAAACGTTTCTACCATTACGACAGAAGAATGGAGAATGGCTTAAAAGAAATGTCCATCACGGCAAGACAAAAACTGATAGCACAATTAAAAAGAGAAAAATTTGCTATTACTTCTGCCAAAATGGAACACCTACTTTGCAAGCTCAGCATAGAATCAATGCCTGAAATTCACCGACACCTTGAACGCAGACTAAACAAGGTCACAGGAAGATTGGATTCATTCATTAATTCACTTAAAACTGTTGATGTTAATCTCAAAGATTAACAAAAAAAGAAAAAGCAGCCGTCGAAACTGACCGCTGTTTTTTATGCTCAAAACTCATACTTTCTTCCATTAAACATAATCGGCAATTGCTCTACCCCATAACATTCAAGAATATCCCCAACCTGCAACTGTGGATTACCTTCAAGTCGTATACCGCACTCATGCCCCTTTGCAACCTCCTTGGCATCATCTTTAACAATCTTAAGGCTGTGAAGTTGATGCTCCGCTGTTGTATCACCACGCACAAGTTTAATCTTTGTATTACGTATAATCTTACCATCAATAACCATACAACCTGCAATTTGACCCAACTGACTCGATTTAAATATCGCACGAACCTCTGCCTTACCATGATACTTGTCAATAAACTTCGGCTTGAATCTCTTAACCATCTCATTTGTAATGAAATCGAAAATCTCGTAAATAATCTTGAACTCGTGAATTTGAACCTTTTGTTTTTTTGCAAGCTGCTTCGCGGTCGGCGTTGTTTTCGAATGAAAGGCAACAAGTAACGCCCCGGTAACATCCGCCAAAGAAACATCATTATCGTTCACCGCACCAACACCACTGCTTATAACATTTACAAGCACCTCATCACTTGTAATAGTATTAATTGTCTGAATAATCGCCTCAACCGAACCTGCAACATCACCCTTAAGAATAACATGAAGCTGCGTCTTCTCTGCATCGGTCATAACATCAAACGCATTTTCCGCAGAAGAGGTACTCAATTGCTTTGTCTTGCTTACTTTTTCCTTCACCCTACGTTCTGCAACAACTTGCTTTGTCAACTTCTCATCAACAACATATGCCGCATCACCTGCCCTAGGCACCTCAGAAAACCCAAGCACCTGCACAGGCGTACTCGGTAACGCCTTTCTCAAAGCCTTACCATTTTCATCACTCATTAAACGAACCTTACCATATGTTGTTCCGGCAAGCAAAGTATCACCAACTCGAAGCGTACCACTCTGTACAAGAACAGTAACAACCGCCCCACGTTCTTTATCAAGCTTTGCCTCAATAATCGTACCCGCCGCCTCTTTATTAAGATTTGCCTTGTAACCACCAATTTCCGCAACAAGTATAATCGTCTCAAGTAACGTATCAAGATTCGTACCATTCGCCGCACTCACAGGCACCATTTCAACATCGCCACCCCATTCAACAGGAATAACATTTTGCTCGGAAAGTTGCTGTTTCACCCTGTCAACATTCGCTTCTTTCTTATCCATCTTGTTAATCGCAACAATCATTGGAATTTCTTGTTTCTGAATATGTTTTATTGCCTCAATCGTCTGTGGCATAACACCATCATCGGCTGCCACAAGCAAAATTGCAATATCGGTAATCTTCGCACCTCTTGCACGCATCTTGTTAAACGCCGCATGCCCTGGTGTATCAATAAAAGTAATCTTCTTACCTTTCACAGAAACCTGATATGCACCAATATGCTGTGTAATTCCGCCACTCTCGGTTGCGGTAACCTTTGTCTTACGAAGTGCATCAAGAAGTGTTGTCTTTCCATGATCAACGTGACCCATAACGGTAACAACCGGAGGACGTTGCACAAAATCTTTTTCATCAACCGAATCGGCATGAATATCTGTCATACGCTCTTCAAACGATTTATCCGCATGAAGCTCAAGGACAAGTCCAAATTCACCGGCAACAAGTTCCGCCGTAGCAAAATCAATAACATCATTAATACTACACATCTCACCAAGCACCATAAGCTGCTTTATAATCTCCGCACCTGTCTTGCCAATTTTTTCACTAAGCACTTTAACTGTAATATCATTTGACGTAATCTTGATAATATTTGATACAGGCTTAACACCGCTCTTTTCGCTATTCTCCTTTGACTTCTTATTCCTAAACATTCGCGTAAGCATTCGCTCTTCAATATCACGCTCTTCAATAATACCCCGACGAAGAAGTTGCCGTCTGTCATAACCACCACCAGAACGCTCGCCCTCATGACTCTTGCCCTTTTTACGTGCATCATATGTGTTGGCTTTTTGTGGAAACTTTTCGGTCGGCTTAATCCCACCAAGTGGCCCCGATGGCCTAGGCGAAAACCCACCCGCACCAGGCGGCCTGTGTCCAAATCCACCACTTCCAACTGGTCTTGGTACAAAACCTGGTCTTGGTACAAATGAACCTTGCGGCCTCTCCGGTCTTGCTGTTCTCCCATATGCGGTATGCGATTGCGATGGCGTCCATGTTCTTGGTCCGGTACCTTGATTACCTGCTGGCCTTTGTCCAAAATTCGGCCTGCCATCTGGTCTTGCACCATATGGTGGACGCTCGCCTTGCTGTTGACTTCGTTGCCCTGGAATATGTGGCCCTCGCCCTTCAAATCTTGATGGTAAACTTCCAACACGACTTGGCTGAAGTTTTATTATACCTGATTCTGATACCGTCTGTTGTCCAACTTGTGGCAAAGTTGGCGAAACCAAAGGAACAGGTGAAACAGGCTCAACCTTTCTCTCTTGCTCTGCCTTTCTTTTCGCACGAAGTTCTTCTGCTTTCTTATCTATTATCTCCTCTGCAACCCTACGCTCTTGTTCCCGTTGCTTGATAAGATCTGCATACTGCTCCTGTTTTTGGGCTTGTCTTATTGCCTCTTCTCTCGTAGAGGCAATCTCTCTCGTTGCAAAACGTAATTTGGAAAGTGTCTCATCCAATCGACTCCGTGTATCACGACATTGTGATAACAAGGTGCTTACCTGTGGTAAATTCCCGGTAATCCCTTTAATAGATTCAAGTTTACCTCGCTGATTTCCTGCTTGCTGTTCGACTGACAATAGACAACTCCTTATTAAAAACCGCCCTTAACGGACACTATCTAATAGTATATAGAAAATTACAAAAAATTGCAAGGAAAAGTTGATATTAAGTTGATATTAAAAAACTATGAACATAAGTAAGCAATTATTATCCACTTTATCAAGTACGTTTCATACTCACATCCTTCCTCCTCACAACATAAATTGCAACCGCAACAATAACAAAAACTCCCGCCACGCCAAAAAAAACATATCCAACAATCACAAGCGGATGAACCGACGCCCTCCCTCCATTCTTGTCACCATTTTCATATCCATCATTACCATTATTCCCGTTGTTTCCATTGCCATTGCCGTTTGTGTATCCATTCTCACAATCTTCATCATCACAATCATCTTCTTCAACATCAAATGCACTCAATCTTAAATGAAGTGCCGGCCGCACCACCATTGATGTCGATGTAACACCCTGACTTGCAACCCCACCCCCAGAATCAACAGAATTCACATTAAGTCCACCCGCCGCCGAACGCAACCATGCCCACGAATGAACAAGTCCGGCTACATCAAAAGACCTATGCTTCGCACCAAGATTCCAATTACCAACCGCCGCTTCTCCTAACCCAATACCCGATCCAACCTCACCAACCGAAGGCAACCAAATAAAATCATCTGCATCAACCCCAACTTGCCCCAATCCGGCTGGCATAATAATCGAATCTTCAACATCAAATCCATCAAGTATCTTTTGAAAATCCTCAACAAGATTCATCTGCACAACCGAACCATCATAAGTATTATTTCCGGCCATACTATTAAATTGCCCACTACGATAACCACTCACCGCCCAAAGTGTCAATCTATCACTATCTTCACACACATTTACAATCCTAAAATACATCCTAGACAACCGAAGCACATTTTCATCTACACCAACATCCGCAAACAATCTAAACGGAACACCCCTGTCCACGTTCTGTACATGCGAAAAAATAATCGCCGCTTTTCCCTCATCAATTTCACCATCCTCATCAAAGAGTGTCCTTGACAATGACTCATACCCAATCGCCGCACTTCCAAGTCCATCAAAACACAAATAAAACGCAGGTCTCACCGAATGAACAACACCTGCAATAGGAATATTTGTCGTACCACCTGTATTAGTTATAACTCCGGTCTCTGCCCCAGGCCCAGAACGAAGCCACGAAAACGCACTGAACCCATTCGGATTTCCTGAACGCATCTCTGGTGTCAATCCCCATAAACCACCAGACCTCACCTCATCAAAAGATGCAAGCCACATCCTGTCACTTACCAAAGCCCCCGCCGTTACTTTTCCTGCCTGCAAAATATAATTATCAATACCATTAACTTGACTTCTTATAACACCAAAATCTTCAAGAATCCGATTACGCACATACGAACTTGAATATGTCACAGAACTTGTATTATGATAAAGACTATCCCTATAAGTATCCCATGCCCACATAACAATCCGCCTGTTCACATCATCAACGAACGCAACCCGAAAAAATGTTTCACTTAAATCATGTGCAAAGCCCTCCCCAACAGTTGGAAAAATTCTAAAAGGCCTTGCAAAATATCCGTCTTCAATATTATTCAAAATCGTTGCTGCAATAACACCATTAACCAATCCATCCACACCAAACAAAGACATTGCCACTTCTTCATCCTTCCCATCTTCCGTACTCGCCCGAACACTGTCACCCACAACAAGAAAAACCCCACCCATTACAAAGCAAACCATCATCACAACCGCAAATATCATCGGCACGACATTGTACTTCTTCATTAACTCTATTCTACCTTAATTAATCATTTTCACATAACAAATTCATTACCCCAAAAAAATCTTTATCCTTATCCTTAAAATCTTTATCCTTATCCTTTTATGTAGGGGCGGCAACCTGCCGCCCGTTTAATTATTTCTTCCGCCGCCCATAATTTCTTACGCCGTCCGTTTAATAATTCCCTCTGCCGCCCGTTTAATAATTCCCTCCGCCGTCCCTAATTTTACTACCACTCGTAATCCCCTCCATTTAACAATTTCTAATATAAAGTTCATCTTGTTCCCATGTTTCGATATTTTTACTGATATATTTTATAATGTTATTATATTTGTTTTCATCTTGAATAACAGTATCATGAAATGATTTTTGCCACGGAGAAAATGTTGCTTCAATTGAAACTGCCCTCTTGAATTGGTTTATAATCTGCGAAACATTTGGATTCGAACATTCTGCATCCGTATAAACCAAACTTAAAATCATATGAACATGGTTCGGCATTACCACATAACAACCGACAAACACATTCTCATACACAATTTCAATTTGTGAAATCTTTCTTTCAACAATCTCACCAATTTCTGACAACTTCATCTTCCCAGATTTAATTTCACCAAACAACTCAAACTTTTTCTGTGCACAAATTGTAATAAAAAACGATCCAAATTTATAATCAAATCCTTTTATACGATTTGGCTTCCTCCTTCTCATTTCTCTATATATCATCCTTCACACCCATCTTCATATATCTTTACCCTTTTATGTAGGGGCGGCAACCTGCCGCCCGTTTAATAATTTCTTCCGCCGCCCGTTTATTAATTCCCTCTGCCGCCACTCATAACTTCTCTTTCCACCCACAACTTCTCCTGCCATCGAATTCCCTCTGCCGCCCGTTAAATAATTCCTGCCACTCATAATTTCATCCACCTACCACACACAATGATTTATCACTCACAAAAACCGCCCCGTCACACTCGTCTCATTCTTCGCAACCTCTGCCGGACTCCCAACCGCAACAATCTGTCCGCCTTCGTCGCCCCCCTCTGGCCCAAGATCAATAACATAATCCGACACACGAATCACATCAAGGTTATGCTCAATAACCACAACGGTATTGCCATTATCAACAAGACGCCCCAAAATCGCAATCAACTTCTGCACATCATACGAATGCAAGCCCGTCGTAGGCTCGTCCAAAATATAAATCGTCTTACCAGTACTCGATTTTGTAAGTTCGGTCGCCAGCTTAATTCGTTGTGCCTCACCACCAGAAAGCGTTGTCGCAGGTTGCCCCAACTTGATATACCCAAGACCAACATCCTGCAAAGTTTTAACCTTCTTATAAATCTGCGGAATATGTTGAAAAAAATCCACTGCCTCATCAACCGTCATCTCTAACACGTCAAATATATTCTTCCCCTTAAATCGCACATCAAGTGTCTCACTGTTAAACCTACGTCCCTTACACACCTCACATTGCACATACACATCAGGCAAAAAGTGCATCTCAATCTTACGCACACCATCACCCTCACAATGATCACAACGGCCACCTCGCACGTTAAAACTAAATCGCCCCTTTTCAAAACCTCGCTCTTTTGCGTCTCGTGTTGCCGCAAACAAATCTCTAATATGCCCAAACATATCGGTATACGTCGCCGCATTTGATCTCGGAGTCCTTCCAATAGGCTGTTGGTTAATTTCAATAATCTTATCAAAATACTCCGCACCAATCAACTCCTCATGTCGACCAACCCTACGCGTAACCTTATGGCTTGATTGTTCCGTCCTGTTCAAAATGTTATAGAGTGCTGGATAAAGTATCTTATTAACAAGAGACGATTTCCCACTCCCCGAAACTCCGGTAACAGAAGTCAAAACGCCAACTGGAAACCGTGCATCAACATTCTTTAAATTGTTCTCTGCTGCACCTCTCACTTCAAACCAACCGCGGTCACCAACTTGAAACGGCAATGGATCACGACTCTCCCGAATGTGCTGTGTGTTATAGGCATCCTTGAGATAAAACCCTGTCAAACTCCGCTCACACTCCGCAAGCTCCTCTGGCGTACCAGCAAACACTAATTCTCCACCATGTTTGCCCGCCATAGGCCCAATATCAACAACAAAGTCCGCCGCCATAATTGTCTCTTCATCATGCTCAACAACAATTAAACTGTTCCCTAAATCCCGCAACTTGAAAAGCGTATTCAACAACTTCTGATTATCACGCTGGTGCAATCCAATACTTGGTTCATCCAAAATATATAACACTCCAACAAGTCCCGATCCAATTTGCGTAGCCAAACGAATACGCTGGCTCTCACCACCACTAAGACTATCCGAATTCCGTGCAAGCGTCAAATAATGTAACCCAACATCCACAAGAAATTGGCACCGTGCTTTAATCTCTTTTATGATTGGTTTTGCAATTTCTGCGTTATTCCCCTCAAGTTTTAAATTCTCAAAAAAACTCACCGTATCCTTTACAGACAAAGAAGTAAGCTCGGCTATATTTAATCCTCGCCCTCGCACAGTGTCTGCCTGTCCGCCTCCGCCAACCCGAACCGCCAAGGCTTCTTTTCGAAGACGTCTGCCAGAACACACGGAACACTTCGAGTTAATCATCAACTTACTGATTTCTTGCTTCATCCACTCACTTGTCGTCTCACGATAACGACGCTTCAAATTCCCGATAATCCCTTCCCAATTTCCTTGATACGGATTATCCCAACTTATCGCACCGGTATAATTGTAATCAAGTTTTTCCTCACATCCATGCAACAACTTTTGCACAATCTCTGGCTTCATCGAACTTATACTTTGTGTCAAACTCACCCCAAACTTCTTTACAAATGCCGACAATAACATCTGTGCAACTTTACCCGATTCCATATTCCAACCACTTGCAACAATCGCACCCTCTGCAATCGAAAGATCCTTATTTGGAATAATGCGACTCTCATCAATCTCCAAAGTAAACCCAAGCCCCGAACAATTTGAACACGCACCAAACGGACTGTTAAAAGAAAAACTTCGCGGCTCTAACTCCTCAATGTTTATCCCACACTCAACACAAGCATACTTATTAGAAAAAAGCATACTTCTTTCAACTTCCTCTTCTCCCGTCACAGGGGAATCAATCTGCTTGGCACCAACAACCTGTCCCTCATTTACCATCTGCTTTCCATTGTTCACACTCACAATACTTACAAGCCCATTCGCAACACGTAACGCCGTCTCAACCGCCTCGTTAATACGCGTCTTCTCATCCTCTGACACCGTTATCCTGTCAACAACAATTGAAATATTGTGCCGAATATTTTTATCAAGAGTTATTTCTTCATCAAGCATATAAACACTTCCATTAATCTTCACACGCACAAAACCACTACGCTTGTAACTGTCCAACTCCTTCTCAAACCTACCCTTTTGACCTCGTATAACAGGTGCCTCAATCATCACAAGTTTCCCCGTGTAATTCTTAAAAATCTGTTCCGCAATCTGATCAACACTTTGCCTAGAAATCTTCTTGTCACAGGTCGGACAATGCGCCTCCCCAACTCGTGCATACAATAAACGCAAATAATCATAAATCTCGGTAACCGTACCAACCGTACTCCGTGGGTTATGGCTTGTCGTCTTCTGGTCAATCGAAATCGCTGGACTCAATCCTTCAATACTGTCAACCCTAGGCTTGCTCGTCTGCCCAAGAAACTGCCTCGCATAACTGCTAAGACTCTCCATAAAACGCCTTTGCCCCTCCGCAAAGATCGTACCAAACGCTAAACTTGATTTACCACTCCCCGAAACTCCTGTCAAAACTACCAACTTGTTACGCGGAATCGTCACATCAATATTCTTTAAATTATTCTCTGACGCACCCCTAATTACAATATTCTCAAGCATAAAAACTCCTTTGTTTCAAAACAACTATCATTATACCACATATGTCAAGCACACAAATATTCTCAAGCAAAATTCACCCATAACACAAGTTTCTTAGAACGATATATCACTAACACCCAAACTCACTCACCTTGCTCTACTTCATTAAGTTTCCCAAACATCACCTCATGCAAAGCCTCTGCCGACGCAACAACACGTCCATATCTTGCCACAACCTCTCCAATTTGCTCTGGTGAATAACCCTCAACCATTACACGCATTTCCTCAACAAGAATCCCGGTCGCCTCAACCATCGCACTCAAAGAACTACCCTTATAATCTGGATCCTCTTCCGCAAGATCTCCAAGCCTACCAAGAAATTTGCCAATATATTTTGATAACGTTGGATTTTGTTGCATCTGCCTCATACCAGAAACCCGTGTTGATATAATTCGCTCAAGCCTCTCAAAACTCGCCCCATTCATCAAATGTATCGGCATCCATTCATTAAACTTTGCACTGTCAACCTTCACCTCAAGGTTCTCTGCACTATACGGCACAACAAAGTTCGCAAAATCACCAGGGTCAACAACAACCTCCTCACGAACACCTGTTTCATAATTAACGCCATCAACCGTTTCAATTTCCACATTTGTATATCTAATCCCTATTATTTTGTAAACCACTTACACCCCCAATGTTACATATTATACCTAATATCGTAAATCTTGTCAACAAACAAAACCCCTCGCCATATGCAAGGGGTCATATGAATAAACAATTATACTAAATATAAATCATTTTATCAACCTCAACATTTCACAAAATCCCCATAACACACATATAAGTTTCTTAACCACAAGGAGGTATTAATGATGAACAACTACGCACTTGCAAGTATCGTTGCAATGAACAACAAAGGTGAACAAGAGGCAATCGAAGGCTATATGCAAATCCTTGCAATGCCTGGCCTTCCACAAAAACTCTACGATGACATCCGCGAAATAATCTCAGACGAAATGAACCACACTGAAAAACTCAACCACTGGGCAACTATGCTAAGCGGAATTATGCCCGCAAAAACTTAGCGATAATTCCTAGAGCAAAACAAAAGCACACAAGCGGTGCATTAAAGCCGAGATCCTAGTACAAAAATTTCAGCGATAGTTCCTATATTGTAAGAAAACCCGACCAATGGTCGGGTTTCTAAATGTACCGTAAGATGCTTTTGTTCCATTCCAGGAATTTTCATTTGAATCATTTCTTGTCGTCATTGTTTTCCCTGATTGCCTTTGCAACACTCATTGCAACAAATGCAACTCCCGCAAGAACTGTTGCAAGTATCCCAAGCATCAAAAACGCAACAGACAATGGTTGCATGTCAAATGTTGTCACACTCACAGAACCTGCAAAGCCAAGAAGTATGCTTCCAACAAGTGTCATAGCAATACCAACCGAAAGAACAACAATGGCGGTAAACAAACCTTTTCTCATGAACGACCTCCTTTTAATTCGATATGCCCTATACATATGCACTCAAAAATCCAAATATAACCACCAAACCAAAATCAAACAAATACTCAAAAAGACACTTCGATAAACTACTAAAATTCACCCCCTGCCACATGCAAAGGAACTCTTAAATGCTTAATAATAAAACTCGCTCTTTTGAAAATTTAACCATCAGACCATTCCTCCGCCAACTTTTTAAAAGCAGGAAGATATTTATTTAAAACTTGCTCTGTTACAACTATCAATCCCAAGATCTTTTGCATTCTTCAAAAGCCCAGCCAAAACACCCCTAAACTCCTCTTTTCTCCAAAACATAATTGCACATCTGCGGAAAAATATCAAAATTCGTCATACCCCAAAATAAAACACAAAACCCCAAAAAAGCAACAAAACCATGCCAACAACCTTTAAAACATGTTAATTTATCTATTTA